>NZ_BTCK01000004.1:0-233455 GCF_033239625.1 Paenibacillus sp. CCS19
GAGTCCAGAGGTCACACGACCTTTGGGGCCCTCCCTTGCAGGGAGGGTTTGGGTGGGTAGAAATATCGGTTTAAAAGTTATTATAAAAGTAATTTTGTTTTTTTATTTTAAAAACAATGGGGTATTTAGGGGCTTGCCCCTAAAATGTTTCACGTTGAACAAGATTAACCTCCTTAATCCAACAAAAAAGCGCTCATTATGATGAGCGCTTTGACAACTGATGATTTAAATCGACAGGTAAAAGTATTGTAAATGTCGTACCTTTACCGATTGTACTATCGACTTGTATGCGGCCATGATGGCCGTCTATGATGTTCTTCACGATGGCAAGACCAAGTCCTGTACCGCCGGATGAACCGCGTTTGCGAGACTTATCTGCCTTATAGAAACGTTCGAAGATATACGGCAGGTCATCGGAAGGGATGCCCTCGCCTTCATCGGCGATTCGGAGCACCACGTAGGCAGGTTCCGTCTGCCCTGGCTCCGGTTGTCCCCATTCGCCTGACAAGGTTATGGTCGCGCCGCTAGGCGTATGTCTTAGAGCATTGTCCAACAAATTCGTCAGCACTTGCTCCAGACGATCTTCGTCTGCAGCTTGTACATGCAGCGGAGGCGACTCCGAAAGCTCGCACGAAAGTCGAATATCCCGTTCCTTCGCATACGCCGTAAACTTGCGATGTACACGCCTTGCAAGCGCATCGATGTTGCAAGGCATAAGCTTAAGCTCCGTATGCCCTGCCTCCATCCTTGCTAGATCAAGCAAATCTTTCACAAGTCGGCCCATCCGAACGGATTCGTCGTGAATCACTTGAACGAGCTCATCTCGCTCTTCTGGCGAATCCGCGAAGCCGTCCAGCAATGCCTCGCTGTAACCTTGCATCATCGATAGCGGCGTTCGAATTTCATGCGATACGTTCGCAACGAAATCTCTGCGCAGCTTCTCCAGCTTAAATTCCTCGGTAACATCCCGCACGACCGCAACAGCTCCGCGAACCGAATCATTTGATTTCAACGGCGCCATTACAACCGACCATACGCCATTAAGAAAATGAATCTTGTCGCTGCTGTCCACGCCTTCCGCGATTACATGACCGAACAGGTCGAGTAGCGGCTTCGGTACGCCTGGACATGAATTGTTGTCCTCATCCTCGACCCAATCGAGCGAATTCCAATGCGCCATCAGCTTATCGCCCGGCGGGTTTGACATTGTTACGTTACCTTCTGCATCGAACGTGATAACTGCATCCGACATGCTGCGAAGGATGCTGGCGAGATGGTTCTTCTCGAGGCTCAAATCCTTAATGAGCGAATCGAGGTCATGCGCCATGCGGTTGAACGCATGCGCGAGATCACCAATCTCGTCCGTCGAACGAATCGGAACGCGCGTCTCATAATCGCCCCCGGAAATCGACGCAGCCGCTTTCTTCATCTCGATGAGCGGCTGCGTAATTTTGGACGATAGGAAGAAAGCGAAAAACGTAGATAACAGAAACCCGATAATCCCGGTTACAATGAACAACACTTTAACCTGATGTGAATTTTGAAAGTTGATATCGATATATTGAAGCAGGAACATACCCAGAATGAGCAGTACGACTGCCACAAGCACGATAATCGTCATCCACAGCTTGCCGACTACGCTACGCCACAGCCATCCGAGCTTCATCAATTACTTCGATACCTCGAGCTTGTAGCCGACGCCCCATACTGTTGTAATCATCGAAGCGGCTTCAACGGACACTTTGTTCAGCTTCTCGCGCAGACGCTTCACATGCGTATCAACCGTTCGCAGGTCGCCGAAGAATTCATAGTTCCATACATCCTTCAGCAATTCTTCACGGGAGAACACTTTGTCCGGCGATACGGCCAAATAGTGAAGAAGCTCGTATTCCTTCGGCGTCAGGCTGACCTCTTGCCCGCCTGCCATGACGCGGTGTGCATCATGCTCGATAATGAGATGAGGAAGCACGATATTGTTGCTGGAGTTCGATTCCTTCGTCAAGAAGGCTGTAGCCGAAGAGCGGCGCAAAATCGCTTTCACACGATAAATCACTTCGCGCGGGCTGAACGGCTTCACGACATAATCGTCAGCGCCTGCTTCGAAACCTTGCACGCGGTTCATCTCTTCTCCTTTAGCCGTCAGCATAATGACCGGCGTAGCTTTCACCTGGCGAAGTCTGGAGCATACTTCAACGCCATCAATACCTGGAAGCATGACATCGAGCATGATCAGATCGTAGTCCTTGCCCGCCGCCATTCGAAGCGCAGTTTCTCCGTCCTCTGCTTCTTCGATTTCGTAGCCTTCCTTCTCCAAGTACATTTTGAGCAAGCGGCGAATGCGCTCTTCGTCGTCTACAACTAATATGCGATGCGCGAAATCGGTCATGAAGACACGGCCCCTTTATCGTTTATTAAGTGGTTTATACACCGGCATACGAGTGCAAGCCTGCAATAATGAGGTTAACGCCAATAAGCGTGAACCAGACGATGACGAAGCCGATAACGGCCAGCCATGCGGAACGAAGTCCTTGCCAGCCGCGCGATAAGCGGAAATGCAAGTATACGCTGTAGAACAGCCACGTAATAAGCGCCCATACTTCCTTCGGATCCCATCCCCAGAAGCGGCCCCATGCTTCGTTCGCCCAGATCATCGCGAAGATGAGCGCGCCAAGCGTGAACACCGGGAAGCCGATGGCGATTGCGCGGTAGCTGATCTCATCCAGGTCGCTAGGCTTAACGCCATCCATGAGTGGATGAATAACGGCGCCGAGCGGCTTGCGGAACAAAAGTCGAAGCAGGCCATACAGCAGCGAACCCGCAATGATCGACCAGATCACCGTATTCAACTTGCGGCCGGCATTAATGCCATTCATCCAAGACGGTGTCTCGAACCAAGGCTTGTTCATGCCAAGGAACGAATCAACCGATACGACTTGGCTGTTGTAAGGCTTGAAGATTGGCGGCAGATCGTACTGAACCTGCTCCACCGTCGTTAAGGTCTGCCCTTGTTCATCAACGGTCACATTCTCTTGCGTGAAATGCGCTTCGTAACCCGCGCCGCGGAATGCGAAGACGATGCTGATGAAGCCGATAACGACCACGATAACATACAGCGTGAATTCTACCCAACGCTGCTCCTTGCGAGCCGCAGCGTCCTTACGAGTATAATCGACCACACGAAGCAAATACATAAGTCCAGCTGCAAAACCAACTGCGAAGAATGCCTCGCCCAGCGCTGCTGTCGTCACGTGGATTTTCAGCCAATACGAGTTCAGCGACGGAATGAGCGGCTGCACATCCTTCGGGAATACAGATGCATAGGCAACGATGATGACAGCAAGCGGAGTCGCGAACATCCCGAGAATCGGCTTGCGATAAATCAAGTAAATGATCGTGAACGCAATCATAATCGCCATCGCGAGGAACGACATGAATTCGTACATATTACTCGTCGGAATCTGACCACTGCCATACCAGCGGGTGAAGAAGAAGGTCAAGTGACCCAGAAGGCCCACTGAAGAAGTGATGAATGCAATGCGGCCCCAACGCTCTGTGTGACGCTTGGAATCTCGATTGCTCCAACGTTGACCTGCAATAGCAATGACATAGAACATAAACGCGAAACAGTATAAGGCGAATGCTACTAGATACGCATCTCCGCTAAAATCAACCCAACTCACGAATTATAACCCCCGTTATCGAGCTTATCTCTCTCGACCGTAATGCCCATTTGCTCAAGCGCCCATGCCGTCTCCGAACGCATGCCAAAATGGTTTTTGTTCGTATGCGCGCCAAGCGACAGCGTACCGTCATCAATCCGCAGCCAAATCCGGCGGTGATGCCAGTAAGCGCCCATGAGCAAACCGAGCATACAAATGCCAAGACCAACCCATACGTAAGGCAGCGCACGATCGACTCGGATTAGCAAGTAGCTCGTGTAAGAGCTAAATTTGACGTTCTCCATACCGTCGACTCTGATTTGAACCTTAGATGCGATTGCTTGGTTAATCTGATCCTGACTGAAACGTTCTTTATCTTTCTCCAGCGGGAAATACATGTACGGCTCGCCATTCTCGTCAAGTCCGGGACCTTTCACAATAAAGATGAAAGCAGGCGCCTTCGGATCCCGTGATTTCGTAATGGGGCTTCCTTCCTCATTCAAGGCAAATTCCATGTAATTAGCCTTCAAATCAAGTGTATATGGACCAACCTCGAAGCTTGTCTTCGGATTCTTCATCGGCAGTTCGAATGGCCCGTATACTTTTCCAGTCTTCACATCTTCGATAACCGGGCTGACGGACTGAAGCAGCGGCTCGTCATCGTAACCGATTTGATAGAGCTTCACGCCTTTATAGTTCATCGGATGGTTGACCGTGATGTCGTGCTGCTTCACTTCCTTAAGCTCCGGCTCAACGCCTGGTTCTTCACACGACTTCACGCATTCGTACAGAACAGCGTGCGTCTCATACAGCTTCGGTCGCTGCTGCTGCTTCAGCTTGTCCGGCAGTTCGCTTTCCTTGTAGTACTCGACAATGAATTTCTCGTTCTTCACATAGTAGTCGGTACCTGCAACTTGAACCGTCTCTCCATCGCGTACAGCAATTGTGTTCTCTTCTGTCCAATGCGGGATCGTACGAGCCAGCAGCGCGAGCAGAAGAATGATGAGACCGATATGGTTAATGTAAGGACCCCAGCGGCTAAACCGATTTTTCTCCGCGAGCAAGGCTGTACCATCAATATGTACTTTATACCGCCGGCGCTTCAGGTGGCTGCCGAGCGTCTGCACCCATTGCTCCGCATCCCCTTCGATCGGACCGACATAGGATGTCTTCTGACGTGTAATGAACTGCAGATGTTTGCGAATCTGCTGCTTCTTCAATGCACGATAGAGCGGCAGCACCCGGTCCAAACTGCAAATGACCAGCGAAGTGCCGATCATAACAAGCAGCCCGACGAACCACCAGGAATCGTACATGGAGGAAAGTCCGAGCGAATGATAAAGTTTACCGCTCCAGCCGTATGCTTCCTTATAATATTGCGCATCATTACCTTGCGGATAAATCGTACCGAGCGATGCGCCGACCAGCGTAATGATGATAATAATAACGGCGATGCGAACCGATGAGAAAAAGTTCCATACCCGATCGAGCGGGTTCGGATTACGCTTCTGCGACCGTCTGGCTACGCCGTCATACCGCATCTCTAGCGGCTCATCTGATTCCACGAGCGGCTTGCCGCATGACTCGCAGAGCAGCGTGTCCGGCGGATTCTGGTGACCGCATTCGCACTTCGTATTCTGAAACAAAACGTAAAGCCTCCTTCTGAACTTCACTCATATCGCGGGGCGGCTGAAACTTAAGACTGCAGCAGCTGTTCGACCCGCGAATCGATGTCTTGTTCACTCATTCCGCCGACGAATATATCCATTATCGTGCCGTCCGGCTTGACGAAGAACGTGGTCGGATACTGCGATAATCCATACTTGCGCTCAATTACGCGATTGGCATCCCTTAGAATCGGGTAATTAAGCCCAAGCTGTCCGACGAAGTTGCTGACCGTTAGATCATCCTCGCTTAAATTGATTGCCAACACATCAAACGACTTGTCCTTATACTTGTCATACATACGCTGAAACTCCGGCATCTCCTTGACGCAAGGCGGACAGAACGTTCCCCAGAAATTGACGACGACTGCCTTCCCCTTGTAATCCTCCAATTGATGCGACTGACCGTTCAGATCAAGCAGCGTAAAATTCGGCGCTGCCTCACCGACTGCCGGTCGGCCATCGTCAGATGCAAACAGCGTCTTGCCGATCGCATATCCGCCGAGCAGCAAGACGCCGAGCAAGATGACGATCTGAATCGGCTTCCGATTTTTGCCCAAGCCTTATCACCTCTAGTAGATTGCAACAACCTTATTCATTCAACCTTCAGATTCGAACAAAAATCGACGGCATTCGCGACAATGCCGTCATGGTAACAAACAATCTTCAATCACCCTAAAGCACGCTTACTACCCTTTGCGCGTGCGCGGCGGTCTTGGTCCACCCTTCGAACCAGGACGATTGCTTGGACGTGGTGCTTGTCCCCGGCTATCTTGCGGTCGTCCGCCGCTCCGGCCAGCTTCGGACCGCTGCGATCTACGGCCGCCGCCATCGGAAATTTGCGGGCTTCTTGCAGCATCGCGCGAAGCGCCGGCAGCAGCCGTACGTCCACGTGCCGGTCTAGCTTGACCGCCCGATTGCTGCTGTTGAGCGCCTTGTTTACGGCTGCCTGCACCGCCTGCATTCTTCTCGTAGCTGCCGATAACCTTCTCGATGACAGCTTCAGCATAAGATTTGCGGGAGCGTCCGTTCGCCGGACGCGAGCTTGCCTTCGCCCGTTCAGGCTTGCGGCCTTCTGCCGCCTCTGATACAGAAGCCTCCTTCAGACCTTTCGGCTTCGGCTTCGGTTTCCATTCTGGCTTCTTACCGTTACGATTCGAAGCAATTGGATTCTCTTTGCCTTCTGCCTTCGCAGCCTCCGCACGGAGCTCTGCTACTTCCTTCGGCGTGAGCGGACGCCAGCCGCCGCGCTTCAAATTCTGCAAACCGAGCTCTCCGAATTTGACCCGCTTCAGACGAGTAACGGGGTGACCTACTGCATCGAACATCCGGCGAACCTGGCGATTACGGCCTTCGTAGATCGTAATACGGATCGTAGATTCCTTGTTTTCAGGATGAATGTCCTGGTATTCAACCTCGGCGGGAGCCGTCATTCCATCCTCAAGCTCAACGCCCTTACGAAGCTGATCCAGCTTCTCGCCATGCGGAACGCCATCCACCGACGCCAAGTACGTCTTCGGCACATGGTGCTTCGGATGCGTCAGCAAGTTGGCGAATTCGCCATCATTCGTCAGAAGCAGCAAACCTTCGGTATCATAATCGAGACGTCCGATCGGGTAGACACGCTGTTTAATGCCTGACAAAAAATCCGACACGACCTTGCGGCCTTGCGGATCCGATGCGCTCGTAATAACGCCCTTCGGCTTGTTCAGCATAATATACAGCTTCGCTTCCGTTTCAATCGGCTTCCCGTTTACGGTAATGACATCTTCATTCGGATCGGCCTTAGCGCCGAGCGTCGTAACTTGGACCCCGTTCACTTCCACCTGTCCAGTCAAGATAAGCTCTTCGCATTTGCGCCGAGAGGCAATGCCTGCTTGCGCCAATATTTTCTGTAAACGTTCCAACTTTTTCACCTCACCCTCCATATTAACTTTTAGCACGAAAAAGCACAAGGTCGGTACCGACGGCCATTACGCCATCTCGCCCGGACTTGTGCTTCCGCCTTGCTGTTAGAGGAACTTTCAAATTTGACAATTTGTTGACGCGGCCTTGGAATGGCCATTTAGCTGAACAAAAGCAGGCAAACTGCGATAGAAGCAGCGAATCCAACCAGGTCGGAGAACAATCCGACCTTAAGCGCATACCTTGATTTACGAATGCCTACTGCTCCGAAATACACCGTTATAACGTACAGCGTTGTGTCCGTGCTGCCCTGTATGGTTGAAGCGATTCGACCGATCATGGAGTCAGGTCCAAACGACTTGATTAGGTCCGTTGTATAAGCAAGCGACCCTGCTCCTGTCAGCGGACGAAGCAATCCGAGCGGCAGCACCTCAGCAGGAACCCCAAGCGGAGCGAGGAGCGGCTTGAATGCCGATAACAGCAAATCCATCGCGCCCGATGCACGAAACATGCTGATCGCCACCATCATGCCGACGATATGCGGAATAATGCTGATAGCGGTGCCGAACCCGTCTTTGGCTCCTTCGACAAACGTCTCATAGACCGGAACTTTCTTAAAAGCAGCATATAAAGGAATGAAAACGATAAGTGCGGGGATCATCCAAACAGACAGTGTGGACAGCCATTCAACCAACGGCTTCACCACCCTTTCCCGATTGCGAAGGCGGTGCTGTATAGGTCGGCGTTATCGGCGGACGCTTCGAACGTGATGCGCGGCTGCGATACCAGCGATCCGCCAGTATGGCAGCTGCTGTAGCGACAGCTGTCGCCGCAATCGTAGAGCCTACAATCTCTGCGGCATTCGCGGATTCATATTGAAGCCGAATTGCAATCAATGTGGTGGGTACAAGGGTAATGCTCGACGTATTAAGCGCAAGCAGCGTACACATCGCGGGAGTAGCCGTTTCTTGATCCGGATTCAGCTTCTGCAGCTCCTGCATCGCTTTGATGCCCATTGGAGTTGCCGCGTTCCCTAGACCAAGCAGGTTAGCCGCCATATTACTCATAATGTACCCGAGAGCAGGGTGATTGCGCGGAACATCGGGGAATAAGAAGCGGACAGCAGGTCCGAGCATTCTTGACAGCACACGCAGCAGACCTGCATCCTCCCCAATTCGCATTAAGCCGAGCCAGAAGACGAGAATGCTGATCAGTCCGAAACTGACCGTAACCCCCGTCTTCGCTCCATCGAAAGCCGCTTCTGTAACCGCCTCGAGTTTACCCGTCACCGCAGCGGAGACTACGCTGACGACAATCATGAACAACCAGATCCAGTTGACCATCGGCCGCTCACGCTCCTCCCCCAAATAATGCTCGTACTACGGCATGCAAAGTATCTGAGAACGAGTAGCTGCCGGCTGCTCCTGTACTTGCTGCATGATCCAAAGCTGGAAGCGGCCTTTTCTCTTTCCACTGCAATCGACTGCTGGCTGTATCATAGACCGGAACGGCGCCAATCGTCCTGCCTCCAAGCTCCCATTCGAGTACGCCGCGCTCGCCAAGCGCATATGGCGTGCTAGTCGTACTAATAAGGGAGAGCTTCGAATGCAGCTGCTCGGACTCCCCGTTTGCGAGCGGGTAACGGAATGTACGTCCTGCCGCAAGCGGATATCCGCTGATCGGCTGTCCTTGCTTCGCTACGACCGTAAGCTTGTAGTGGTTAAAACCCCAATCGAGCATATTGCGATGATCTGCCCAATCGTCGCCATCGTTGATTGTCACTGCGGCTAACTGCTGTCCATTGCGAGTTGCAGAGCTTACGAGGCAGCGCAGCGCCAGCTTCGTATAACCGGTTTTGACACCATCCGCCCCTTCGTACATGCCCAGCATCTTGTTCTTGTTCGACCATTGATAATCCCATGATTCATTCGGATTCGGCGCTTTCTTCATCCGCGTCTTGACGATTGCGGCGAAAGTAGGATTATGAAGCGCATATGCCGTCAGCTTCGCGAGATCGTTCGCTGAGGAATAGTGGCCTTCTTCATCAAGCCCGGACGGGTTCATGAAATGGGTGTTATCAAGTCCTATCCATTCCGCCTTGTCGTTCATCATGCGGACAAAACCTTCGACAGACCCGCCGGCATGTTCAGCAATTGCCGTTGCGGCGTCATTGCCTGAGCGAAGCATGAGACCGTACAGCATGTCCTCCAGCTTCATCTCTTCCCCCGCACGCAAATAGATGGAGGACCCTTCCTTGCCTGCAGCGCGGACGCTGACTTTCACTTTATCGGATAGATCGGCATTCTCGATCGCGACGATGGCCGTCATGATTTTGGTCAAACTGGCGATTCGGAGACGCTGCTCTCCATTCTTATTGTACAAAATCCGGCCTGACTCTACGTCGATCAGCGTTGCTGCCTTCGCATGCGTTCCGAGCGGCGGAATGCTCGCAGCCGCATCAGCGGGAGCAGCAGATCCGAACCCGAGCGCAGCAGTCAGCAGCGCGAACGCCAAGGCAGCATACCGCAGCCGCCTAATCGACTGATGACGGTGCAGCAACTTCATGGACATGCGATTGAAACCTCCTGTCAACAACCTTAGGCACAATTGGTATGGCAAATTAGCCGCGCAAAAAGTGCCTGCTTGTACAGCATATGTCCAAGCCGCCTTCTTTATGCTCCTACCTGCCGTTAATGACAACAACGGCATCACCGTATCGGGTGTGCCGTTGTCTTCTTCAAACTCTTGTGCGGTCGACTAATCGAGCCACCCTTTTTTGTTCGCGATCGCGATCGCTTCAATTCTATTCTTCGCATCAAGCTTGCGTATAGCTTCGGACAAATAATTGCGAACCGTCCCTGCAGTCAAGTGCAGCGTGCGGGATATTTCTTGGGCGGACAATCCCTCGCCTGCCAGCTTCAGAACCTCGCGTTCCCGATCGCTGAGCGGATTCCCTGCTTCCCACAGCGAGATCGCAAGCTCTGGACTCACCGCACGCCCGCCTTGATTAACGAGCCTCAGCGCTGCGCTTAATTCGTCGATCGGGGCATCCTTGAGCAGGAAGCCGTGAACGCCAGCGCGCATCGCTCGTTGGAAATAACCCGATCGCGAGAACGTCGTCAATATGACGACCTTACATGAGTGGTGCCCCGCAGCCAGCTGTTCTGCTACATCCAGACCCGTTAAGATCGGCATCTCGATATCCAGGAGACAAATATCCGGCTGCAGATTTTCAATAAGCTCCAGTGCTTTCTCGCCGTTCTCGGCCTGTCCGACTACGTCGATGTCGTCCTCCATATCCAGCAGCGCGCTGAGCGCCCCTCTCAACATCCCTTGATCTTCTGCGATAATGACCCTCATTGCCCTATTCTCCTATCTGCCCATTGAAGAACGATTTACATAAGGAACCGTAATCGTCACCCGCGTACCCTTAGAGCCATGCTTCTCTATTGTCATCTTGCCTTCCACCAGCTTCAACCGCTCACGGATCCCTTTGAGCCCATTGCCTTCGCGTCTGTCCTTATCGGTCGAATGATCATCTATTCCTCGCCCATTATCAGTAACAAGAAGCAGCATACTGTCATGCATGCTGATCCTCTCGATCGTGCAGCATGAGGCACCGCTATGGCGAACGACATTCGTCACCGTCTCGCGTAAGCACATGCCTAATATATTGTTAATTAGCGGCGTGACCGAGCCTTCCCGATATTCCCCTTCCAGGCGAGACTCTATATTGGCTGCTGCAAGAAGCTGCAGTGCATTATGGATTTCCGTCTCCACTGTTGCAGTATTGAGTCCCGACACCAGCTCCCTCACTTGCTGAAGTGCAGCACGCGAAGTAGCCTGTATGTCTCTGACCTCCTGAATGGCACGCTCTGAATTCTTGAGGATCAGCCGCTCCGTCAGCTCGCTCTTGAGCGTAATGAGCGACAAGGAGTGACCGAGCGTATCGTGCAAGTCTCGCGAGATACGCGCACGCTCCTCGTTGGCTGACAGAATCGCGATTTGCTCGTTCGCAAGGTCGAGTTTCTCTCTTAATTCTTTGGAACGGCGTCCGAATCGAATCGCCATCGGCATTACCAGCATAATGAGCATAGCGGGAATAACGCTGATCAAGTCATCGCTAGTAAGCTCGTTACGGTACACGACAAGCACAGATAACACGAATACAAACAAAGATAGCCAGGTGATGATAAACTTGCGCCTTGTCGGCATAATGCCGGTGAGCGGAGTTAAATAAAAGCCCATGAACATAAATCCGGGATCGACCTTCAGCGTAAATACAACAATGATAGCCATCTGGACGTAAAGCAGGACAAACCTGCCCCGCTCATGCAGAATGCTGTAGATATACATGACAGCAAATAATGCGATAACCAGGAGGCCAACTACCATCTCGACTAATGGAAGCATGAAAACGGCATGCAGCGGAAATGCAAGATAAACCAGCCAAATAAACGAAATGAACAAAGGCGGCCTCGAAGGAGACCGCTCGCCGAACAGTGTGTGCAGCAATGATTTGAACAATTAGACCGCTTCCTGTTTTCTCATAATATAGGATGATAGTACCACGAAACCGACTACATATGCACCAAGAACGAGCACGCCGTTCCAGTCAAACGATCCGCCGCCGATCAAATTCCAAGCGCCATGGCCCAGCCAGTACGTTGGCATCGCATGTGCGATTGCACGCATTGTATCCGACATCGTTTCCACGGGGAACCAGAGACCGCCCAACATCGACATGCCCAGATAAACGATCATACCAACCACCTGCACGACGTCGGAGTTCCGAATCGTCCCTACCAATGTGCCAAGCGCCATGAAGGAGAAGCTGCCAAACCAGATCCATAGACCGCTTTCGATCCACTGTGCCGCCGACAGCTCGACACCTTTAACGACAGAAGCAATAATGAACAAAATGATGATCATACACAGATTGATTAACCCTTGCGCGATGACTTTCGAAAGGACGAAAGCCCAAGAAGGAAGAGGCGTTATGCGAAGAAGTCTAGACCAGCCCTGCGACCGTTCTCTGGAAAACTTCTGGCTGAGCGTTGTAATCCCTGAGCCAACAACCCCGTAAGCCGACATCGACATCAAATAGTAAGCCGCCCAGTCAATTCCGTCTACCGTAAGGTTACCATCCATGGAGCTTGTGAAAATAAAGTAAAATGCAATCGGCATAATAATCGTGAAGAAAACAAACCGTTTGTTACGCATCGTGCGAAGCAGCTCAGACTTCAACTGCGCGAGCGCCGCTCTTCTTATACTTGTATCCATGCTCAATCCAACTCCCTTTTCGTCCACATTAATTATTCTTCTTTGGCGCTGCTTACAAGCGATCGGAACGCTTCCTCTAAGCCGCCGCTTTGGATCTCGATATCCTTCATCTCCACGCCGCTGTTAATCAGTTCGACGATGAGCCTGTCGGTGTCGCTGCTATATAATCGGACCCGCCGTCCGTTCCACTCTGCATCCGTTACGCCAGGAATCGCATATAAACGATCATTGGTTACGGAAGACCCCGCCGTGAAGGTGATCGTACGGCCGATCGTCGTCGCTTTAATCTGGCTTGGCGTACCGTCCGCCACCAGCTTCCCGTCGTTAATGACGACGATTCGATCCGCTACCTGGTCAGCTTCCTCTAGGTAGTGCGTCGTAAGCACAATCGTGCGTCCTCGTCCTGCCATCACTTTGACCGTGTCCCAGAACAATTGACGGCTTGTCACATCCATCCCAACGGTCGGCTCATCGAGGAAGAGCACCTCAGGATCGCCGGCAGCGGCCATAGCGAAGCCTAATCGACGCTGCTGCCCTCCGGACAACGCGGAAGCCATTTTGCCGCGTTCGTTCGTAAGACCACTTATCTGAAGAAGCTGCTCGAGCGGGAGCGGCGTCTTATAATAATGGCGGAAGAGATCGATCGTCTCCGCTACCGTTAAATTGTCGATGACGCTGACATCCTGCAGCATGGCGCCGATCCGATCGCGAACGCTGCGATCCTTCGGGTCTCCGCCAAGCAGCTTCACGCTGCCGCTCGTAGGTTGAATCAGACCAAGAATCATCGATACCGTTGTCGTCTTGCCCGCTCCATTCGGACCAAGCAGCGCTACAACGGTGCCCTTCTCTACACTTAACGTTAAGTCGTTGACTGCTTTCTTCCCTTTGTACACCTTTGTAACGCCGCTTAATTGAATTGCCCATTCCTTCATCGTTACCATCCCCTGCCTATCTTCAATGTTCGTTCATCCGGTTCGGTTATCTGACTTCCTTATCTTACCTGATCAGATTTAGAGCTGGTAGATTATTTTAACATCTGTTTCGTATGACAAATGTCATATGTACAACCTATGCTGTCAGCTCTGGAACATGAAAAAGCCCGTATCGGCTTCTATGGCCGATACGGGCTCTTCCATGATTTCATTAAAGAAGCGGAGATTCCGTCATGGTGTCGTGGTTATGGTGGTGCTCATTTTGCTTCAGCATGCCTTGAATGCGATCAAATACATGCGGCGCGGAATCGATCACGCGTTCGATCAGATGCGTGTTATTGTCAAGCGGAACAACCTTCACGCCATGCGTACCAACCACGAGGAAGGCGATTGGCGTAATCGATACACCGCCGCCGCTGCCGCCGCCGAAAGGACCTTGCACATTAGCAGTCTGGCCTTCATGCGGAGTGGTGGACGATTGACCGCCTGAATGGCTCATTCGAATATCGCTGCCGCCGGCAACGAAGCCGAAGCCGACTTTCGAGATCGGCATAATGACGCTGCCGTCAGGCGTTTGAACCGGATCGCCGACGATTGTATTAACGTCGACCATTTCCTTGATATTTTCCATCGCGGTCTGCATGAGACCTTCAATCGGATGATTGGACATTGCTGCTCCTCCTCAGTGCGATATGGATAAGGACTTTCCGTACGCTTTCTGTATTGTGCACGTACAGGCCTTAGATTATGTGCATGAGAAATTTTCAAGGCAATCCCGTCTCGATCGAAGAACTGATATGAATTAGGCTACTTGAATCTCGACATCGCCCGATTGTGCCTCATACATGCGACGGTACAACTCGCATTGCTGAAGCAGCTCATCATGTTTGCCAATTGCTTGGATTCGCCCTTGATTCATGACGATAATCGCATCCGCATCACGAACGGTATACAGCCGATGCGCAATCGTAATTGTTGTCTTCCCTTCCGATAATCGGCGAACGGCTTGCACGATTTCCCGTTCCGATTCAGAGTCGAGCGCCGAAGTTGCTTCATCCATCAGAAGAATAGGCGCATGACGAAGCATGGCCCTAGCAATTGCCAGCCGCTGCCGCTGTCCACCGGACAAACCGCCCCCATGCTCTCCTAACTCCGTATCCAAGCCCTGCGGGAGCTGCATGACGAAGTCACAAGCGTTTGCCGATCGAAGAGCGTCAATCAATTCAGCTTCGCTTGCATCGGCGTTGCCATACAACAGATTATCGCGAATCGTTCCCGTATATAGTCTCGTCTCCTGAGGCACCACAGTGTAATAATGACGAAGAATCGATGGTTCTATGTCTTCTTGATTAATCCCATTCAGCCTTATCGATCCGCTCTGAATTCGGTACAAACCAAGCAGCAGCTTAAACAAGCTTGACTTACCTGATCCGCTCGGTCCGACAATCCCGATTCGTTGACCGTTTCTTATCGTAAGTGTGAGGTCATTCACTGCAGGATCATCCCATACGTTAAGTCCACTATCAAGCACCGATGCATACCCAAATGTTACATGTTCGAGCTCCAGCATTTCAAACTTCATACTACTCGAGGCGCCTTCAACAGCTGCCTTATGAACAATGGTCGAGTGCTCTACATTGCGATCCATCAATTCAAAGATTCGTGCAGCCGCGCCAAGCGACTGCTGCGCAGCCCCCCAGGTTCCTGCAAGATTCGTGAATGGCCAAGTCAAATGATTCAGCAGCTGGATGAATGCGATCAAACCGCCAATCCCCATTTTTCCTTCCGTTACAAAATAAGCCCCGCAGACGAATGCGATGACGAACGAAGATAAGCCGATTCCGCTGCCTGCCCCTGCGATAGAAGCTTGCAGATGCGTTCCCTTCATCTCGGATTCGGTCACATGGCTGCTTAAGCTGCGAAATTTGCGCAACAGCCGGGATTCCAGCCCGAAGGTTTTGAAGACGAGACTTGTGCTTAGCACATCCTGCAGAAAGGTCAGCTGCTTCTCCTGCCGTTGCTGCTGTTTAATTGCATTTCTCATAATTGGCTTGCCGAATACAACACCGATCAGCAGCGTCGTCGGTCCGATGAAGAAACAAATAAGCGCCAGCGGCCAATAGATGTTAAGCAAGAAAGCAAACGCAGCGAGAGCAAGCAGCGGGTTGCGAATGAGCTGCAGCATTGTATTGCCGAATAAGTCGCCAATAGCCCCGTTATCACTCGTCATTCGAGCAGTCAATTCCCCTGAATGAGACCGATCGAATTCCGATTGCGTGAGCCGAAGAACAACATCCATCGTATCATTACGAAGGTCTCTGCGAATTCGTGAGGAGACTGCCCCCTTCAAGAATGCGTCTCCATATTGAAATAGGACGGTTAGCAGCAAAATCGTAAAGCCAGTGATAATCAAATTTACCCAGTGTGATTGATCGCCGGACGCTGCCGCGTTCGTCATGCGGTTTAAGTATTGCGCAACACTTAGCTCAAGCCCAATTCCCACCAGCATGCTGAAGAGTAATCCAATGTATAACAGCCGATATCGCTTCGTATAGCCGATTAAACGTCTAATGAGCAGGCGATTATTTGTCATACGAATGCCCCTCCCGGCTTCTTCCTGCAAGCAATCGAATCGCTTCATTCAACTGTGCAATGACCTGATCGGTATGAATACGATAATAATGCCGATTCTCTGACTTATAGATCTCAATCAAATTAGCTGCAAGCAGAAAACCGGCATGATATGTAACTGCTCCAGGGGTGATCCCGAGTTCTTCTGCAAGCTCCTTACCGAACCGCTGCCGCTGCTTCAAAAGCAGCATGAATTCCAGTCTTTTCTTATCGCTCAGCGCCTTGAACAACTTCTCAAGTTTCTCCGTAACGGCAGCAGCGCCGAAATAAGTATCATTATATATTCCGATAACAGCCCAATCCTCCGGCATGCTCCCTGCGTAGAAAGCACTGCCTACCTGTGAACTGACGCTTACATGGATCTTCACTGGCTTATCGATGCACGACGGATCTAATCGGAGACATTGCGTAATAAAGGCTGACGGATTCTCCTCAAACGCTATTTCATACCGTTCAATAGCTGCATCGGCGATTGACTTCAATAGCAGCTCAATAGGTTGAAAAGCGCGCATATAAAACTGGCGAAATAATGCGAGATATCGCTCCTTCGCTTCCTCAGGATTATCTATACATTCCAACAGGGAGCAGCGAACCTGATCTTGTTCTTCGCTGAATTTCAACGACTCCAAACGACTTCTAAGCTTCTCCTTGTCTGTAAACAAATTCGACCATGAATCACCTTGAAATAATTCTTCTAACTGATTACTGCAAGCACCAAAAACCATCTGTTCTACGATCTCTTGTCCCGGTACCGCTTCGATCCTGCTTACCCAACTGTTAATATCCGTCTGCTCTGTATCTTGTAACACCGTGTGAATAAAACCGTATTCCATTCCGGAATGTACGACAGGACCTTCAAAGAAAAATGCAAGTTCTCGCCGTTGATGCGGCGTAAGCGCTTGGCTTGCTTGTTCCATTAAATGAGTTTCATTCGTATTCATATCAAACGACAGCTGCTCCGCTAGCTCGCAAAGCCGCGGAAGATTTGCAAGTTTGTACATCATATATACGAGCTCCATATTCTCGGCATATGTAATCGTAACGAGTTCTCGAAGCCGATCATCTTGCTCTGATTCTGTTTTATGCTCCATACTGCTCATACCATCACCCCTGAGTTTAATAAATATTAAAACTATAAGCCATGCAATTCAATATCCATTGAACATGATCAATTCTATAGCGATTGTTTAAATATGTCAATATCTTCTAACGGAACAAAAAAAAAGAGCAGCAGCTGCTGCCCTCCCTCTAACTTTACTGCTTCATGGCCTAGGTCTTCGGCAAAACACGCTGCAGACCAGCCGTACCTGCCTTCAACTTACGCATCCCGCTAATTAATCGAATTCCAGCAATACCTGCCTGACCAAGCCGCATCCGTGCGGCTAACTTCCACTCGGATACGAGACATGTGCGGTTATATGCCGGCTGGACATCAATAACCGGCGATGCTACTAGCTGCACGAGCTGTGAGGCAACGCCTATTGCAGTCGTTTTGACTGACCACAACATGCCCGTGCACATGGCTGTCCACATGGCATCGCCGGTCCCTACCTCCGTTATCCACCGCCATTCCTCCACCTTTACCTTTTGCAGTACCTTCGTAATGAGGCTTGCAGCGCCTTCAACCTGCGCAACGATCATTTTGAGCCGATTCGTCATACTCAGCACGCGCGCTGCATCCATCTTCTCTTCCTGTTCGCCGTGGCCCTCCATGTTGTCCTTCTCGGTACGCACCTTAATGCCGCGATTCGTCCATTCTAAGACAGGCATGTGCCACTTCAAACGAACGATACCGTACAACGCCTTAATGTGCACTTCCAAGTCGTCATCCAAGTTGATCTTCTTCATTTGGGTTGTCAATACAATCGGCGAGAACCATATGAGCAATCCGAGCAAAAAAAAGAGACCTGCAGCCGCCCACCATATCCAACCATGTGAAAAAGCCGCCATTTGCGGTTCCTCCATCCTCCAAGCATTTGGCTTGTGTTCCGCTTATCGCTATGACAAGCAGCAGTTGGTTATAGTATGGCCTTGCTGACAGATCTCATGTGCTTAATCTTCTTCGTCTTCCTGCGCAGCTGCGATTTCCTGCGGTGCAGGCGGAATCGGCGGCAGCTCATCGAATGTCATCTGACGTCCGTCGAACCGTTCGAATAACATATTCGAACCATCGTCGAGATCTTCCACCGTTACATTCGCAGGTTCCGGCAGGGCGCTAAGCGCGGAGAGACCGAAATAATCCAAGAACGCCTTCGTTGTCCCGTATAGAATGGGCCGGCCTATCGCTTCCGCACGACCGACCTCTTCAATCAAGTCCTTCGAGACGAGCGAGTGAATGGCGCGGTCGCTCTTGACGCCGCGAATTTCCTCAATGTCGACACGCGTAATCGGCTGTCTGTATGCCACGATCGACAACGTCTCAAGTGCTGCCTGCGAAAGGCTCGCGCGAGCCGGCGAATACGCCATACGCTCGAAATAAACGGCGTGCTCCGGATTTGTCGTCATTCGATAGGCGCCTGCGACCTCCGTGATTTGCACGCCTCTTCCTTCGCGTTTCAAATCGCATTTCAAATCGTAGACAAGCTCCGCCGACGTCTGAACATCGATCTGCAAAATCTCGGCAACCTGCCTGGCATTGAGGCCGTCCTCTCCTGCCATGTACAGCAAGCCTTCAATAATCGATTTGTAGCTCTGAAAGTCCATCCTCCGGCGTTTCCCCTCTCCAATGAATGACGATATCATCGAACGACTGATGTTGATGACAGCGAATATGCTTCATCTTCATCAGCTCCAATATCGCCAGAAACGTCACAACGATCTCGTGACGGTCCATATTTTGCTTGATCAGCTTCGAGAATCGGACAGTCTCGTACTGCTTCAGCACTTCTACGATATCGCGAATACGGTCCTTCACGGAAATTTCGTCACGTTTGACAGTAGCGACGAAATTACGGCGAACGGCTCTTCGCAGAGCCTTCTGGAATGCCCGCACGAGATCATCGATGTGCAGCCCTTCTACCGGATTGGACGGCAGCTCATGCATGAACGGCGTCAAATCTTCAGGTTCCTTCGCAAAAACAAGACTGCGCTCAAACTCCTTATCCCGGAGCTCGGCAGCAATGAGCTTGTACTTGCGGTATTCCAGCAGGCGCTGAATCAGCTCTTCCTGCGGGTCGGGCCCGTCATCCTGCCAATCTTCGAACTCATCGAGCTCGATGATAGGCGGCTTCGGCAGAAGCTGCTTGCTCTTGATTGACAGCAGCGTAGCAGCCATGACAAGGAACTCGCTCGTTACTTCGAGTTCGAGCTCCTGCATAGCTTGCAAATAACTCATATATTGATCGGTAATCTCGCTGATGGATACCTCGTGGATGTCGATCTCGGCTTTGTCAATCAAGTGAAGCAGCAGATCGAGCGGTCCTTCGAACGTTTCCAGCTTATACGTCACCGTCACGGCGTCGTCCTCCCGGGTGATGATCGGCTATCGTTATCCGCAGCAGAGTAGATCCCCCTACGGACATTTTGGCAGCACTGCTGCTGCCAGACGATTAGCCTTGAAGCTGGCGTGTCAGGTTCGCCATTTCGATTGCCGACGTTGCAGATTCCCAGCCTTTGTTGCCCGCTTTCGTACCAGCGCGTTCAACCGCTTGCTCGATCGAGTCCGTCGTCAATACGCCGAAGATCGCAGGAACGCCAGTTTTCAGCGCGATAGCAGCAACGCCTTTAGCCGCTTCGTTGCATACGAAATCGAAGTGTGGCGTTGATCCGCGGATTACCGCACCAAGCGTAATGACAGCGTCATACTTGCCGCTCTCTGCCATTTTCTGCGCTGCGAACGGAATTTCGAATGCGCCTGGCACCCAAGCGATTTCGATCTCGGAATCTTCTGCGCCGTGACGCTTCAACGCGTCAAGTGCACCGGACAGCAGCTTCGTCGTAATAAATTCATTGAAACGTCCAACTACGATACCATATTTCAAGCCTTGCGAGATTAAATGTCCTTCATAATGTTTCATTGTTCATCTTCCTTCCGATTAGATACGATTAAATTAAATTAGATGCAGTAATCGTCATATATTTTGTTCAACGTAACCCGATCAACGACCTCCAGGCCATAGCCTTCCAGTCCTTTAATCTTGCGCGGGTTATTCGTGAGCAGACGCATTTTGCTTACGCCAAGATCCTTCAAAATCTGAGCTCCGATGCCATATTCCCGCAAATCCGGATGAAATCCAACTTTCTTATTCGCCTCGCCTTTGTCGAATCCCTGCTCCTGAAGCTGATAAGATTTTAATTTGCTCAGCAGACCTTCGCTTTTGGTATCCTGCCGCATATAGAGCAGAATGCCATTGCCCGCTTCATTAATCTGACGCATTGCCGCATCAAGATGTTTGCCGCAGCTGCATTTCTTCGAATGGAACACATCGCCTGTTAAGCATTCCGAGTGAACGCGAACGAGCGTCGGACGATCCGGCGAGATCTCGCCTTTGACGAACGCCAGATGGACTTTGTCGTCAAGTTGATTCGAATATCCGATGACCGTAAAGTCGCCATATTCGGTCGCAAGCGGTGTCTCGACTGCGCGTTCCACCAGCCGTTCTTTCCCGTTACGATATTTAATCATCTCTTCAATCGAGATCAGCTTCAGGCCATGCTTCTCTTTAAACTCAATCAGATCGGGCAGCCGCGCCATCGTTCCGTCTTCTTTAATAATTTCGCAAATGACCGAGGATGGCTTCGCTCCGCACATATTCGCAAGATCGATCGCTGCTTCCGTATGGCCAGCGCGACGAAGCACGCCGCCTTCCTTCGCGATAAGCGGGAAGATGTGGCCCGGTCTGCGAAAATGCTCCGGCTTCGCCGTTTCGTCGATAAGCGCCATAACCGTCATCGAACGTTCATGTGCAGATATGCCTGTTGAAGTGGATACATGGTCTACAGAAACCGTAAACGCCGTTCCGTGGTAATCGGTGTTATGATTCACCATCGGAGGCAGATTGAGCGCTTCTGCACGCTCGCTTGTAATCGGTACACAGACAAGACCGCGCGCTTCAGTAATCATGAAGTTGATCGCTTCCGGCGTTGCTTTCTCCGTCAGCACGATGAGGTCGCCTTCGTTCTCCCGATCCTCATCGTCGACGACGATAATCGGCTTGCCCTGTTTCAGATCCTCAATGGCTTCCTCGATCGAATCAAAATATGCAGACGTATCGCCCAGCAGCCGCTCGGCGCTTTGTGTATGCTCTGACATGGTCAATCCCTCCCTTACATAAATCCATTATCCACCAAGAAAGAGGCGGTCAAACCGCTGCGTCCTGTTGGACGCGCACTTCCTTCGCTTCCTCGGTAATGAAGCAGATGATCAATATATTTGCCGAGAATATCCGCTTCGAGATTGACCGTATCGCCCGGCTGCTTATCAAAGAGCGCTGTCTGAGCAAGCGTATGTGGGATGACCGATACGGCGAACGAACCTCCCTCTGCACGAATAACCGTAAGCGAAATGCCATCGATCGTAATCGAGCCTTTAGGAATCACATACTTAGCGAATGGTTCTTTATCATCCGCACGAATGGCGAACACGATCGCATTCGCATCAACTGTGCGCGAGACGATTACGCCTGTGCCATCGATGTGACCCTGTACGATATGGCCGCCGAAGCGTCCACCCGCTGCCATCGCCCGCTCTAGGTTAACCTTCGAGCCAGGCTTCAAGTCTTTCAAGTTCGAATGACGATACGTCTGCGGCATTACATCTGCTTGGAACGTCGAGCGTGTATACGAGGTTACCGTCAGGCAAACGCCATTAACCGAGATGCTATCGCCAATCGCAACTCCTTCAAGAACATGAGAAGCTTCGATCGTCAGCACCATCGCTTCGCCAGAACGAGATGCGCTGCGAAGCTTTCCTACTTCCTCAATCAATCCTGTGAACACGCCGATCAGCTCCTCTCTGCAGCCCTATGCCGATTGGACGGATAACCGACGATTGCCATGTCATCGCCATGCTGCTCATATGTGACGGCTTCCAGCGTGATAGCGTCCGCCATCTTGTCGAAGCCGCTGAACTCGAATGCCGCTGGCGCCGCTGCGCCGCCGCCGATCAACTTCGGTGCGATGAACAAGGCAATCTTGTCTACAAGCCCCGCCTCCAGCATCGAACCATTCAATCGACCGCCGCCTTCCAACAAAATCGAACTAATCTCTCGCTCGCCGAGCGACCGCATCGCTTCGGCAAGATCGACCCCAGGCCCGTCGCCGCAATCAATGACTTCCACGCCTGCCGCTTGCAGCACGTTGCGTTTGTCAGCATCAGCGCTAGCGGTTGTAAGCACGATTGTAGGTGCTTCTCCATCGGTTACGACTCGGGCATCCAGCGGAATCCGAAGCTTCGAATCGACAATGATGCGCGTCGGATGCAGCGCAGGCACTTCAAGCCGCGTCGTTAGCTGCGGATCGTCCGCCAGCAACGTGCCGATTCCAATCATAATGCCTGCATTGCGATGACGCATTGTATGTACAGCTTGTCGTGACACAGCACCCGAGATCCAGCGGCTGTCACCTGTACGAGCAGCGACCTTGCCATCCAACGTCGAGGCAGATTTGAGTGTAACGTACGGCAATCGCGTCAGAATGAACTTATTGTACGCTTCATTCATCGCTAGAGACTGATGCTCAAGCAGACCATGCGACACTTCGATTCCCGCTTCCCGCAGCCTTGTGACGCCGCTGCCTGCCACTTGCGGATTCGGGTCTAACGCTGCAATGATGACGCGTGCCACCTTCGCTTCTATCAATCGATCGCAGCAAGGCGGTGTCATCTTCCGATAATGACTGCATGGCTCGAGCGTCACATAAGCAGTTGCACCCTCTGCTTCCGCTCCGGCCATCCGGAGCGCATTCACCTCGGCATGACCTTCGCCCCGCTTCAGATGCGCGCCAAGTCCAACGACACGCCCTTCCTTCACAATGACACAGCCAACGACGGGATTGATACTCGTCTGACCGCTTGCGCTTTCTGCCATCTGCAGAGCAAGTTTCATATAAAATTCGTCATTCATGATTGCAGACATTAACAAAAACCCCCCGACCGGCAGACTGCCGACGGGGGGATGGGTAACGCATGCGCTTGTGCGCTGGCGTTATGCATGTTGTGAAAAACATTCAAAAAGCCGCATACGCAAGGTGAAACAACTGTCACCGAAATTTAAACGGCACAGTGTGTTTCAGTCCGAAGAAATATAAGCTTACGTATAAGAAAAAAACTTATAAAAGTCTTATATTTCAAGCGAGGGTCACGATACTAACCTTGTGAAAAGGATAGCAAAGAAACCCGTACGAATGGCGTACTTGTTGAATGCTTCCCTTCTCCCATCCAGACTATACTGTCGGTCCCGGAATTGCACCAGGTCCACCGAAGCCTCTTCCACATGAAGACACGTAAGAAATTACGAGACTTCGGGTCACGGACTGACGCCGGAAGCTCGCACCATACGAATGGTAGCATATACAGCTTCCAGCGATCACCGCCGGTTCGGAATTTCACCGTACCCCGAAGGAAAGTCGCCTATTGTATTACATATTCGCCGCATTAGCGCGGCAACGATATAGTTTCGTAAACTATACCATTCAGTTTGTCATTTTGCAAGGTGAAACGACTGCTGCAGTGCTTAGGCAAGCCTCGTTCCCGATATCCGCCTTGGATTTCAAAAAGCCGCGGGACCGTCGACATTCGAATGTCGTGTCCCCGCGGCTTCTAGAGGAAGGGTGTAATCGCGATTATACTTCGACGATTTCAACCTTTTCCATTTTGTCGCGGCCTTTGAAAGCGTCAACTTGATCCATGCCTTCAGCAACTTTGCCGAATACAGTGTGAACGCCATCGAGGTGCGGTTGTGGCTTGTAGCAGATGTAGAACTGGCTACCGCCCGTATTACGGCCAGCATGTGCCATTGCAAGCGTACCACGCTCATGTTTGTTCGGGTTGATTTCACAGTCGATCGTGTAGCCAGGGCCGCCAGTGCCTGTGCCGCTTGGGCAGCCGCCTTGCGCGACGAAACCTGGAATAACGCGGTGGAATACAAGGCCGTTGTAGAAGCCTTCGTTAGCCAGCTTCTCGAAGTTCGCTACCGTATTCGGTGCATCTTTCTCGAACAGATCAATCTTAACGACAGCGCCGTTCGAAAGCGTAATGTGTGCTTGTTTAGCCATTATCGTTCAACTCCTGATTCCTCAAATGATCGCGCGATGCTTCGCTCTGCGATACACGATTTTGCTTATACAGTCGTCTTACGAAGACGCTGTGGAATAACGTCGTTAGCTACGATGTCATTCAGCGATTCGCGTTTAACCGCCAGCGATGCTTCGCCGTCCTTGACGAATACGACAGCCGGACGACGAATCCGGTTGTAGTTGCTCGCCATTGCGTAATTATACGCTCCTGTGCAGAATACGGCAAGCAGGTCGCCAGACTCGGATTTCGGCAGCTCAAGATCCCAAATGAGCATGTCGCCGCTCTCGCAGCATTTGCCGGCTACGGAAACCGTCTCTTCGTTTGCTTCGTTCGCACGGTTCGCCAGAAGCGCGTCGTACTTCGAGCCGTACAGAGCAGGACGCGGGTTATCTGTCATGCCGCCGTCTACTGCGATATATTTGCGCACGCCTGGAATTTCTTTGTTCGTGCCGATCGTGTACAGCGTCGTACCCGCGTCGCCGACCATGCTGCGGCCTGGCTCGATCCAGATCTCTGGCGTTGGGTAGTCGGCAGACGTGAAGTTCGAGATGATCGCATCAGCAATTGCGTTTACATACGTTGCAAGCGGAAGTGGCGTGTCGCCTTCAACATAACGGATGCCGAAGCCGCCGCCTACGTTGATAACAGAGAATGTTTTGCCGAGTTCGTTGCGAACTTGAACAGCGAATTTCGCTACTTTATCAACCGCCATGCCGAAGCCTTCAACTTCGAAAATTTGCGAGCCGATATGCGAGTGAACGCCGAGCAGGTTCAGGTTCGACAGCTTCAGCGTCTCTTCGATCGCGCGGAATGCCGTGCCGTTGCCAAGGTCGAAGCCGAACTTCGAATCTTGTTGGCCTGTCGAAATGTAGTCATGCGTATGAGCTTCTACGCCTGGCGTAATGCGAAGCAGTACGTTAGCCGTCTTGCCTTTGTCTGCTGCAAGAGCGTTGAGCAGGCTCATCTCGATGAAGTTGTCGACAACGAAGCAGCCGATGCCTGCGTCAAGCGCCATGTTGATCTCGTCAGGCGTCTTGTTGTTGCCGTGGAAGTGAATACGTTCAACCGGGAAGCCGGCTTGAAGTGCCGTATACAACTCACCATCGGAAACGACGTCAAGCGACAAGCCTTCTTGCTCTGCGATTGCGCACATAGCCATAACGCTGAATGCTTTGCTTGCGTATGCCACTTGGAATTTCAGTCCCGTAGCTTTGAAAGCTTCGACAAATTCACGTGCACGCTGGCGAACGAGTCCTTCGTCTACGATATAGAGCGGCGTACCGAACTCTTGTGCAAGCACTGTCGTGTCGCATCCGCCGATTTGTAGATGACCTTTATCATTAATTTCACTAGTCCCGTGCAAAAACATGGACAAAATCCCTCCGATAGTAAATGTTGTATAGGAATACCAATTTCATTTGTACCCAATGTCATCAGTATACTCTAAACCATCTATCGGAGAAATGTATTTTTCATCATTTCATTTGCACTAATTTTGGCACGGCCCTACGTACGCGGCATTTTATCCCGTTGTTTCGGGCGCAGCAGATTCGGACGAGTCCGATTATACAACACCGGCGGCCGCACGATAATGTTGATCATCGCCTTCAGATCGAACGGAATGAACGGCCACATGTACGGACGGTTGAAGGAACGTTCCATCGAGAGTACCAGCATGACGATCGTCGTTGCGATAACAAAGCCAGGAACTTTGAATGCCGCAACACACACAATGAGCAAGAGCCGAACGATGCGGTTCGCAAGGCCAAGCTCATAGCTCGGCGTTGCGAACATGCCGACTGCAGCGATTGCCATATACAAGATAACCTCATTAATGAACAACCCTGTCGATACTGCGATATCGCCGATCATCAGGGCTGCGATCAAGGACATTGCAGTAGCAAGCGGCGTTGGTGTATGGACGGCGGCCATGCGCAGCAGATCGACACCAAGTTCTGCCAACAGAAACTGAATGACTATCGGAATCTCGCCCATTTTCGATGGGCCGATGAAATCGAGCGATGCTGGCTTCAAGCTCGGATCAAGCACAAACAAAAACCAAATCGGCAGCAGGAACAGCGACGCCCATATTCCGATGAAGCGCACCCAGCGAAAATAGGTGCCCATGAAAGGCGTCTGGCGGTTTTCCTCGGCATGCTGAATCAGATCGAAGAACGTCGTCGGCAATAACATGACGCTGGGTGATGTATCGACGAATACGGCTACGTTGCCTTCGAGCAAATGGGCGGCTACAACGTCTGGGCGCTCGGAATATCGAACGAGCGGATACGGATTCCATCCCCGCTTCACCGTCGCTTCCTCGAGCTGCTTGTCCGCCAGCGGCAGACCGTCGATCTTCACCTGTTGAATTTTGTCACGAATCGATTCGATCAATTCCGGATCCGTAATATCCTCTACGTAAGCAATACATACGTCAGTCTGCGTCCGCTGACCGACTCGAACGATTTCATATCGAAGCATCGGATCGCGCAGACGACGCCGAACAAGCGACACGTTGACCATGAGCGTCTCGACGAAACCATCCCTTGAACCGCGGACAACACGCTCTAACGAAGGCTCTTCAGGACCGCGCGAAGGGAATGCTTTAGCGTCGATAATGAGTGCTGAGCTTTCTCCATCGATGTAGAAGGCAGAAGCGCCGGACATCACTTCGAGCAGCATATCATCCCACTCGTCAACCGCTTTCACTTGAACGGCAGGCACATAGTAGTGCAGGAAATCATGCAGCGCATTCGTCGAGAGCGTTTCAGTCTGCAAGTAGGTCAGTCGAGTGAGGACGTCTGTCAGCAGCGTATCCTTCACAAGGCCATTGTAGAAAAACAGCGCAGTCCGCTTTTCGCCAAACGTCATCTCACGCACCACAATATCGAAGCTTGTGTGGAAACCCGCATCCTCCAGCTTCTTCAGATACTGTTCAATGCTCGTGGGAATGGGTTCAACCAGAGGTTGTTCCTCACCATGTGCACCGCCATCCTGCGATTTCCCTTGTTTCTTGAACTTGGAATCAGAGTGATCCTGCTGTTCCGAATGAGCTTGCACCTGTTGTTTCTTTCCCTTGTCCTTGCTCGAATCATCGGTATGGTGCTGCTCCGCCGCCTTATCTTTCTTATCGGCTTCACCATGCTGCGCGGACTTACTTCCGCTGTGAGAAGCAGGTTCCTTGGATACGAGCTGCGCAGACAGCAGTTGATGCAGCCGTTCCTTGTCCTTGATGAGCGACAGGAGCTCGATATCTAGATCCTCTTGCGTAAAATGGTCCTTCTCACGCTCCGCATGATCTTTTTCTTCCGCTTCTAGGTTTTCACTTGACCTTGGTTTCGCCTTCTGTGCCTTTGGTTCGCTGATCTCTTCGATAACCGCTGATAGCTCGTCAGACTCGTTATCACTGCTGTGCACAGCCTTCGAAGCGGAAGGGTGGTCCAATGCATCTTCGTCTTCCAGTTCCTCCATCATCGAGATGATTTCCGGTATGATGAACGACTGATCGTCTGGTGTCTGTCTGTCCCGATTTCGCATAATGTCCTCCGTCCTCCTTGTTGCTTACCACTGATAATAGAGCCAATCAAACAGCGAGCCTGCCGTCTTGCCCAGCACCATCGCCCAGACAAGCGCTGCTATATGTCTTGACAGCGACATTCGCTTCGCCAAGATGGGAAGCACGTTCATTACTTCCGTTAGCGCTGCAGCAAGCAAGCCGACGAACAGCCCGTCCAGCACACCTGCAATCGGCATAACAAGCTGGTTAGGCAAATACAGCTTCCAATTCATAAAGTCAGCTACCGTCCAGAATAGCGCTCCCGCCGTAACTGCAGTTTCGAACCATACCGACTTCCGATACGCATTGCCCAGCTGCGCCAGCCGCGGGATCAAGTCCAAAATGATCAGCAGCGAGACCAATCCGGAACCTACGGCAAGACCGCCTCCAAGACCAAGCATCGCGACGAATAAATTACGGCCTAGATCAAGCATGCGGTTCACCCGCCGGACCGCCCGGCCCATTGCCGTTCTGCTTCTTGCGCATCTCTTCCGCTACGACATAGGCATTCACGTTCTCCTGGTACAAATACAGCTCTACCTCAAGCGGATTCGGTTCCTCATTAAACCGCTTCTTGAACAGATGGTTGAAGAACAGCAGCATACCAAGGCCAATGCCCGCCGAATATGGGATTTGGAACCAGAGCGGATGCTCCTCCCGCTTCCCTGTGACGAGCTCTGCGATTCGCATATGAACTTCCTTCATGCTTACGTCTGTATGAAAGTTCATTATGGCTAGCCCCGCGCCGAAAAATAACAGCAGCCATGAAACAAGCAGCACAGGCATTCTTGCACGCTCGGCTTTCTCGCCCACCATAAGGAGTACATGCGGTTCGCCATACGTCTCGATCGTCAGGTTCGGGAACTGCAATCGAATGACGCGTATCATCTGCAGCAGATCGATAACGACGCGGTTGCCGTCAGACGTCCGGTGATGATACAGCACAAGTGTTTCCAACACGTCCGCTATGCTGTCATCCGTTAGCAGCCTCGCGACCATGCCCAATGTCACTGTGTCGCCTTCATGGATATGGACCCGCTTCTTCAGCCGCATATAAAGCACCGTAGGTGCCGATACATTCCCTTCCAAGCGCGTATCACCTCCTGTCCGCAAGCGACAAGCAGCCAATTCATACGTAACGGTTCCTGGATAGTATGGCTGCAATGGCAATAAAAAAACCAAATCGCCGCTTATTGGGCGATTTGGTTTTTGATGAGCTGCAATATTTTTTTCTCTAGCCTGGATACTTGCACTTGAGAGATGCCAAGTCGGCTCGCGACTTCCGACTGCGTCTGGTCGCGGAAGTATCGCAGATAAACGATAAGCCGCTCGCGCTCTGCGAGCCCTTCGATCGCCTCTGCCAATGCCAGCTTGTCGAACCATCTCTCCTGCGTATCGTCTGCAATTTGGTCCATTAGCGTGATCGGATCACCGTCGTTCTCGAATACCGTTTCGTGTATCGAGGTAGGCGGCTTATTCGCCTCTTGTGCGAATACAACGTCCTCGGGCGATATGCCGAGTCCTTCCGCAACCTCGTTAATCGTCGGCAGGCGGCCAAGCGTCTTGGACAATTCATCCTTCATCTTGCGCACCTTGTTCGCTGTTTCCTTGAGCGATCGGCTTACCTTGAGCGTTCCATCGTCACGGAGGAAGCGCTGGATTTCGCCGATAATCATCGGCACCGCATAGGTCGAAAATTTGACGTCGTAAGACAAATCGAATTTGTCGACCGACTTCAGCAGTCCGATACAACCGATCTGGAACAGGTCGTCAGGCTCGTAGCCGCGGTTCATAAACCGCTGCACGACCGACCATACGAGCCGAATGTTGCAGTGGACGAGCGTGTCACGGGACACGCTGTCTCCTGACTGGCTCAGGGCGATTAGACGCTTCACTTCTGCGTCATCCAAATACGGCTGCGCCGTTTGCTTCAAATCGACTTCCATGAGGTCCAACCCCTATGCGCCTAATTGAACAGCGCTTTTTTCGATTCGATTCGCTTCGACATCTCGATCCGCGTACCGCGGCCAGGCTCGCTCGTCACTTCGAACCGATCCATGAAATTTTCCATTATCGTAAAACCCATGCCCGAGCGCTCCAGCTCCGGCTTAGACGTGTAGAGCGGCGAACGTGCCAGCTCCAGATCTTCAATCCCATTGCCTTCGTCACTGACGATCAGATGCAGCGTTTCATCTTCGATCGAGGCTTCGATCGTAATGAATCGAGCCGGATCATTGTCATAGCCGTGAATGATCGAATTCGTTACCGCTTCGGACACGACCGTCTTCAGGTCGTTCAGCTCATCGAGTGTCGGATCTAGATGCGTAATGAAGGCGGCGACAGTAATGCGGGCGAACGCTTCATTCTCACTGCGGGCGGAGAACGTTACGCGCATCGTATTGACAGCTCTCGTCTCGTTCATGATACGACCTCCAGACTGGTGAGCGCGGCGCGCTCATTATCGTGAACAGCCAAAATTTTGAACAAGCCTGACAGCTCGAGCAACCGGTATACACTTTTATTCACGTCACAGACAGCCATTACGCCGCCCTTCGCCTTCAGTTGCTTGTATCGGCCCAGGATGACACCGAGACCGGAGCTGTCCATGAAGATCAAATCCTTCAGGCTGAGAACAACATGCTCAACCGTGCTCTTCAGGATTGCTTCTTCCATCCGGATTCGAACAATGTCCGCCGTATGATGGTCAAGCTCTCCTCTCAGGCGGACGATCAACACATTGCGTTGATGCTCCAACTCTACTTGAAGACTCATATCCTGTTCACTCCTCCCCGTGATGAACAAGCATTTCTCCGCAGGGCAGCCCCATTCCTGCCTAGCGACAAAACTAGAACCGCGACGCTATTAGCCGACAAATTGTGCTTCTAACTTTAGCTGAACAGACCCGAGCATGTCCGTTTCATGAGCGTCCACCAGCTTGCTTTCTCGACCGTAACCGGCGATTGCACCTCGAACTCCGAGAGCTGTTGATTGCCTTGATACACAACGATCCGGCCGATGCGATCCCCGATCTTGATCGGTGCTTTGATCGTCTTATCGAGCTGAAGCTCATGACGAATATCGCCGGTCGATGCGCCTTTACGCATCAGTACGCTGTAAGGATGGGTCGCCGTCAGCTCCAGCTGTGCGACTTGCCCCTTCTCTACCGGCACCTTGCCAATCGGATCCCCTTGCTTGAAGATCGAGTAATTCGTATATTGCGCGAACGAATAATCGAGCATCGACGCAACTTCCGCGTTGCGCGTCTTCGTATTCGGTTCACCCATTACAACCGCAATAACACGAAGACCGTCGCGGCGCGCCGTTGCCGACAGGCAGAACTTCGCTTCATTCGTGAAGCCGGTTTTCAAACCGTCAGCTCCCGTATAGAAGCGCACGAGCTTATTCGTATTGACGAGCCAGAATGGCTTCTCCGACGATTTGCGCAGATAGTCTTGATACATGCCCGTATACTTCGTGATCTCGGTATGCTTCAGCAGCTCGCGCGACATGACCGCAATATCATGGGCTGACGTGTAATGATCGGCAACCGGCAGACCGTTACAGTTGGCAAAATGCGTATCGTTCATGCCAAGCTGCTTCGCCTTCTCGTTCATCATGTTGACGAACTGTGCCTCCGAACCTGCAAGCTTCTCCGCCATCGCGACAGATGCATCATTGCCTGATGCAAGCGCAATGCCTCTAATCATCTCGTCAACCGTCATTTCTTCGCCTGGTTCAAGGAAAATCTGCGAACCGCCCATCGATGCGGCATATTCGCTCGTCGACACTTTGTCGGTCAACTTCAGTCGGCCATCATCAAGAGCTTCCATGATGAGCAGCATGGTCATAATCTTCGTAATGCTGGCTGGCGGCAGCTTGTCATGGCTGTTCTTATCGAAAATAACCGTTCCGCTGTCAGCATCCATCAGTACGGCAGAACGTGCAGACGGTGCCAGATTAGCCGCTGGAGAAGCAGCTTGCGCTTGAGGTGCGACAGGCTCTTCAGCATAGGCAGACAACGCCGGCAGCAGCAGCATGAGCGCTAAGACGCTAACGAATAGTTTGGTACAGACAGACTTGAACAAGAACGATCCCTCCTGAGCATGTTGCGGCCTTAGCTCCATCCGCGCTGAACAGACAGCGAATAGGTCTGGAACGCACTGCGGCCATCTTTTTCCTTTCCATTATGGACAGCATAAGAGCAATTTATTCCAGTTTATTGCATATTAAAAAGCCGCGACTCATCACCAATTGCCGGTCGCGTCATAGATTAATAGAAGATGGAAATTCGTTTCGATAGGAGGTGGGATGATAGATGGCGAGCTCAGAGCAAGAACAAATACTAGTGATGCAGCGCAGAATGTTCGGGCTGCGAAATATAGACGGTCAAATTTATGATAGTTTCGATAAACCGGATACCGTGTTGAACGGAACGAAGACGCTGAGCGGTCACAATTGGGCAGTATCGGGCAACGGGATTATGACAGCCAAAATAAAGAACGGCGAGCTGATTGCGGACGGTTTGAACTTTTACGCCAGCGTCGATTATGGAAAGCCCATTCCATATATGCAAGCTGCATTTAGTTTTACCAAAGTTGATGGACAAACTTCCGGGATAAGCGACAATATTGTGATGATTTTGCAGGGCGGCGCTCTGAATCTCGGTACGATGATTCATATGTTGATCGGGAAGACCAGTTTTACACTCATGAAGAGGGTGAATGACGGAAACTTTATTGTCGTGCCTGTGACGAAAATGTCTGAAGGCATAAACAACTTCCGCAAGGATGGTTTCCCCTACAGCATGGAACTGCAATTAGAGGGCAATGTACTGACGATTACGAATGGCACGGATATCTATAAGGCGACAGACGACAGCTTTGTCACCATTAACCCTTCAAGAGCAACCATTCAAATTGCACCGCAACCGAACGCACAGTTCATAGGCAAGTTTCACAGCATTGCTGTCGGCGAGAAAGCATCCGACAATGATCTCGTAAGCAAAAATGGTCTCATAAAGTCCGAGCTAATTCCGATTGTCGACGATGTCCTCGAGAATGCGCCTCAGATAATCGCATTTAACGATTACGCTGCCAATATTCCAAACTGGATCAACATTACTCATCCTCCTTACAACGCGGCCCCTAACTCAGACATTGCAACCGTACTTCAGAGTGTCATCAACAGTTTATCGCGCGGCACGATCTTCATACCCGACGGCGATTACCTCATCAGTCAGACGATCAAATTAAAGCCTAAAGTAAGTTTCATTTGCGGCAGCAACACTGTGTTCAAACCTTCGACAGCAGCTGACAATTTCAATATGTTCGAGTTTCCCAAATATCAAGTGCGCAATGATAAAACGACATTCACGGGCTTGCGCATCAATGGGCTGAACAAAAATGTAACCGGACTCAAAGTGTTCAACGCCATTAACCTATACTTCTACGACTGCACGATTGAGAATTGTCAGGATACAGGGCTTGAGCTCAATCAATCGCAATTCAACCAATTTTATAATCTGGTTCTATTCAACAATAAGATCGGACTCCATATAAACGCAGGTACAGGCAGTCAGACCTACACCGGCGGCAACTCGAATACGTTCTACAGTCTAACGTTAGCCAGCAATATCGTCGGCGCTCTGGTGCATCATGTGTCGGGCAACTACTTCTACTCCACGATTCCGCTGGCGAATCGGGTCAGCTGTTTCGCCTTTTTCGACTGCCTGACCAACTACATCCATGGCGGGTGTCCCGAAACAACCGGCGTCGATGCGCCGAATACCGTTTCCATCGATTTGAAAGGCAAAACCGTCAAAAAGTCCACCATCTACTGCAGCAATTCCATCCTCAGTGTCGACAGCCTGCAGAACAATGATGCGTCCGTCCGGCCTTCGATTCTTCTCGAGAATGAAAGCCTGCTGGATTACATCAACCCAAGAGGATATGGCCAGCCTTACTACTCCCATGTTGCCTGCGATAGCACAAGCAGCGTGTCTCTTGTCGGCAAGTTTGATGCGGTAGGCAATTTTGAGAACGTTACCGCGATTCCATCGGGTCTCATCATTCGTACTCGGAACGGTTTCTTGATGAAGGATAACACCAAATACGATAAATATATGACAAACTCATCCGTCAGCCCATTGGCACCGCCAATCGTGAAGCTCGGAACCGGCGGGGTCGTATCGGTATCATCCAAGAATGACGTTGAGCTCGGCTCCGTCAAAGCTGTGAAATTCAGTAATTCCGTCACTGTCGGAACGGATAAGGCGGTTATCTACGCAGCTAATATTTTTCCGAACGGAATCGGCAAGAAATATTCAGGCATGGCGGTCAATCTGAAGGCGGATGCGGACACTTCGATTAAAGTGGAGCTTGGAGAACCGAACGGAGCGGCGATGGATGTGCGATTGAAGGCAGGAGAATGGAGACGCGTTTGTTTACTATGTACTGCGCTGCCTAACTATAACGTGTTCTTCTGTCCGCTGGACAATGCCGGGGCTGAATTGCTCGTGACGAGGCTCTGCTCCATAAATACAAACAATGAGCAAACGGTACGCAAGCTGCTCGACGGTTACTTTAACGACAACAGCAGTTCCTAATCATGCATACTAAAAAAGACCGAATCGAGATTCACTCGATATCGGTCTTTTGCTATTTCACTAGATTGACGCTTCTTCATTACTCCATGTAAGCATAGATATGGCTGTGCTGTGCAGGGGCATTCGTCTCAATATGGACAGCGCGCTGCAGCTCGTTCAATATTGCCGGCGCAATTGCCTTGTTCGTATATACATAAGCTACTACTTCGCCTTCTTGCACCTCATCACCGTGTTGCTTGATCAATTGAATGCCGGCATGATGATCGATCGAATCCTCTTTCTTCTCTCGTCCCGCTCCAGCGATCATGGCTGCTCGGCCTACCGTCTCAGCGTCAACATGGTGAATGAAGCCGCTGCTCAGCGCTTTAATCTCGTGTTTATCCGAAGCGCTGAATACCCAACTCTCGTCTTCGAATACGTCCAAGCTTCCGCCGAATGCGTGCACGTAATCCGCAAACTTGTTGTATGCAGATCCATCGTCTATTACTTGATTGATCTTCTCCATTGCCTCATCCAGATCGGCGTATTGTTCGGATAGACGCAGCAAGTATGCGACGGTTTCCACGCAAATTCGACGCAGCTGCGGATTGCCTCTGCCCTTCAATATTTCCACACTCTCGTATACTTCGAACGCATTGCCCACCATCGAGCCTAATGGCTGGTTCATATCCGTAATGAGCGCCGCGAACCTTTTGTTGAAGCGCCCGCCGATGCCGATCATACTGGCTGCGAGCTCTTTGGCCGATTCAGCATCTTTCATAAAAGCGCCTTGACCGAATTTCACATCGAGCAAAATAATGTCGTTTCCTGCCGCAATTTTCTTGCTCACGATCGAGCTTGCAATAAGCGGAATCGAATCCACGGTCCCGGTAACGTCCCGGAGGGCATACAACTTCTTATCCGCCGGAACCAAATTTCCCGTCTGACCAATTAAAGCAAATCCGACAGACTTCACCGTGTCGATGAAGGTGTCGACGGGCTGTTCGACGTTAATGTTCGGAATCGATTCCAGCTTGTCGATCGTACCGCCGGTCAAACCGAGACCCCGGCCCGACATTTTGGCCATCGCAAGATCAAAGCATGCAATAATCGGTGCGATGATAAGCGAGACTTTATCGCCAACGCCGCCGGTTGAATGCTTGTCCACTTTCGACTTCGATATCGCCGTCAAATCCAGTTGATCGCCGGATTCGATCATCGCCTTCGTCAGATAATAAGCTTCCTCTTCGCTCATGCCGTTGAAGAAGACGGCCATCAACCACGCGGACACTTGATAATCGGGAATCGTCCCCTCCACGTAGCCATTAATTATGTATTGAATCTCATCGTATGAAAGTTCGGAATCATATTTCTTCTTATCGATCAAATCAGACATTCTCATTGTGCCATTCTCCTATTGAAGAGATAAAATATAGCTGCTGCCTAGGCCGACATCTGATGAACAGGTATAGTGCCTTGGCAACAGCCATAAATTAAGAAATCGATTTCGTAATCAGCCGGCAGACACTGCCGACTTATGTTCCATAATTCTGCAGCCCGCATAAGACATTAGTCCTCCTCGGGTACAGGTTTATTGTGGCACCGCGAACGATGCTGCTCCGTCTGGGCTTGTACGATCAACGTATCAAGCTGTTGACTTAAGTGCAGCACGTCGCGGTCCTGCAAGGTGTTCCTTAACAGGGCGGTATCAACCATTCGGCCACGTAGTTCTTCTAAGGTTACATATAGGGAATTGTTCATCTCTCGCTCCACTCCACATCTATAATCACGAACATTGTACTGTAATTCGCGTACAATGTATGTCATATTGAGTCGGCGAAGCAAATTTTTTAACCGACAAATAACGACGCTACAGCTTCGGTACGACGTCGGAAACAAGCTGAAGGAAGCGGTTTTTCACCCGTTCCGTCGTTTCCATAACCTCTTCATGCGACAACGGCTGGTCCAATATACCCGAGGCCATATTGCTAATGCATGAGATGCCAAGCACCTCGACAAGGCAATGCCGCGCTGCGACGACTTCCGCGATCGTCGACATGCCGACAGCATCGGCGCCAAGCGTGCGCATCATTCGGATTTCGGCAGGCGTTTCATAGGATGGACCAAGCACGCCGATATAAACACCCTCCCGAAGCGTGAAGCCAGCAGCCTGCGCTGTCTCTTGAGCCAGAGCACGAAGCCGGCGGCTGTATGCCTCGGACATATCCGGGAAGCGCACGCCGAACCGATCCTCATTGGGACCAATCAGCGGGTTGCGGCCCGTTAAGTTGATGTGGTCTGTAATAAGCATCAGATCGCCTGGCTCATAATCCGTATTGATGCCGCCGGCTGCATTCGTCACGACGAGTTTCGTAATACCGAGCTCCCTCATCACACGCACCGGGAAGCTTGTCAGCTCCGATCCGTAACCTTCGTACATATGGAAGCGGCCTTTCATCAGAATAACCGGTCTGCCGTTCAACCGGCCGATCAGCAGCTCCCCTGCGTGACCTTCAACCGTCGATACTGGAAAATGCGGGATATCGCTGTAAGCAATCGTCGTCGCATCCGTTATGTAATCGGCAAGCACTCCTAATCCTGAGCCTAGAATTAGTCCAACCTCTGGCTGTAGGCTTGTTTGTTGACGTATATAGTCTGCTGCCTCGACATAGGCTTGGCCTGTCAATCTGCTGGCACTGTTCTCGTTAGCCATCGCATTCCTCTCCTTCTCCCAATCGAAATCATCTATTCCAGAGCTTGCTCATGGATTAACTGAGCCGGTCTAATAAGCTTTCGCCATTCGGCGGCATCGCTACGCAGAAGTTCTCCGCCACTGTAGCCGCGATATCCGCGAAAGTTGGGCGTACCCCAATGGAGCCTGGGGTAACGAAAGCCGGGCTGTAAAGCAGCAGCGGTACAAATTCCCGCGTATGATCGGTGCCTGCATGCGTTGGATCGTTGCCGTGATCCGCTGTTACAATGAGCAGATCGCGTGGTCCAAGCCTTTTCTCCAGTTCAGGTACCGCTCGATCGAACACTTCAAGCGCCTTCGCATAACCAGCCGGATCTCGACGATGACCGTACAAGGAGTCGAAATCAACAAGGTTCGTAAACAACAGCCCTTCGAAGCTTGTCTCCAGCCTTTCGAGCGTCTTCTTGATCCCGTCCTCGTTGCTCTTCGTCGGCATCGACTCGGTAATGCCTTCTCCGTCGAATATGTCGTTAATCTTGCCGACTGCAATGACGTCATAACCGCTGTCCTTCAACGAATTAAGCACCGTAGGGCCAGGCGGTTTTAAAGCGTAGTCATGTCGATTCGGCGTGCGAACGAAAGCACCTGGCGAACCGATGTATGGTCTTGCGATGACACGGCCAACCGCGTACCGTGGATCAAGCGTCAACTCGCGGGCGATCTCGCACGCGCGATACAGCTCTTCCAGCGGAATGACCTCTTCATGCGCAGCAATCTGGAACACACTGTCCGCAGACGTGTATACGATCCACGCGCCCGTTCGCATTTGCTCCTCGCCAAGCTCAACGAGAATATCGGTGCCGCTTGCAGGCTTGTTGCCGATGACGCGGCGGCCTGTCCGTTCCTCGAAGGTATGAATCAGTTCTTCAGGAAACCCTTCCGGAAACGTCTGGAACGGAATGGTCACCTTTAATCCTGCAATTTCCCAATGACCTGTCATTGTGTCTTTACCGACGGAAGCCTCTGACATTTTGCCGTAATAGGCAGCAGGCTGCTCCTTGCACGGCGTCCAGCCCGGCAGCTCAGCGATCCGGTCAAGCCCCCAGCGGCGCAGCCTCGACATCTGCAAATCCGGAACCTCGCGAATAATGTGTCCTAACGTGTGTGCTCCGGTATCTCCGAACCGCGCAGCATCCGGCATTTCTCCGATACCTACGCTGTCTAGCACAATCAACGCAATGCGTTGAAACCGCATACGGCAGTCCCTCCTGACATCAGGATCTTTGAGCGGAGCTCAAAGTCACTCCGCTTTACATCAGGATCTTTGAGCGGAGCAAAGTCACTCCGCTTTACATCAGGATCTTTGAGCGGAGCTCAAAGTCACTCAGCTTTGATCCATCAGGCACGAACGTTTATTTCGCTCTCGGATGCGAGCGTTCATATACTTCTTTCATTCGCGACTTTGTTAATTGAACATATTTTTGCGTTGCAGCAAGGCCGGCGTGACCGAGCATTTCTTGGACGGCTCTCACATCCGCTCCGTTCTCAAGCAAATGCGCAGCGAATGAATGCCGCAGAGAGTGCGGCGTAAGTTCACCTTCGATGCCTGCTGCGAGCGCATATTTTTTTACAATTTTCCACAGACCCTGCCGCGTCATCCGCTCGCCTCTGCGATTAAGGAATAACGCCTGTTCTAGTGTCTCGCCGCGTGACAATACCGTTCGTACGGAATGAAGATACGTTTCAATGGCAGCACCTGCGGATCGACCGATAGGCACGATGCGTTCCTTGCTACCGGCTGCACAACGAATGAAGCCGAGGCTGATGTGGACATCTGTCACCTCGAGAGCGATCAATTCGGATACACGAATACCCGTCGCATATAACGTTTCGAGGATGGCCGTATCCCGAATCCCGATCGGCTCCGTACGTTCCGGCGCAGCAAGCAGCCGCTCCACCTGCTCTGCCGAGATAATGAGCGGCGGCGGGCTGTCCGGCTTAGGAGCATCCATTTCCGATGTTGGATCGGCATCAACGAGATGCTTATCCATCAAATAGCGAAAGAACGCGCGAAGAGATACCCGATAACGGGACAATGACGCATTCTTGCGTCCTTCCTGCCTCAGTACAAGCCAATAACGCGCCATATGATGCTTCTTTACATCACGAGCCGTAAAGATGCCCGACTCCGCTGCATAGCGGATAAAATGCCTCACGTCTCGTTCATAAGATGCAAGCGTATTGTCAGACAGCGACCGTTCGTAAGACGCATCCTGAATAAACGATTGCAGCTCCGTCTCCATGATTCAGCTATCCTTTCTGCAGTCGAATGACGTGCATCTAACCATTTCCACAACATGCCTCCAAATTCCTGCATGCATTGGCGATTGTCGTCAGAAGGTCACTCAATTGCACGAATAGACAACCCGAAACAGGCTGCAGCCAATTACAGCTTGATTGCCGCGTTAAGCCTGTTAAGCGCAGCAGAAAGGGCTATTCGCGGTTATTCGGTTATTCGCCATACCAATAAAACCAACGAAGCCGCTCACTCATCGATCCATCGTCAGGAGATTCGAGCGTACCGGACACCTTTAAGGCCCGACCTTGGGGCTCACGGTACGGGTCAACAGGCGCCACAACGTCAATGAGCCATCTATAACCGCCGAAAGCGACAATCGTCAGCAGCGTAAACAACGACACAAACAACAATCTCCCGAGCCATTGGCGAATGGATACGACCAATTGCAACCGCCTCCCGCGTATCGTATTGGTTCACCATATGCAGGTTGCAGCTTGTTCATTCAGCCAAGCTTACTTTAATGGCATGATTCTAGAGGTTGTTCAAAAAGGCGTATAAGGCAATCCAACCGCTTGCGCTACCGCCTCATTCGTTACCGCGCCATTGTGGGTATTGACCCCTTTGCGAAGCGCAGGGTCCTTCATCGCTGCAGCCATCCCTTTGTCAGCCAGCGCACGTGCATATGGCAGTGTCACATTCGTCAGCGCAAGCGTAGAAGTGCGCGGTACGGCACCTGGGATATTGGCGACCGCATAGTGAATCACATCGTGTTTGATATAGATCGGACGCTCATGCGTCGTCGGACGGTCTACGGTTGCAATCGAGCCGCCTTGATCAACAGCAACATCGACGATGACCGAGCCTTTCTTCATCGTCTTCACCATCTCTTCTGTGACGAGATGAGGAGCCCTTGCGCCTGGAATGAGCACAGCGCCAATTAGCAGATCCGCCTTACGGACAGCAGAGGCGATGTTCGGCGGATTCGATGCCAATGTGCGAAGACGGCCGCCGAATGTATCATCCAGATAGCGCATCCGTTCCGCGCTTTTCTCCAGTACAACAACGCTCGCCCCCATGCCGAGCGCAATCTTAGCAGCGTTCGTCCCTACGATGCCGCCGCCGATAATGACGACATCCGCAGGAGGCACACCCGGCACACCTCCTAGAAGGACGCCTCGGCCGCCGTAGAACGATTCCAAATACTGCGCCCCTAGCTGAACGGCCATCCGCCCTGCGACCTCGCTCATCGGCGTTAGAAGCGGCAATCCGCCGTTCGCAAGCTGTATCGTCTCATAAGCGATTGCGCTGACCCCTTTGTCTGCAAGTGCCTTCGCCAGTTCTTTAGCCGCCGCAAGATGCAGGTAGGTGAACAGCATAAGCCCTTTGCGGAAGAAGACATACTCCTCCGGAAGCGGTTCCTTCACTTTCATTATCATATCGGAATTGCTCCACACATCCCCTGCTTGATTCGCTAGCTCGGCTCCAGCTTCTGCATATTCATTATCGGTGAACCCGCTGCCAATGCCCGCTCCTCGCTCGATAAGCACCCGATGGCCGCCAGCCTTGAGCTGCATCGCTCCCGCAGGCGTTAAGGCGACACGGTATTCGTTGTTCTTAATTTCTTTCGGCACGCCGATTCGCATGCTCTCGTCCCCCTCTGTCGTGCTTCAGACCAGCCGAGCTATACCAATTTTGAACGACCTCTTAAATTGTATTATGACAGCTGCGCCTCTGACAGTCCTACAACATACGATTCTCCCGTCACAGCAAAAATATGTGCGACAGCGGCCATACGCCGTGTCTGTGCACGTAGGTCTCCATACTATGACTGTAGCCGCAAACGAATGGAGTCCTATCCTGCACGGATCGAAGGAGAGACGATAACTTTGGCCCAACTGCATCTAGAAAAGCTATTCGGGCAATGTGTCCGAACATCCGCAGCAAAACATACGTCAAGGCATCTCATCGGCTTCCGAGGCAAAAGCTCCTATAACCAACTGATTCAATATCTGGAGCGCAAAGGGATCAAACCGATCAAAACGATCAAGTCGAGCCGTGTGATTTGCTGTTATATGAATACGCGAAGTTTATCGAACAAAGCTCGCATAAACGCATTACCTCCCAGCATTAAGTTTATCGAGAAAGATGCACGCGTCCGAACGCATGCGCTTCACGGAAGCCAGCGCAGCATTGTCCGCAAACGCGACTCTGCCTCCGGCGGCATCTGCCCGGACAACGCGACATGGAATATTTGCCGCGTGCAAGCGCCAGACGCATGGACGAAGACAGAGGGAGACGATGTCCGTGTAGCCGTCATTGACACCGGCATCGCCAAACATTCGAACTTAGTTATCGCCGGCGGCGTCAACACGACGAATATCAAATCGGCCTCGTCCTATTACGACGATAATGGACATGGGACACACGTCGCAGGGATCATCGCTGCTACTGGCAAAGACGGCATGCAGCCGGGCGTCGCCCCGAAAGTCAGTTTATACGCCATCAAGGCACTGGACCATGAGGGCCTTGGTTACATTTCCGACATCATTCAAGGGATCAACTGGTGCATCAACAACAAGATCCAAGTCATCAATATGAGCTTTGGCCTGCTCCCAGGCGAGCAAAGCGCTGCTCTGCAAGAAGCGATTCAGAAAGCGTACAACAACGGCATTGTGCTCGTTGCCTCCGCCGGCAATAGCGGAACGAGCAACGGCCGAATCGATGAACCAGCCAGTTTCTCGGAAACGATCGCGGTAGCCGCATCGAACCGGAACGACGAGATCGCTTCGTACAGCAGCAGAGGGCAAGGCATCGACATTACGGCTCCCGGCACCAATATACGCTCTCTGCAGCCTAACAGCGGCTACGTCGAGATGAGCGGCACCTCCATGTCCTGCCCTCACGTCGCCGGCGGCGCTGCGCTCGTTCTCGCTGCCGACAGTTCTCTCACGCCCGATCAAGTATCCGAGAAGCTCAAATCATGGGCGAAAAGTCTGAACGGCTACAACCAACAAGCGCAGGGCAATGGCATCATGCAGCTCGCAGCTGTTGCTGCTGAATCGGCAGCACAGCCATCCGAGCCGCTCGTCAATCGGCGCAAGAAACGGATCTATCGTCCGTCTTCTCCGTCTCGGAAGCAACGCAATAAGACTGCACCTCTAATGAAACGTACGCCACTTGCATCGGCAGCCCGTTCAATACGGACTTCTCCGCAGAAAGCTGCATCTGCAGCCAGAAGAATCGTGAAAAAAGTAAAATAATCCATGAAACGAAAAACTTCCGCACAGCATTGTGCGGAAGTCGTTGCCCATGGACATTAATAAATAGTAGTAGTTAACTTACAGCGTGCGAGTCGTTGGCACTGCTTCAAGACCGGCTGCCTCATTCTTCTCTTGGCATCGGCGGCACACCCCTTGGAAATCAAGGCGATGGTCAACAACGACAAAACCGAATTCCTGCTCCAGCCGCTCTTCCAGCGGACCGAGCCAGTCATCCATAATTTCATCCATCGTTCCGCACTGTACGCAGATGAGATGATGATGGTGATGTTGATTACTGTCCGTACGCAGATCATAACGCGCCACGCCGTCGCCGAAATTCATTTTCTCCACGACGTGCATTTCGCTCAGCAGTTCAAGCGTCCGATAAACCGTAGCAAGTCCGATCTCCGGCGCTTTCTCCTTAACGAGCATGAATACATCTTCCGCACTTAAGTGATCTTCTTCGTTCTCCAGCAGCACGCGAACGGTCGCCTCGCGCTGCGGGGTTAACTTGTAGCCCTGCGATTGCAGCTGCTGTTTGATTTTCTCGATCCGGGCTTCCATGGTTTTCCCCCTCGCACACGTATTGCGCCCATTTCCGGAACATTTGCTTTCATTATATGAGCTTTGCGCGAATAAAGTCAAACCATTTAAACCGCAGATCGACATGACTAGCCTAGCATAGGCGCTGCCCAGCGCATGAGAGCAGGCGAAACATATGCCTCGACAAGCGCTGCTGCCGTTACAGCAAGCAGCATGAGACCCAGCATCGAGCACAGCGACGCAAATGCGGGAAGCAGTCTTCCTTTGCTCTGCAGCAGTCGATAGCGAATGACATGCATGGCGAATGAAATCGATGCCGCACTCGCGATGACGATCGCTGGCACAACAATTATATTCGGCGGTGCAACGGAAGCAAGCGAGAAAACAATCCCTTTCCAACCATGTTCACTGACGACGGTGCCGATCGCGAAGCCGACCAGCGAGCCTTTCAAGAAGTCGAGCGCCAGCACGAACGGCAGTCCAACGACCGTCATGCCAAGCACGCCGATTAGGCCGATCCATTTGGCATAGAAGAAAAACCGGTCCCAAAACGCCTCTCCCTCATCGGGAAACATACCTGCTTCCATCATCTTGACGAATCGATCTAGATCGCCCGACAAATTCTGCTGCTGCTCCAGCGTCAGCGAATGCACAGCCAATGCACCGAACACGACACCGACGGCGAACAACACCCCGATGAAGACGTATAACGTAATGGAGTCAGCTGCACGGCGTTTGAAAATCGTCGAATTCACGAGGGCCACCCCTTGTCCAAATGCGTTTCATAGCTACTCTATGTTTGGACAAGCCCGGATATAACCCGCGCAAGGATTGAAAGAGAGACGTTGACGTTGTACCGAGTCCGCTAGGGCAGCCTCTATACTTCACCCGTCAGTTTGTAGAGACGCCATGCGTAAACAGCCAGGATCGTCTTCGCATCGCTAATACGCCCTTCTTCGATATAACGCAGCGCCTCCTCCAGCGTAATGGCTTCTACGCGCAAATACTCGTCCTCGTCCAAATTCATCGCGCCCCGCTCCAGCCCTTCAGCAAGATACAGATACAGCTTCTCGTCTGCAAAACCTGGCGAGGTATAGAAAGCGCTGATCGGCTTAAGCGTCGCTGCGCGGTAGCCTGTCTCTTCCTCTAACTCGCGTCCTGCGCACACGATCGGATCTTCATTGGGATCCAGCTTGCCTGCCGGAATTTCAATCTGAAACTTCTCCATCGGCTTCCGGTATTGTTCAACGACAAGCATCCGATCTTCATGCAATGCAAGCACGGCTGCAGCGCCTGGATGGCGAACGATCTCCCGGGTAGCGGTTTTGCCATCCGGAAGTTCAATCGTGTCAACCTGCAGCGAAATAATTTTCCCTTGGAAAATAGGTTCGGTATGTAATGTTTTCTCCTGCCAGCCTTCTAATCTCTCTTGTGTCATAAATTCATTTCTCCCTTCTTGATGAGGGCTTGTCATACGACAGACCCGCTAAGCATATGCTTCATTATACCAAATCGGCCCAGCCGAAAGCAGAGTGACTTTGATTAAGCAGAGCGACTTTGAACTCCGTTCAAAGATCCTGATGTAAGGAGCGGTATTCATGAAAGCCTATTATGCGCAAGAAACTCTCAGATTGGTCGGCAAAGGTTGGGAGATTCGCCGTCAACTCAAAGAAATGTCCGCACGCAGCCGTGAATCCGTCAACGCTCCTTCGATGCTAGCCGATTATTTGTATCGCCGCAGTCCGAAACGGTAACGCTTGGGTATTAATTCCTTCAACAATAAAGGGCAGCTGGTACGGTGGAAACCGTCCTGGCTGCCCTTCAATAGTTGGATATTACGCGTGAGCCGAAGACTGACGTATAATCTCTACGACCAGCTCCGCTACTTTCGCGAGATCGTCTGCTTTAATCTGCTCCTTGGTCGTATGAATGTGCTCATAGCCGACTGCAAGGTTGACCGTTGGAACGCCTAGTCCGTTGAAAATGTTCGCGTCACTGCCGCCGCCAGAATGGAACGTGCGCGCCGTAAGGCCAAGCGACTGGATAGCCGCTTTCGCGAGCTCCACTACTTCATCTCCGTCGCCGTACATGAAAGCCGGATAGATGATCTCGCTCTCGAACTCTGCTCGCGCACCGAACTCTGCCGCGGCCGATTCAACCGCTTCGCGCATTGCATCCACTTGCTTATCCAGCTTGTGTTGAACGATGCTGCGCGCTTCGGCATCAAGCTTCACGTAGTCGCACACAATGTTCGTCGCGCCGCCGCCCTCGAAACGTCCGATGTTCGCTGTCGTCTCCTTGTCGATCCGGCCGAGCGGCATACGCGAAACGGCCTTCGAAGCGACTTGAATCGCGCTGATGCCATCTTCAGGATTAACGCCGGCATGCGCCGATTTGCCATGAAGCTTGATCGTGACTCTCGCCTGCGTCGGAGCTGCAACGGCAATGTCGCCGATCTCGCCGTTGGAATCAAGTGCGAAGCCGAGCTTAGCGCGCAGCTTGGAACCGTCCATCGCGCGAGCGCCCAGCAGACCGGATTCCTCGCCGACCGTAATGACGAACTGGATCTCGCCATGCGGAATTTGCTGTTCCTTCAGTACACGAATCGCTTCGAACATCGCTGCAAGCCCTGCTTTGTCGTCTGCGCCGAGAATGGTCGTGCCGTCGGAACGAATATAGCCGTCATCGTCCAGACGCGGTTTAATGCCGTTGCCTGGCGTTACCGTATCCATATGGGAGGTGAACAGCAATATCGGTGCATTCGAATCACCGGAAGCAGCCAATGTAGCGAACAGATTATTCGCCCCATGCCCTGTTTTGGCTGCCGCATCATCCTCTTCGAGCGACAAGCCAAGCGCTGCGAACTTGTCCTTCAATACGACGCTAATCTGTCCTTCGTTTCTCGTCTCGCTGTCCACTTGGACAAGCTCCATAAACTCCTGAATGATCCGCTCACGATTAATCATCCCAATCCCTCCGCTTCTTCGTATCCATATTGTTCATTTATCGTGTAATTCTCTTGCTGTGAAGACGTGAATTTGTCCTGCTATCTATGATAGGATATAGAGACAAGAGGTTCAACCTTGAGCCATGCATGGGAAGGAGAGTGCCCGGATGTTCAGCAGCCGCGTTGTCAAAATCGTAGTCTGGATCATGCTCGCCGCGATGCTCCTGTCGGTCGTCGTCTCTGGCATCAGTTTCTTGCTCGTCTAACTTTCGTTCAGAGCGCTCCCTCTGGGAGCTTGAAGCCGAATTGGCGGCAGAAGTGCGGCAGAAGCTCCGCCGCCGCCCGTTCAGGCGTCATCGCCTCGCCTGTCAAATCCTCGAACGATGTCACCCCGTACTGCGAGATTCCACAAGGGACGATCCCTTGGAACCCTTCTGCACCGATTCCCGCCTTCAGATTCAATGCAAAACCATGACTTGTCACGAATCCCCGCCGTGAACGAGCGCGATTGAATTTGACGCCGATTGCCGCAATCTTCGAATCGCCTACCCACACGCCGGTATATTCCGATTTGCGCCCGCCTATGATCCCATATCCTGCAAGCCATTCAATAATTGCCTGCTCTAAGCTGCGCAAATAGCCGTGCAGATCCAAATTGTCCGCCTCTAGATAAATAAGCGGATAGCCGACCAGCTGTCCGGGCCCATGATACGTAATGTCCCCGCCGCGATCAATTTCAAACACGGTAATTCCGCGTTCTTTCAATTCCGCCTCATCAAGCAGCAGATGCTCAGGATGCAGATCCGTCCCAAGCGTATACGTGGGCGGATGTTGAAGAAGGAGCAGCGTCTCGCGCCGCTCCTCCTTGTCGATCTCTCTCACGTAAGCTTTCTGCAGCTCCCATGCTTCCGCATAACCGATGAGCGGGATGTAGCGCGCATCCAATACGCGCTCTGGCTGTTCGTTCATCCCCATCGTGGTTGCCTCTTTTCTGTCTTTGACCGGAAGATCCAGGTCCGGAATTAATAAAGCTTCGTATCGAGCGAGAAGCTCTCCAAGTTTTCTTTGACCCGCTGCAAGAATCGTCCGCAAATGACGCCATCGAGAATCCGATGGTCGAGCGACAAGCACATATTCGCCATCGAACGAACGCCTATCATATCGTTGATGACGACCGGACGCTTGACGATCGATTCGAACGTCAGATTGACCGCTTGCGGATATACGATCGTCGGATATGATAGAATCGAACCGAACGAGCCTGTGTTATTGACCGTCAGCGTACCGCCGCTCATATCGTTAAGCGTCAGCTTGCCTTCGCGTCCACGGCGTGCCAGATCATCGATCTCGTGCGCGATGCCGGCTATATTTTTCTGATCGGCATTCTTAATGACCGGTGTTGCCACCGAATCTTCCGTACCGACAGCAAGCGAAATGTTGATGTCGCGCTTCACGATAATTTTGTCCGTCGCCCATGTCGAGTTGATGATTGGGTAGTCCTTCACCGCATTGACGACAGCCTTCAGCACGAATGCCAGATACGTCAGGTTTACGCCTTCGCGCTTCTTGAACTCGTCCTTCAGCTTGTTACGGAGATTGACGAGGTTCGTTACGTCGACCTCGATCATCATCCAAGCGTGCGGAATTTCCGTTACGCTCTGCTTCACATTGCGAGCGATGGCGTTGCGAATCGGCGTAATATCAATGAAATACTCGCCGCGGCCCGGAATCTCGGATTCCACTTCGATTTGGGGAATGCGAGGCGTCTCGGATAAGTGAAGCCCCGTTGTGCGAACCGGCGCTTTCTCTGTCTTGGCTGTTGCATCCTTGACCGCTTCCGCGGCTACTGTCGCCTTCGGCTGACCGGAAGCAGCGAATGCAAGCACGTCCTTGCGCGTAACGCGCCCGCCAAGTCCTGTACCGCGCACGAGCTGCAAGTCTACCCCTTGCTCCGCAGCGATTCGCTGTACCGCCGGCGAGTAACGTCCGCGCATATCGCCCTCGACTGGAATATCCGACTCGTCGGATGCGTGTGATGGCTGTGCCGTCACAGCAGTTGGTGCAGAAGCAGGTACAGACGCGCCTGCCGATTCTTCGATCGCCTCGATCACGCAGATCGGAGCGCCTACTGGTACATCTTCGCCATCCTTAGCTAAGATCGATACCAGTCTGCCTTCTACGGTAGAAGGAATTTCCGCGTTTACTTTATTCGTAATGACTTCACAGATCGGTTCGTACATGCTGATCGTATCGCCCGGCTGCTTGAGCCACCGATCAATAGTCGCCGATACTAGCGATTCCGCCAGCTTCGGCATGACGATCTCCGTCAACGTCTTCATGCCAATTCGTCTCCCATCGGGCTCGCTGCCCATAGATTACCGCGTAGGGTTTTCTTAATATAAGGCTAACTGCCGCATGGCATCTTTTACTTTAGTCTTGTTCAGCATAAAGAACTTCTCGCCTGGCGGGTTGATCGGCATTGCCGGCACGTCCGGTCCGCATACACGCATAATCGGAGCATCAAGCTCGTACAAGAGCTCTTCGGCAATAATCGCCGCTACTTCAGCACCGATACCGCCCGTCTTATTGTCTTCGTGCAAAATCATGACTTTGCCGGTACGGCGAACCGCTTCAACGATTGCTTCCTTGTCGAGCGGCTGCAGCGTACGAAGGTCCAGAATATGTGCGCTGATGCCTTCTTCCTCTTGCAGCTCTTGCGCTGCCTCCAATGCAAAATGCAGCGGCAGGCTGTAAGAGATAACCGTTATATCATCGCCCTCGCGCAGCACATTCGCTTTGCCGATTTCAACGGTATAGTCGGTATCCGGCACATCGCCTGTGATGAGCGTGTAGCATTTTTTATTTTCAAAGAAAAGAACGGGATCCGGATCTCGAACAGCAGCCTTGAGCAAGCCCTTCGCATCATACGGCGTGAAAGGTGCAACGATCTTAAGACCTGGCGTACCAAAGAAGACCGACTCTGGACATTGCGAGTGATACAAGCCGCCGAAGATGCCGCCGCCGATTGGCGCGCGAATGACGACAGGACAGCTCCAGTCGTTGTTCGAACGGTAACGAATCTTCGCTGCCTCACTGATGATCTGATTCGCTGCCGGGAACATGAAATCCGAATATTGCATCTCCGCAATCGGCTTCATGCCGTACATAGCCGCGCCGATGGCAACGCCTGCAATCGCAGACTCTGACAATGGCGTATCAATGACGCGTTGTTCGCCGAATTGCTGCTGCAATCCCTTGGTTGTCGTGAAAACGCCGCCCTTCAGGCCAACGTCTTCACCAAGCACGAATACGTTCTCATCCCGCTCCATCTCTTCACGCATGGCAAGACGAAGCGCTTCGATATACTCCATAACTGCCATCTATTCGCGCCCCCCTTCCGAATCTCCGTGGTATACGTGCAGCAAGGTGCTTTCCGGCGTCGGGAACGGCGCCTTATCTCCATAGTTTGTCGCATCATCAATGATGGCGCGGAGTTCGACATTCAATTGCGCATCCTGCTCTTCCGACCAGATGCCTGCATCGATCAGATACTGCTTATATTTAGGAATACCGTCCTTCGCACGATTCTCATCCACTTCTTCTTTCGTTCGATAAGCAAGGTCATTATCTGAAGTGGAGTGCGGCGAGAGACGATACATCATCGCTTCGATCAATGTCGGGCCTTCGCCTCTGAGGGCGCGTTCGCGCGCTTCCTTCACGACTTGGTATACTTCAAGCGGATCATTGCCATCGACCCGGAAGCCCGGGAAGCCGTATCCAGCAGCGCGGTCGACAATGCGGCCGCCAATCTGCTTATGAATCGGAACAGAGATCGCATATTGGTTATTCTCACACATAATGATGACGGGCAGTTTATGTACGCCTGCAAAATTGCAGCCCTCATGGAAATCGCCTTGGTTGCTGGAGCCTTCGCCGAACGTTACAAAGCTGACGAGCTGCTCGCCTTTCATCTTCGCTGCCATCGCAATGCCGACTGCATGCGGCACCTGTGTTGTTACGGGGCTGGAGCCCGTGACAATGCGAAGCTTCTTATGTCCGAAGTGGCCTGGCATTTGCCGTCCACCGCTATTCGGATCCTCCGCCTTCGCGAATACCGACAGCATAAGCTCACGCACCGTCATGCCGACGCTGAGCACGAGACCGTAGTCACGGTAATAAGGCAGGAAATAATCTACCGTACGGTCAAGCGCGAAGCCTGCCGCAACTTGTGCTGCCTCTTGGCCGATACCGGAGACGTGGAAGTTGATCTTCCCTGCGCGCTGCAAGAGCAGTACGCGTTCGTCGAATCTGCGTGCAAGCAGCATCATACGATACATATCAATCGCTTGGTCATCTGTCAGGCCTACTTCATGATGGCGCGACATACGAGGTTTGGATTCCATCTCGTTCATGCAGCTACCCCTCCCTAGCGCTCTTACCGAACGCGTTGCATCTGTTCACTATTATTCTTATATAACCTTGTGTGCAAGTATTAAAACCAGGTACTAATACTAGATCATATACATTATAACCGTTCTTCTGCAAAAAGGGAAACGGCTTGCATCACATGCACGGCCGATTCCCTAGTCATTATTCGGTATCCATTCTAGAACGCTGTCGACAATCCATCCAGCGCCAGCATCGCTTCTCCGAGCGCCTCCGACAGCGTCGGGTGCGGGTGAATCGATTGGCCGATCTCCCATGGTGTCGCATCGAGAAGCTGCGCCAATGTCGCTTCTGCGATAAGATCCGTTGCATGCAGACCGATGATATGAACCCCAACGATATCGTTCGTGTCCGCATCTGCAATGACCTTCACGAATCCTTCCGTCTCGCCTGCAACAATCGCCTTGCCGATCGCGCCGAATGGCAGCTTCGCCGTTTTGGTCGAGATGCCTTTCTCCTTCGCTTGACGCTCCGTGTAACCAACAGAAGCGATCTCTGGACGCGAGTAGACGCAGCGAGGAATCCGATGCGCTGCAGTGATCTCCGGTTTGCCGCCGTTCAGATGATCGACGGCTGCAAGTCCTTCATGGGCAGCCGCATGCGCAAGCTGAACGCCGCCGATAACGTCGCCAATCGCATAAATATGCCGTTCATTCGTCTGGTATTGTGCGTTTATCGTAATAAAGCCATTGTTATCGGTACGAATATCGGTATTCTCGAGTCCAAGCCCTTCCGTGTTCGGAACTCGACCAACGCTTACAAGCATGCAAGAAGCGGTCAGTTGAACGTCCCCTTCTGCGCCTCCTGCGGTAATGCTGATGCTTTCGCCAGCACCTGTATACGTATCTGGACGAACAGAAGCGCCTGTCACTATCCGAATGCCGCGCTTTCGGAACAAACGCGTCATTTCGCGTGAGATATCTTCATCTTCTGTCGGGAGAATGCGATCCGCCGCTTCGACGATCGTCACTTCAACGCCAAAGTCGTTCAACAACGACGCCCATTCAACGCCAATAACGCCGCCGCCCACGATCAGAATCGAAGCCGGCAGCTGTTCCATTACTAGCGCATCGTCGCTTGTAAGAATAAGCTTCCCGTCAGCTTCCAGCCCTGGTATCTGACGCGGACGCGAGCCCGTCGCAATAATAAGATGCTTCGAAACGACGGATTCCATCTCGCCATCCGCCAGTTCGACTGCAACCGTGCCTGCACGCGGCGAGAAGATCGAAGGCCCGATGATTCGTCCTTTGCCCTTCACAATCGTAATGCCATGCTTCGCCATTAGTGACTGCAATCCGCCGTGCAGCTGCTCAACCGTCTGTTCTTTTCTATCTTGAACACGATCAAATTTAACGCTGACAGCATCCTGTTGTACTTCAATGCCATATGTACTTGCTTTCAGCAGCGTCGCATATACTTCTGCGCTGCGAAGCAGTGATTTGCTAGGTATACAGCCCTTATGAAGGCAGGTGCCCCCAAGCTTGTCCATTTCGATAATGGCCGTCCGTTTGCCCAGCTGAGCAGCGCGAATCGCAGCCGTATAACCGCCTGGTCCGCCGCCGAGTACGGCTACATCTACTTCAATTGCCATCTACCTTAACACCCTCTCCTGATCGCCCGGTCTGCCGGTCTATGCATCTATTGTACAATTTTTCTGCAAAGATTACATGCCTCAATCCCAAAATAGACAGTAGAAACGTGTTCATGTATGATTAATATTGGACTATGCAACATCTTCATAATGAGAGGACAAGTAACGATATGAAACCACAACCCGGAGTCATCGCAGCACGCTTCATCGCGATTCTGCTGCTCGTCATTCCTGGCCTGACGGCAACTTATGGCTTCCTGCGCATGAAGGATGCCTTGTACGACTATTTCGTTTCCTATGGCGATGATGTCAATCAACCTTCGTTCGCCTGGCTTACATTCATTGTTGGCCTTGTTTTATTTGCGATCGGAGTCGGCTTCATCGGCGGATGGATCTTCTTCCGTGACCGTAAGCACAACTACGTCGCACCTCGCTTCCGTCCGAAGCGTCCACGTCCGCCGAGACCTACGACTCGTCCAGGCTCATAATTGTGTTTAGGACAAGCCCAACCAGGAGATGCTGGTTGGGCTTGTTTACTGTTCGAAGGAGGAACATCCATCCGCTACGACAGGAATGATAGGCGAAAGGAACGGGTCCTCCCTTTCCTTCACAGATCCTCTTGCAAGGACGAACACACTGAAAGCATTGATACGATGTTCGTTCTCATCATTATAAACATAGAGCAATCCATAAGAACCTGGCGCCATCACACCAAGCGTCTGTAAAATTTCTACAGGATCGTATTTCGAAGTTGGAGCACCACCGCTCAGACCAGACAACCACAGATGATATTGCCCGTTTATAATCTTTAACTCGAACACATCTGCATTCGGCTTCAGCAGTTCCACATACTGCGTCACACGAGCATAGATCGATGATGCGCTGCTCCCCTCTTCACCCGTGCTGTCTAAGATCACTGCCCATCCGTGATATTCGTACATGGACCGCACCTCCTTTCCATCCTTTTAAGGTATCTCCAATAAGGGGATAAAATAAAAAGAAGAACGGATTTTATCCCGTTCTTCTTGATTGGTACCACTATAACTAGCTGACTTTATGCTCAATGCGCAGCTTATCCGCTACCATCGCAATGAATTCGGAGTTCGTTGGTTTCGACTTGCTAATATTGATTGTGTAACCAAACAGATGGCTGATGCTATCGATATTGCCGCGTGTCCAAGCGACTTCGATCGCGTGGCGGATGGCACGTTCTACACGGGAAGGCGTTGTTTTGAATTTCTCGGCGATTGCCGGATAGAGCGTTTTTGTAATTGCGCCTAGAATCTCGATATTGTTATAGACCATCGTTATCGCTTCACGCAAATATTGATAACCCTTAATATGGGCAGGAACGCCAATTTCATGGATGATGCTCGTAATATTCGCATCCAAGTTTTTGCCTTTGGCAATTGGAACTACATTCGACTTGGACGAGATTGTAGACGAACTGTTATAAGAAGACGTTGGTGAAACAACATTATTGTTAACGACAAGCTGACGGATACGGTTTGCAAGAATCTCCATATCGAAAGGCTTGAGAATATAATAAGAAGCACCAAGCTGTACTGCTTTTTGCGTAATATTTTCTTGGCCGAAAGCAGTCAACATAATAATCTTCGGCATAGGAGAAGGATTGATCTCTCTCAAACGCTCCAACACGCCCAAACCGTCAAGATGAGGCATAATGATATCTAGAATGAGTACATCAGGCATTCTTCTTGCATCTTCGAGCAATTGGATAACTTCTTCACCGTTATAAGCAATGCCTGTTACCACCATATCATTTTGTTCACCAATGTATTCAGACAATAAATTCGTAAATTCCCGATTATCATCGGCTAACAATACTTCAATCTTACTCACAATATAGCCTCCCTTGACATTAAATCCATTTTTGATTTTGGGGTTTTATTGAAATTAAGTTCGGACTGTCTTTTGGTGTATCTATAGTTTTCGACAAACCTATTTGAATTCCTTCTGTCGAAAATTATTTTTCTTTATTTTTTGATCCTCTTCATTTATAATGAATAATTTAATACAAAAAGAACAATGTTTCGTTCTCTTTCGACAAAAGAATGTGCCCGATTGCTTGGCTATCTAATAATAAATAGAAATAAAACGACAAAAAAAATCTCGAAGCCATTAAACGGCTTCGAGATTTTGTTTAGCTGATTTGATGAGCACTCCGGCATCTTGCAGCATCCATTCAATGAAACATCCGTATCCGCTCGTTGGATCGTTCACGAATACATGTGTAACAGCGCCGACTAACTTGCCATTCTGTAAGATTGGACTGCCGGACATCCCCTGCACAATACCACCTGTACGCTCCAACAATCGGCGATCCGTAATGCGAATGACCATGCCCTTCGTTGCTGGAACCGATTGTTTGGTAACATGTACGATTTCAATCTGGAACCGCTCAACCTTCTGCCCATCAATAACAGTCCATATTTCAGCCGGCCCTTCCTTCACTTCCTCAGCGAAAGCAACAGGGACACGTCGATTATCATAGCCATGATCCGGTTGATCCGTCATGCCACCGAATATGCCGAATGGCGTATTTCGTTTAATGTTTCCTAAAATCTTGCTCTGCTTCACAAACTCCGCACGTTTCTCACCGGGCTCACCGTTCTGGCTCTTATTGATCGAACGTACGTTAGACTGCAGAATTTGACCTTCACCCACTTCAATCGGAAGCTGTGTGTCCATATCGGTTATGACATGGCCAAGTGCACCATAAACCCCTTGATCAGGAGCATAGAACGTTAACGTGCCTACTCCCGCTGCAGAATCTCGAATATAGAGCCCAAGCCGCCATGATTTGTCCTCGACGTCGAAGGCAGGCATAAGCTGCCGCTCAATCATCTTCCCTGAACGCTTAATGGAAAGCTGCAGTGCACGTTTCGCAACACCAGAATGCTCAATAACCGAAGCCAGCTTATGAACATCATTCATGGGAACTCCATCGACTTTCGTAATCAAGTCGCCAAGATGGATATCTGCTGTTTCGCCTGGAGAGATCTTCTTGCCATCTTCACCTTTCACGAGATGATGACCGACGACCATAATTCCGGCTGCCTTTACTTTCACACCGATCGTCTGCCCGCCTGGTATAACATGCAGGTCAGGGACGACATTCACTTTCACGGTTTTAAACGGAATTTTACCGAATAATTTCAGGGACATTTCCGTCATACCGGCTTTACTCGATTGCAGCGACAAAGGTTTGTTCAGATTGACGGAGGTCGAACGGGTAGTCGATCCATTCACTTGCAGCATCGCTGGGTCGACTGTGATCTTTGCATGAACCGGTACACCATAATCCAGACGTTTCGGCTGACCAGAGAACAATCTCAGTTCATCAGGGAAGGCGGCCAGATGCTGAATAGGGGTAGATGTCCCGATTATGCAAACGAAGAAAACGAGGACAAGTCCAAACCATCGCTTCCGTTGGATGGAGTTCAATGATTTCACGCTCCCTGTTGTTCCATCGCTTGTCGTGATGAAGGCTGATCGCCAATGGCGTACCTATAAGGTAACCTTGCCCCGTTTCTTTTATGTCCCGCAAATCCTTCCCTGTCTGGTTTGATTACGCGCCCTTGCGTTGTACCGCCAAGTCAAGCATTTCCTGCGCATGATGACGCGTCTTCTCGGTCACTTCTACCCCGCCAAGCATACGAGCAAGCTCCTCGATACGGCCTGTGAGCGAGAGCTCCGTAACGGACGTACGCGTACGGCTTTCGATCACAGACTTTCGGATTTCATAATGATGATCCGCCATGCATGCGACCTGCGGCAAGTGCGTAATCGAGAACACTTGGCAGCCGCTCGACAGATGCGACATCTTCTCCGCGATCGACTGTGCAGCTCGGCCGCTGACGCCGGTATCAACCTCGTCGAAGATCAGTACAGGGATCTGATCAATTGCCGCGAATATGCTCTTAAGTGCCAGCATAATACGCGACATCTCACCGCCAGAAGCAATCTTCGCCAGCGGCTTCAATGGCTCGCCTGGGTTCGGTGCAAGCAGGAACGCAGCCTCATCCATCCCGTTAATGGTGAGCTTCGGCTCCGTGTTTTCTTGTTCAGCATGTTCGCCGCCGATTGGACCGATTGCAACACGGAACAATGTACCGCCCATCTGCAGCTGCTGAAGCTCACTCTCCACCGCTGAGGATAGTCGGCTGGAAGCATGCTTGCGCAGAGCTGTTAGTTCGTAAGCAAGCACCAGTGCTTCTTGATACAAGCGCTGTTCCTCTTCGCGAAGCTGCTGCAGCCGCTCGTCTCGATTCTCCAGCCAGTCGCATTCCGTCTTAATCTTATTGTAATAAACGAGAATCTCTTCGATGGATTCTCCGTACTTACGCTTCAAGTGATGGATCGTGTTCAATCGATCATCAATCCAAGCCAGACGTTCCGGATCGGACTCAATGTTGTCACGATAATCCCGGAGCGAGAACGCAGCATCCTCGGCTTGGTAGAACGCGGATTGAAGCTGTTCCAACATTGGGCCAATCGCACCTTTATCGAAGGAGCAGATGTCCTCCAACCGCGAGACTGCCTTACCGATTGCATCCAACCCTTGCGGGCCGTACAGCAAATCATATGCTTCAGCGGCATTGCCACGCAGACGTTCCGCATAAGTCAATTTCCGCTTTTCTTCCGCTAACGACTCATCCTCGCCCGTCTGCAGCTGTGCAGCAGCAATTTCCTCCAGCTGGAAGCGATACAGATCAAGCATCTGAAGCTGGCGTTTAGACGTCTCCTCGAGTTCACGCAGTGCAGACTTCGCGGACTCATATTGCTTGTATAATGAAGCATAAGCTTTCTTCCGCTCGCCGAGCGGCTCTCCTGCGTAAGCATCCAGCCAATCGAGGTGCTTGTCCGCTCGAAGAAGCGACTGATGCTCATGTTGTCCATGAATGTTAACGAGACATTCTCCTGCTTCGCGGAGCATCGACAGATTAACAGTCTGACCGTTAATTCGACTGACGCTCTTGCCTTGCGCATTCAACTCGCGGCGAATAACGAGCAGCTCTTCCGGCGAAGCCGTCAAACCGTTCCGAGCGAGCACTTCCCATACCGGATGATTGAACGGCATATCGAATACCGCCTCAATCTCGCTTCGGTCACAGCCATGGCGAACCAATTCCGCCTGACCACGTCCTCCGACAACGAGGCTGAGCGCATCGATTAGAATCGATTTGCCCGCGCCTGTCTCACCCGTTAATACATGAAATCCATCATGGAAAGAAACCGTTACGTCTTCAATTACCGCCAGATTACGAATCGACAATTCGCGAAGCACGAGAATTCCTCCTTAGCATTCACTCTATTATGATCTATATCCTCAACTCTGCGTACCTTCTAATAAACTGAGAAGCCGTTCGGTTAACTCCCCGCTCTGCTCCTTCGTCCTGCAGATAATGAGGATCGTATCGTCTCCGCAGATGGTGCCCATTACTTCTGTCCACTCCATGTTGTCTATAAGCGAACCAAGTGTGTTCGCTGTGCCGGGAGAGCACTTCATCACAACAAGATTGTCCGTGTAATCAATATGCGTGAAGTGATCAATGAGCGACCGCTTGAGCTTATGTATCGGGTTGCTCTGACGATTGTCTCCAGGCAACGAGTACTGATATCGCCCATCACCTGTCGGCACCTTGATTAACTGCAGTTCCTTCATATCGCGAGACACTGTCGCTTGTGTCACCTGCAACCCCGCTGCACGAAGTGCTTCAACCAGCTCGTCCTGCGTCTCGATGATTTGTTTCGAAATAATATCTCTGATCCTGAAATGTCGTAATCCCTTCATGATCCCTGTCCTCCTGCTTATCCCTCTCGGTCGTATACGCCGACCTCGAACGTCATCTGATGAACCGTTCCGTCGGTCGTATCTACATACAGTATTCCGCTGCTCTCTGGCAGTAATAAAGCGTAAATCATTAACCGATCCCGTATGCCGCTGCCCGTCCAATCCATTGGTTGACGATCTCGTGAACACTTGACTATATACATCTTGCCATCCCGCTCCGCGATGTAGTCAATGTACAGCCGAGAATACAGTCGGTTCCCATTCCAACCGATCGAAATTGGAACACGATGCTTCCCGGATGTGACGACATAGCCGCTTGCTTCGAGAACCTGCACACCAGATTCATCCGCCGACCATTCGCCACCCTTCCCCAGCCTCAACCGTTTCATGCCTGGAGGCGCATGCAGCCAATTGTACAAAGCGCGATATATCCATAAGAGCAATAACGACCCTGTCAACAACATTACAAACCAGTCGATGAATTGTTCCAATGGCGCTTCCCCGCTTTCGTCTCGGTTCAAAGCCTAAGCTTATGCGAATTGTTCTCCAACAATCCCCAGTCTACCCGACTAACACATTCGAGGCGAACAACGTTGAATCCTGCTCTCAAGAATACGAACGCTTGTTTGGTAAACCTAGTGTATCAAATGAAGTATGCCCTGTAAAGGCGAACAGGCACAAAAAAAGGCATTTTTCGTAAAGGCCTTGAGCCGATTCGAAAAATGCCTCTTCTCCCGCTTACGATTTCCCTGCGCGGAACGTCTGGCTTGCTTCTGCAACAAGCGCTTTAATCCGATTATCGTCCGGCAAAGCGGCAGCCGAAGCAGCCGATCCTTGCTCGCCAGTCCACACCCAGTGGACGAGAAACTCGATATTGCCTTCTCCGCCCGTAATGGGCGAGAATGTAATGTCCTTCGCCTCAAAGCCAAGCTCAGACGCAAAGCCGAGCACCATGCGGAGCACTTCCTCATGTACGCTCGAATCACGAACAACGCCTGACTTGCCCACCTTCTCACGGCCAGCTTCGAACTGCGGTTTAATGAGTGCGGCTACATCTCCGCCTTGAGCCAACAGTCCAGTCAACGCAGGAAGAATCAACTTCAAGGAAATGAAGGAAACGTCGATGGATGCGAATGTAGGTACCGGACCATCGAGATCGCCAGGCTGCATATGCCTGAAATTCGTGCGCTCCATGACGCGTACGCGTTCATCCGAACGAAGCGAATAATCAAGCTGATTGTATCCGACATCAATTGCGTAGACGAGAGAAGCGCCGTTCTGCAGCGCGCAATCGGTAAACCCGCCAGTGGAAGCGCCGATATCGAGCATAACGCGTCCTTCCATCTGGATGCCGAAATGCCGCAGCGCTTTCTCGAGCTTCAAACCACCTCGGCTTACATACGGATGCGGAGCCCCTTTGACCGTAATCGATGCAGTCCGCGGTACTTTCATACCGCTCTTCTCCATCCGGTCGCCGTCGATCAGCACGAGACCAGCCATTACAGCTGCCTTCGCCTTCTCTCTGCTTTCATAAAACCCCTGCTCCACGAGCAGTACATCAATTCGTTCTTTCGTATTCGTCATGATTCTCCTTCGAATCCCATCATACCGTTCGTTATTGTCCAGTTGCCATTCGAGTCCGGCGCGGCATCATAGCTTTCACATCCGCTGCTACGCGTTCAGCTGTAAGCCCTGTTTCTGCACGCTGCTCCTTCACCGAACCATGCTCAACGAACACGTCAGGTACGCCGATAATGCGAACGTTCACGCCATAAATCTGCTGCTGCGAGTAGAATTCCATTACTGCGCTGCCGAGACCACCCAGCTCAGAACCTTCCTCGAGCACGACAATCTGCATACCGTCTTCCGCTAGGGAACGCAGCATCTCTTCATCAAGAGGCTTTACGAAACGAGCGTTAATAATGCGCGGATTAATGCCCTCGCGCTTCAATAAATCAGCAGCTTCTTCTGCGACACTGATCATCGGACCGATCGCGATGATCGCTGCCTGCTCGCCGCCGCGAAGCACTTCCCAAGAGCCGATCGGAATCGTCGTCATCTCCGGATCGATCGGGACGCCAAGTCCGTTCGTACGCGGATAACGCACTGCGATCGGGCCATCGTTATATTCAATAGCCGTCTTCATCATATTGCGAAGTTCATTCTCGTCCTTCGGCATCATAAGCACCAAATTCGGTACATGTCGCAGGAACGGAATATCGTAAACGCCATGATGCGTCTCACCATCTGCGCCGACGAAGCCGGCACGGTCAATCGCGAACACTACGTTTAAGTTTTGCCGGCAAATATCGTGAACCACTTGGTCATATGCACGCTGCAGGAAAGTCGAATAAACCGCATAAACCGGCTTCATGCCTTCCATAGCAAGCGCAGCAGACATCGTAGCGGCATGCTGCTCCGCAATGCCGACGTCGATCATTCGGTTCGGATAACGGCCTGCGAATTTCATTAGGCCAGAGCCGCCTGGCATGGCAGGCGTAATCGCAACGATGCGTTCATCCTTCTCAGCCAATTCCATAAGCGCATCTGCGAATACGTCCGTGTACATTGGCGGGCCTACCGCTTTGAGCATCTGTCCCGATTCGATCTTGTATGGCGTAGCACCATGCCACTTGAACGAATCCGCTTCTGCCGGTGAGTACCCTTTGCCTTTGACCGTTACGACGTGAACAAGTACTGGCCCCTCCACCTGCGAAGCCTGCTTAATCACTTCCGTCAGCGCTTCAATATCATGTCCATCGACCGGACCGAAGTAAGTAAGGCCGAATTGTTCGAAGAGAATGCCGCTTACGAGCAAATATTTCAGACTGTCTTTAAACCGTTCAGCCGTCTTGGCGATCTTGCCGCCGATTGCCGGAATTTTGTTCAGGAAGCTGTTCAGCTCTTCTTTGGCTTTCTGATAATGGCGGTCGGTACGGATTTTGCCGAGATAGTGATGCAGTGCACCTACGTTAGGCGCGATCGACATCTCGTTGTCGTTCAGAATAACCATCAGGTTCTTCTTCTCGTGTCCGATATGATTCAGCGCTTCAAGCGCCATACCGCCCGTCAACGCTCCGTCTCCGATGATCGCGACGACTTTGTTCGTCTCGCCCTTCAGATCGCGCGCAAGCGCCATCCCCATTGCCGCAGACAACGAAGTGCTGCTGTGGCCGGCTTCCCATACGTCATGCTCGCTCTCGGAACGCTTGACGAAGCCGCACAGCCCTTTGTACTTGCGCAGTGTATCGAACCGATCGCGTCTTCCTGTCAATATTTTGTGCACATAGGATTGATGACCCACGTCAAAAATAAACTTATCAGTTGGACTGTCAAACAAATAATGAAGCACCAAGGTCAACTCAACTACACCCAAATTCGGCGCGAGATGCCCTCCCGTCGAAGCAAGCTTCTCAATCAAAAACTGTCGAATTTCGCCAGCTAATGTTTCGAGCTCCGATACGGATAGCTTCTTCAAGTCCTTAGGATCGTTAATATTGTCGAGCAGCACGGCGCTTTCCTCACTTTCGCTACTAACCACTAGATTTGTCGAACTATCGACTTTTACCCGTTTTTAAACCATTATAAATCAATGATCGCGCTTCATCAAATAATCGGCAATGCCGAATAGTCGAGCAGGCGCTTCGAGTTCAGCCTGGTTAAGTGCTTGTTTCGCAACATCGGTCAGCCGCTCAACCTCCAACTGGCTTTCCTCGAGACCGATGAGGAATGGATAGGTCACCTTCTGCTGCTCCACATCGCTGTTCGTTTTCTTCCCGAGTTTCGCCTCGTCGCCGATCAGATCCAGAATGTCATCTTGAATCTGGAAAGCCAGACCAAGCGCAGTTCCGAACTCTGTCACGCGCTCCAACTGCTCTGCCGTTGCACCTCCGATCAATGCGCCGGCACGCAAGGAGAAGACAATCAAGTCACTTGTCTTATGCTGATGGATATACTTCAACTGTTCGATGGAAGTAACACCCTGCTCCCCGAGCATATCCGCCGCTTGACCGCCCACCATACCGGAAGCGCCTGCGAGAACAGACAACTCTTCGACGATCTGCAGCGCGATTTCAGCCGGAACACCATTCAAACGTGCAGACTGCACAATGCTGTAGAAAGCATGTGTCAACAGCGCATCACCAGCTAGGATGGCCATTGCCTCGCCGAATACCTTATGATTCGTCAGTTTGCCGCGACGGTAGTCATCATCGTCCATCGCCGGGAGATCATCATGAATCAGTGAATACGTATGAATCATTTCGATTGCGCACGCCACCGGCAGTGCAGCCTTGGCTGCAGCAGGGTCGCGACGGATCGCTTCTGCGGCGGCCAAAACCAACACAGGCCGCAGACGTTTGCCGCCTGCATCAACCGAATAATTCATCGACTCGCGAAGCTGAGCTGGAACATCCCACTTCGCTGGTAAGACTGATCGCAAAGCCGCTTCGACTTCGGCCGCAGTCTGACTGATATATTGTTGTGTTGTTAACGGCTCACTCAAAGCTTATTCCCCTCTATCCTCGTTTGGATGAACAAACGGCTTTCGCTGCACACCTTGTTCCGTTTCTACGAGAAGCTCAATCTTGCGTTCGACCAGCTCCAGCTTGCTGCCGCACAGCTGCGACAGCCGCATCCCTTCTTGGAACAGCTCGATCGCCGTCTCCAGTGGAACATCGCCATTCTCCAGCTTCATTACGATTGTCTCCAGCTTCTCCATTGCTTCCTCGAACGACAGCTGATCATTCGCTTCCATCGTTCTGATCACCTCGCATTGACCAAATATGGCAGTCTAATAGTCCGTCCGTAAGTTTCACTCGTATAACATCGCCCAGTTGTACTTCTTCTACCGAACGAATTAGCTTCTTCTGGCTCTCGTCATAGACAAGACTATAACCGCGCGCCATAACTTTCAGAGGGCTCAGCGCATCCAGCTGACGGATCGAAGCTGATAATGCCAACTTGCTTTCTTTCAACCGTACAGCTAATGCGGCCTCCAAACGTCTGCGCATCACGATTCGTTTCTCCGACGCGATCTGTACCGCGTTTCCTGGATGCTGAGATGCAAGCACTGTACGCAATCGTTCCAGCCGTTCGCGGCCGCGTTCAGCCTTGCGAACAGTCAGATGAGTCAATCGCTCCTGCAGTCGATCCAACCGCTGCGCCTGATCAAGCAAATACCGTCTTGGATGTACGAAAAATGGCGATCGTCTCACACGCTCCAGCTGATCTCTCGACACTTTCACATACTGCCTGCCGGCCTGCACGAGCCGTTGATTGAGCCGCTCAATCTGACGGTGAAGCTCGCCGATGTGCGGAACCGCCAACTCTGCAGCTGCCGTCGGCGTTGCTGCGCGAAGGTCGGCAACGAAATCAGCTATTGTAAAGTCTGTCTCATGACCAACAGCCGATATAACAGGAATGGAGGATGCCGCGATTGCTCTTGCTACTGCTTCTTCATTAAATGCCCACAGCTCTTCCAGCGACCCGCCGCCACGCCCAACAATTAATACGTCGGTTTCGGCGATTCGGTTCATAAATTCAATCGCCCGAACAATGGATGGTCCTGCACCTGTCCCTTGGACGAGCACAGGGCAGACGATAATCGGAATAGACGGATGGCGCCGCTGCAGCGTAATGATTACGTCGCGCACAGCCGCGCCAGTCGGAGATGTAATAACACCAATCGCCCGCGGGAGCGACGGGATCGGCCGTTTGCGCGATGCGTCAAACAAACCCTCGTTCTCCAGCTTTCGCTTCAGCTGTTCATAGGCCAGATATAGGCTGCCAATTCCGTCCGGCTGCATCGCCGTCGCGTAGAATTGGTAGTTCCCGTCACGCTCATATACCGATATGTTTCCTTGCGCAATGACTTTGGCGCCTTCCTTCGGAATGAACGGAAGGCTGCGATTGTGCGAGGCGAACATAATGCACTTGATTCGGCTGTCGCTGTCCTTCAGTGTGAAGTACATATGACCGCTCGAATGATGGGTGAAGTTCGAAATTTCGCCACGAAGCCACACATCACCGAGCAGATTGTCCGCTTCCAGCTTCATCTTGATGTATCGATTCAGTTCCTTGATCGAGTAGATGCGAGGCTCTTTCGCCATTCACATCACACTCCGATTCCGTGTGCTTTCTTAGCTGCCTTCAGCGTATTGCTCATGAGCATCGTAATCGTCATCGGACCAACGCCGCCTGGTACAGGCGTAATTGCACCCGAAACTTCAAGGCAATCCTCATAGTCAACGTCGCCAGCGAGCTTGCCATCTGGCAGACGGTTGATACCAACGTCAATGACAACCGCACCTGGCTTCACATAGGAACGATCAATTGCTTTCGCACGACCGATCGCTGCAACGAGAATGTCAGCTTGCGAAGCAATTTCTTTCAAGTTCGCCGTACGCGAGTGGCAGATGGTAACCGTTGCATTCTCACGAAGAAGCAGCATCGCTACTGGTTTGCCTACGATGTTACTGCGGCCAATGACAACCGCATGTTTGCCTGCAATGTCCGTACCCGCACGTTTGATAAGCTCAATTACACCTGCAGGTGTACAAGGGAGCAAGCTGTCGTCGCCAATAACCAAGTTGCCGACGCTCTCTGGGTGGAAGCCGTCAACGTCTTTATCGACGCTGATCGCATCGATTACGGCCTTCTCATTAATGTGTTTAGGCAGCGGAAGCTGCACGAGAATACCGTTGATCGAAGATTGTTCATTCAGCTTGTGAATAAGCGCAAGCAGATCCTCTTCGCTCGTATCCGCGCTTAGGCGGTGAACTTCAGAATAGAATCCGAGTTGGATGCACGCCTTCTCTTTGCTGCCGACATACACTTTGGATGCTGGATCTTCACCTACGAGTACAACTGCGAGGCCCGGTACAACGCCTTGTTGGCGAAGCTTGTCCGTTTCTGCTTTAACCTCTTCGCGAATCATATCCGAAATTGCTTTACCATTAATGATTTGTGCCGTCATGACTAACCGTCCTCCACCTTGTTTGATCGATTTATTGTTGTTCTTGATCTTGTTTGGAACTGTTAATGGCGCCAATCAGCTTGCCGAGTACGCCGTTAACGAACTTGCCTGACTCATCGGTGCCAAAATGCTTCGCAAGCTCAATCGCTTCGTTAATTGCAGCCTTCGGCGGCACATCGTCGCGAAACACCATCTCGTAGCAAGCCAGACGCAGCACTTGGCGGTCAACGCGCGAAAGTCGGTCCACCTGCCAGCCGGTCAGATGCTGCTGCAGCATTTCGTCAATCGCTTTCTTGCGCTCAACGACACCCATTACAAGCTCGCGTGTATACTCGTTTACTTTGGCCGCTTCCGCTGGCTGTGCACCGAGCTCGTTGTCATGCTCACGCGCTTCCTCCATCACCATATCAACGGCTTCATTCGTTGTTACTTCATTCATTTCCATCTGGTACAAGCTCTGTACCGCAATTTCCCGAGCCAATCTTCGTTTCATGGGGCCTCCTCAAACTTCCGTCGTAAATCGGTCCATCGCCCGTTTACCTCTAACGTTAACTATCATACGCATATATGAACATGAGAAAACCTCTGTCGAGGTCATTCGATTGAATCGAACACGACCGCGTACAGAGGCAAATGTATGAAAAAGCCTCTAAACAAGCCAATACGAGAAGAACGACCGCCTAGAGGTTGGTTTATCGCCCATAAGATTTCACCCTTTCGATAAATCGAAAGCGAATCCATTCTTATGCGGAGAGCAAACCCGGTAGCTTATAAAAAATCAAGCTGGAGTCAAAGAGCATGTCGCCATCGCGACTTCAAACCTATGATCTCCTCCCTGCTCCGAACAGCGGCTTCGAAAGCGCCTGCTTCCGGAGTACGGAGGAGACCACAGAATTACCGAAATGGACGCTGACGACTGAGCAAGCGATCTACCCAATCAACCACCTTGCTCCATGGGAGCAGCGGACCTTCGTCCTTGTCAATCCGTTTGCCGATAACATATCCGACAGTAATCAGAAAAGCAAATACGAGCATGTCCCAAAAACCGACGATCAAATAAACGACGCCCAATAGTAATCCGGCGGCCGCTCCGGCAATTCTGCCTGGATACTCGTTCAGCCATTGCTTCCACATCGGGCTATCCCCACCTCTATTCTACGCGGCTTTTGAATGCAGGAGCTTGTACCACATTCGCAACATATACCGATACGCCTGCAACCGGGATCCCTGTAATTTCTTCAACATGGCCTTTGACCGATCGTTGAATTTCTTCCGTAAGGGCTGGAATCGAAGAGTCGCCGTCTACCACTGTACGAATGACGATATCGAGACCCGCTTCCGAAATTCGGATGCGTGCACGCAAATCTTTCAATCCGCGATGCTTCGATGCCGCTTTCAATGCCAGATTCTCAACCGTCTCCATCGAAATCCGGATGTCGCCGAATTCATTGCGTTGATCGATAGATTGCGAGGTGCCGCCGCTGCGCTTCACCGAAATGTAGAACAAACGCAGACTAATCAAGAACAAGACGACGCCAACAACCGCTCCGACTACCTGAATCCATTGCACATCATCATAGAATTGCGATACTGCGTCAGCAGCCGTCTGCTCTGGAATCCACTGCAGGCTGATGCAGAACAAGGCGATCGAAGCCGCACCAATGACAATGCTGTAAACGAACAGCAATAGCTTGTCTATCACTCTGACCAACGTATAGCCTCCTCTGGCATAACGGAATGAAAACCCCCTTGCGAAGAGCAGTCGCCCAACCACGAGGGGGTTTTTACAAATCCAGAGCGTATAAATTTCACTTTATACAACTGCTAGGATTTCTCCGGAGTGTAACGCACTGCGCCGTCTATAGGCGCCAGCCGTTCACTTTGGTTCTTGCCAAACCGCGCAGCCGCGCGATTCGAGCAACTATTTCACCCGCTGGTATGCGTCTTCTTCATCCGTTTTCTCTACAGTCTTGAAATGCACGTCATGAATATGAACGTTCACCTCAACGACATGCAGCCCAGTCATCGACTCGATCGAGCGCTTGACGCTGCGCTGAATATCTGACGCGACATCGGGTATGCGGTTGCCGAATTCGACAATGATCGATACGTCCACAGCTGCTTCGCGCTGGCCGACCTCGACCTTCACACCTTTGGACAAGTTCTTCCGTCCTAGCAATTCTGCGATTCCGCCAACGAAGCCGCCGCTCATGCCGGCAACGCCTTGCACTTCCACAGTCGCCAATCCGGCGATGACCTCGATTACTTCAGGCGCGATTTGAATACTACCAATATCCGTCCGTTCGTAATCTGCAGCAATCGTACTCATGATCATCTGCACCTCCCTTAAATTCGAGCGCATCTACGAGCCTCGTAAGCTGGAGGCTTATCCGCTTCTAATCTCTATACTATAACATCAGGCCAGATTTATGACAAACCTAGCACTGAATACTGCCAAGCTTTATACTTCTTCTGGTCCTGCCTCCGGATTGTTCACATCATACTCTTCCAAGAATTTGATATCGAACGTTCCTTTGACGAATTTCGGATGATTGAGCAGCTTCATATGGAACGGAATCGTCGTCTTGATGCCCTCGATCTCAAACTCGACCAATGCGCGCTTCATACGAGCAATCGCTTCGTCACGCGTTGCGCCCCATACGATCAGCTTCGCGATCATCGAATCATAGTGAGGCGAGATCGTGTAGCCAGGGTATGCTGCAGAGTCAACACGAACGCCTAGACCGCCTGGCGGCAAGTAGAATTGAATTTGTCCAGGGGACGGCATGAAGTTGCGCTCCGAGTCCTCCGCATTAATACGGCATTCAATTGCCCAGCCGTTCGGCTTAATGTCCTCTTGACGGAACGAGAGCGGATTGCCTTCTGCAACAGAGATCATCTCTGCGATCAGGTCAATATTCGTAATCAATTCCGTAACCGGATGCTCTACCTGAATGCGCGTATTCATCTCCATGAAGTAGAACTTGCCATCAGGACCGAGCAGGAACTCGAGTGTGCCTGCGCCGGAATATTCGACGGCGAGCGCAGCACGAACGGCTGCTTGACCCATCTGCTCACGCAATGTTGGCGACAGCACTGGGCACGGCGCTTCTTCTACGAGCTTCTGACGGCGGCGTTGCACGGAGCAGTCGCGTTCGAACAGATGCACGGCGTTGCCATGCTTGTCGGCCATAATTTGAATTTCAACGTGCTTCATGCCCGTCAAATATTTCTCCAAATATACGCCCGCATTGCCGAATGCCTTCTGCGCTTCCTGCTGTGCCGTCGTAATCTGGCTAATCAGCGAGTCTTCGTCTTCAGCGATCCGGATGCCTTTGCCGCCTCCGCCTGCCGTTGCTTTGATGATGACTGGGTACCCGATTTCGCGAGCAACGCGAATCGCTTCGTCCATATCTTCGACAAGACCGTCAGAGCCAGGAATAACAGGTACGTTCGCATCCTTCATCGTTTGCTTCGCAACCGCCTTATCGCCCATCTTGGAGATGGCGTTAGGGGAAGGTCCGATGAACGTAACGTTGCAAGATTCGCAGATTTCCGCAAAATCAGCGTTCTCCGCAAGGAAGCCGTAACCTGGATGAATCGCGTCGCAGCCTGTCAACGTTGCGACGCTCATAATGTTAGTTAAGTTCAAGTAGCTGTCCTTCGACAGCGTTGGTCCAATACAATACGCTTCGTCAGCAAGCCGAACGTGCAAGGAATCACGGTCAGCCTCGGAATATACCGCTACCGTCGAGATCCCTTTCTCACGGCATGCGCGAATGATGCGAACAGCAATCTCACCGCGGTTAGCGATCAAAATTTTATCGAATTTCAATTGGAAACCCCTTTCAGAAGAAGACTGGACAGCAAGTCGTCAGCCGACGACTCGATTCCCTTATTCCGGTTTGACGAGGAAGAGCGGTTGGCCGAACTCGACCAATTGACCGTTCTCGACAAGCACTTCCACGATTTCGCCGCGCACTTCTGCTTCGATCTCGTTCATCAGCTTCATCGCTTCCAAAATACAAACAACCGACTTGTCCGATACGCGCGAGCCCTTCTGTACATATGGGCCAGCTTCCGGTGAAGGCGCCGAGTAGAACGTGCCTACCATCGGCGATACGATCTTGTGCAGGTTGTCTTGTGCAGCCGGAGCTGGCGTTGCGGCAGGCGCAACTGGTGCCGGCACGGCGCTGATCGCAGCAACTGGAGCCGCTTGAACGGCTTGTACAACTGGCGCAGCGGCTTGAACCGTTACAACCTCTGTCTTGCCAGGCTTGCGGATCAACAGACGAGTACCTTCGTTCTCAATCTCTACCTCTTGAACCGTCGACTGGTCGATCAGCTTGATTAGTTCTTTTATTTCGTTCAGTTTAAACATTCGTAAGTTTCACTCCTTCATTATGTGAGAAAACCTTTTATCGATGCCGCTCGAGGTCGAGCGACCTACATCGAGGCCATTCGAGATGAGTGACCTACAGCTTTGTGAAGCAAAGCAGCTTCGTAAGCATAGGGTAGGTTTTATCGCCAATTCGGAACAAAGCATGTCAGCTTCGATCCGCGGTAATGATACCTCACATGGTAGAATGGCAATTGTTACCCATAACGAATGTATTATAACATAAACAATAAGGAACAAACATAGTTTTTCTGCCAGCGCTTCTTGACAACCGCATCTAATGGAATGATATGGAAAAGAAAAAGAAGCTCCGCGCGCGGATTGATCCGCTAACGGAGCTTCTCTTCATGAGGACACTGATGTATTAATTCATGCCTTCATTAAGGCACGTATTGTACAACGACTTGGGATGGCGAAACTTCCAGCGTCTTCGTCACCAGATCAATGATATCCGCTGCTTGACCGCGTTCCAGCTTCTCGCTTTGCACCACGACTTTATAGAGGCTGTCTTGGTCATCTACGGCAGCGATCGGATACAGCTTGCTGAGCTCCTCTTCCAGTGCGGTGATGCGATCCATCTTATCTTGCAGCTCCCCAAGCTGCGTCATTGCTTCGCCTGCCTCCTTAGTGCTTGCGCCTGTCGTATTCGCAATGACCGCCATCAATTTGTCGGACTCCTTCTGGAATTGTTCATTCCGCTCGTATTGGAGCGAATCGAACACGCTGTTCGTCGATGCCGTTGCACCCTGCGTTTCCAGCTGATCGAGCGTCTTCTGATCCGCCTCGCTGATGCCATCCGCGTCTGCCGTCGCTTGATCGTCCGTCGTCGTTTGCGAGGAACCATTCACTTCGTTGACGACGATTGCATCGTCCTTGCTGCCTGTCGAAGCTTCGGTAGCCCCTTGCACGCCTGTCGTCTGTTCCGTCGTCGTTCCGTTGTTCGCGACCTTGTTCGCGTTCGGATCCAGGTCTTCCGTGAACAGATAGTAAGCCGATAAAATGACCATCAAGCTGAGCATCGATACGAGCCAAATCGTTTGTCTTTTCGTGTTCATAGATGAACACCCTCCCATTCATTCTTTTGATATGTGAATTATTGCTGCTTCCTTGGAACAATCGAGATCCGGTTTATCGGGACGTTGATGCCCTTCTCCACCGCATCGAGGATAAGCCTCTTCACCGTCGGATTCTCGGCCCCTTTGGCTACGATGAGAATACCGCTGATGCGCGGCTTAATTTTCTTCGTAATGATCGGTTTCTGGTCGCCTGACTGCTCATACAGCACGATCGTTCCGTTGTCCGTTACACTCGTCATATGACGTCTGCCGCCATTCTTATCTGTCTCTTCCGTTGTTTGCTGCGACTTCTGTTCATTGACGCTGAAGACCGTTTCTTCGGTCGATTCCACACTGACTAGCACGTCGACTGTGCCAACCCCTACGATTTTCTCCAAAATATCTTTCAGCCGGTTTTCAAGCGGCTGCTCGATCGATGCGAATGGCGAGTCGCTGCTGGAGGCGGACATGGCCGGCACATCGCTTAAAGGCGGCTCGGAAGAGTTCGTTGTCGGAGCGACCCGGTCGAACGACATATAGGCGTTAATGATCATGATCGCTACTCCTATGGCGCCGATCAGCAGCAGCCACCGCATCGCTCGTATCCGCGTCGGACCGCCGGCTCCTCCGCCGATAGCCTTCTCTAAGCCGTCGAGCCATTTTGCCACCTAGACCACTCCTTACATCAGGACCTTTGAACGGAGTTCAAAGTCACACCGCTTGACATCAGGACTTTGAACGGAGTTCAAAGTCACTCCGCTTTACATCAGGACCTTGAACAGAGATCCTAGTCACTCCGCTCAGCGTTCTGCACTTCCTACTTCGTTCTAATTTGTATCTGCTTCGGTGCTATGCCCCATCCTTGGCGAAGAGCCTGTTCAATCACGGTGCGCTGCTCGGCTGTTACAGCTTCCGGTTCCTCGTCCTTCGCCTCGGTGTCGCTGCCGCTGCTTGCTGTAGAGGTCACTTCGTCGACGGTCACGCTGACCGCGATATCAACCGGCTGAATCGCATTGGTGCTTGGTTCTTCAGGCTGCGCTTGCTCCCCCGAAGCCTGATCCTCAGAAGCTGCCGCTATCGTGACGAGCACTGAAGCAATCGACTTGCCGTCTTCGCTCAGCTTCACACTTGCGACAGTTCCCTGTGATCCAAGTCTGCTGTCGATCTCCTGCTCCATTGCATTCGCCAATTCCCGCTCCGCAAGCGATGCCGCCTGCCGCTGCCGCTCCATGCTCAGCCGCTGCGCTTCCTTCGAGATCTGCTCGAGCGTTGGCATCTGGACCGTGCTGCTTGCCCCAGCCCGCTCCCAAGCGTTCATGCTGTTCTCGACGCGGTCGTTGAAGTTGCCTGAGAACAATCGAATCAGCGGTGATAATATCGTCAGGAGCACGATCAGACCGACGACAAGCCGTGCATAGCGCTGCATCGCTTTGTTCGGGAGCAGCAAGTCGACAATTGCAGCTAGCAGGATGACGGTTATAATGCTTCGAAGCCATCCGCTCAGCCAGTCCAACATGATTTCTCACCCCGCAGCATCGTTATAGAGGCAGTTCAAAAGGATCGATCTTTTTGAACACCCACTTATAGCGCCCGTCATCGCATCATCATCGCGGCATTGCCAGCGGTTAGAATGACGGTCACGGCCAGGAAGAACATCAGTGCGACGGCTGCCAATGCGGCGAACACGTAGATCATCGTCTTGCCGATCGTGTGCAGGCATGCAGCAATCGGGCTGTCGCCGAGCGGCTGCATGACGGCGGCTGTCACGTTGTAGATGAGCGCAAGCGTCAATATTTTGAGCGCTGGGAAGGCACATAAGAAGAGCAGTATGACCACGCCTGCGATACCAACCGCGTTCTTCACTAGCAGCGATGCGGAGATGACCGTATCGGATGCATCCGAGAACATTTTGCCAACGACAGGAACGAAATTGCCAGCTACGAACTTCGCTGTTCGAAGGGTTACCCCGTCGGTTATCGCGCCTGTTGCGCCTTGAATCGAGATGACGCCGAGAAACAGACTGACCAGTACGCCGAGTGTGCCGATTCCGATGTTGCGCAGCAGATTCGCAAGCTGAGTTACCTTGAACTTGTCGGTCAGCGCGCTTGCGATATGGAGCACCGCCGAGAAGAACAGCAGCGGGAACACGATCGTGTAGATGAGCGTTCCTACCGTATGAATCATGAAGATGATAATCGGGTGCAGAATCGTCACCGTCGAGATGTTGCCGACGGAAGCAAGCAGGGTAAGCAACAGCGGCACCATCGCCATCATGAACTGAATCATGCTGCCGATTGCATCCTTCGCATACCCGATCGCTACGTTGAAGCTGTTAGCTGCGATGATGATTAGCACCATATACGAGATCGAATAGGCGACTTTGCTCACGGCGTTTCGTTCGAAGGCGTTCTGCAGCGTCTCGAGAATGGAGCTGAACACGGACAGCAATACGATGGTGACAAGCAGCTTGCCGTTGTACAGCACCTCATGCAGCAGAAACTTCAGCAGCCCGCTGACGACCGTCGTCAGCTTCAACCCTTCGCCGCCAGGCATGATCATCTCCATCAAGCTCGGCAGCTCCTGATCAGGGAAGTAAGCACCGTAATTGGTCGTTAAGTTCGTCCAATACTTCTCGATCGGGTCCATGTCGAGCGCTCCAGCCTGCTCCTTCGCGAGCTCGTCGGACAATCCATTATCAACCGAAGTCGGTATGGAAGCGTTCGATGCTCCAGGAGGCGGAACGCCTGTCTGCGCTTCGTTCGTGCCTGCCATATCGTCAGGAAGAACAGCTGCGTGAATGATAGGTCCTGTCGACAAGGTCAGAACAATGAGTACAAACAGCGTACGGAACAATCGCATCGCAGTATGCTTCATCTCTCACCCTCCCGGCGGCATTAATCCGAGCACCGTCTCTACAATGACGTTAATGATCGGAACAGCCATGACGAGGATGAGCACTTTGCCGGCGAACTCGATTTTGGAAGCGACGCCTTCCTGTCCGGCATCCCGTACGATCTGTGCGCCGAATTCGGCGATGTAGGCGATACCGATAATTTTCAATATCGTCTTCAAGTAGATCGAAGGAATGCCTGTCTGATCTGCAAGCTGCTCGAGCATCGAGATGACCGCATCGATCCGGCCGATAATGTATAAGAAGATGAACAAGCCCGTGAAGGCTGCCAGCAGAAAAGCAAAAATCGGCTTTTGCTCGCGAACGACGAGAATGAGCACAGTGGCGATGAGTCCAAGACCGACAATTTGTATGATTTCCATTACGATATACTCACCTCGTTGTCCGAGCGCTTACCGAATGCCTTCACTCGTATGCTGCTTTCATTGAAAGAGGAAGATCGTCTTAATTTCTTGGAACAATTCATTCAACAGCCGAACGACCATGAACAAGACGACAACAAAGCCGATTACAGTTACCCAATGCGCCACTTCTTCCTTGCCCATCTGCTTCAATAACGTATGAATCATTGCAATGATGATGCCGATGCCGGCGATCTGGAAAATGGCGCTTACGTCGATATCCATGTGTGCGGCACCCCACTAAACCATCAGTATGATGACGAGCGCGGCAAGCAGGAGGCCAAGGCTTCTGCTCATCTTCTCGTACTTGGCTTGGTCATCCCTTGCTGCATCCTCTTCTGCTTTCAGCTGCACGGCCGCCAGACGCAAATGCTTCAGCTGATCATCCTTGTCGCTCTTGCCGAGAATCGAGCCGAGCCTAAGCGTGACAGTCTGCTCGGGCAGCCGCATCGATGTGGTCGGCCATGTACGGCGCATAGCATGATCCCAGCATTCCTGAAACGATCGACCGTCACCGGCTGCCAGCTCGTCTGCCGCGGCTTGGAACAAACGGCCGACTGGCTGCCCCGCATTCGCTGCTGTATGCAGGAGCGCGTCCGGCAGCGGCGTTTGGCCGAATACAATCTCTGTCTCAAGCCGCTGCAGTGCGCCGGCAAGCTGTCGAATTTGCTTCGGACGATCGGCGAACCGCGCTGCTTGCAAGAAGCCGATCAGCGTACCGGCAAACAGGATGAGCGAGGCACCGATTAGCTTAAGGAGCATGCCGATCACCTGCTCTAGCGTTTGCCGTCGGTTCTCGAGGGGATGCGGTAGAATGGCCGGCTGCCCGCGCTGCCGAGCCCGTCACGCTCGCGGCTGCAGTTGCTGCAGCCGGCAGTTCGACGACCTTGACCGACAACCCGGTTACCGTTCTTCGCAGCACAACGCCGCGGGCGAACGAACCTTCCTGCAGCAGCCGCTTGAGCGCTGGACGGGACGCTGCTTCCTCCCATTCTCCTGCATGGGCAGTTGCAACGACGGACACCCCTGCTCTCACAGCTTCTCGGATCGCCTCCACGTCCTCATCCCTTCCGATCTCATCGACGATGAGCACCTCCGGCGACATGGATCGGATCATCATCATCATCCCTTCCGCCTTCGGGCAAGCGTCCATCACGTCTGTACGCGGTCCAACATCAAACGTTGGAACCCCTCGTACGCAAGCGGCAATCTCTGACCGTTCATCGACAATGCCTACTTTACGGCCGGACCAACCAAGCGCCTGGGGCGACTGCCATCGTCCATAACTGATTGCTCTTGCTAGATCGCGGATATAGGTTGTCTTGCCTTGTCTCGGCGCACCGACAATGAGCGTAGACGCGATCGTACGATTGGCGCGATCAAGCAGCTGCGGAAGGGTCTGACCTGCTACTCCCATGACGTCCCGCGCGATCCTAACGTTAAATCCGCCAATATCCCGAATTCCTCTTACTCGACCCTCTTCCAGTACAGTTCTGCCAGCTAGTCCAATCCGATGACCGCCCTCGACCGTGATATAGCCTCGACGCAGCTCTTCCTCCATGGCATAAACCGAGTGGTTCGTCATTCGCTCCAGAAGCTTGCGGCATACCTCGAACGATGGCTTGTACGCACCTTCCGGGTTGTCGCTCAATGATCCGCTGCTTGATACGAATGTAGAAACACCAAGCGTCCACACTTCGAGCGGCCGATTGTCTCGAATGCGTATTTCCTCCAGTCCTTCCTGCGCCTTAGCGGGCATTCGGGCGAGAACGGCAGTCAGCTCAGACGGCAGCAAATGCGCAACACGTTCCAGCATACGGCTACACCTCTTACGAATGTTTGTCCTTATCTCTGATGTTTCAAGTGTATGTACTAGCCCGAATAATAGAACGCGAATATCGCGTCCTACATACGTTTTTATCTATTAAATGCGTGTTTCGAAAGTTTGGTTTTCAGCAGGACATGACGTTCGTAGAGTGCTATTTTTTGAGAATCCCTATCATCAAACAGCATATGCCCGCTGAAATCCACAGCATTTTGCTGTATGAAATTTTATCTGCAAGCCCAACGAGACCTATCGCTGTCGTCGAGATCAGAATAAGCGGTCCTACGAAAGCCAGCGACGAGTTAATCAGCAGCGCTTTGTTCACCTCGTTGAACCGCAGCATGAGCAATGCTGCGCACAGCTCAAGCGACCCCGAGATGATGCGAAGCGTCGCCATGCTTAACACGATTTTATCCATCATCCTCTCCTCCTCCCTATTGATGCGTGTTCAGGTTTAAACCTCTATTGGTACAGCCTATGCGCGCCTGTCCGAATTTAGGCCGGGGCACCAGCCTAGGGCATGCTGCATATATTACCTCCATGACCTTGGAAAGGCGGATTCACGGCATGCAAGTAGGGGTTATCGCAAGCGTCAATGAAGCGCGGACGGATCAATTCTCACATCGGACAGCGATCGTCATCGATGTCCTTCGTGCAACGAGTACGATGGTCGCCGCGATGAAAGCAGGCGCAACGAGCATCGTACCCGCTGAGACCGTCATGGAGGCGCGCGCTCTCTTCAGGCCTGGCGACGTGCTTGGCGGCGAGCGTTTCAATCGCAAAATAACAGGCTTCGAGTTAGGCAATTCTCCACTCGAATATCGCAAAGAGACAGTCGATGGCAAGCGTCTCGTCCTGACGACAACGAACGGAACGCGAGCCATTATGAAAGCAATGCGGGCAGAGAATATATTGACTGGCGCCATCGTCAACGCAAGCGCCTGCGCGAGAGCGGCAATGGAGCTGCGCCGGGATATCGTCCTGTTGTGCGCAGGAAATAACGACGAGTTTGCAATCGAGGATGGATTGTGTGCGGGGCTGCTGTTGGATCGGCTGGAGAACCAGTGCCAGCAATCCGTCGAGACCGATGATTTCGGTACGGCAATGCTTGCTCTGTACCGCAATCGATCAGCGAATCTGCTGGAGACCATCAGTCAAGGCGCGGCTGGACGGCGACTGATCAAGCTTGGATTCGGCCGCGATGTTGAATGGTGCTCCACGCCCGATTCCGACGATATCGTTCCACGATTGAACGGGGACGCTTTGACCAAATGTTAATCAAGCGCGAATAGCAAAGAGGCCTTCAGCATCTCACATGAACGTGGATGTCGAAGGCCTTCTTTTCATTTTATTAAGTATGGCTTGATAGCCGCTCTATTCTTGTATTTCGCTGCTAGTCTGACTGGCAATGAGTACCATGCAGCCGAAAGGAGCAGCGGTTGGCAGCTGTTCGTCTGCTCCAGACCACTGTCCATGGGATGTTAACGCATACCGTTCTTCAGTCAATCCGTTCACCATCGTACAGCCGCTCAAGCGGCCTGCCAGCGGCGATGCAGGTACGGGATAAGGATGGGTACCATTATTGATGATGACATACGCAGTCTCGCTGTCGGTCTGCCGAAGGAAGCCGAACGTGTTATTCGCTTCATCGGCGAACACGATCCGCATCGTACCGCTCGTCAAAGAGGTGTACTTCTTCCGCAGGGCGATCATGGATCGGAAGATTTCATAGGTTTCCTTATCACGCTTATCCTCTTCCCATATCATGGGGCGCCTGCAATCCGGATCGGTCCGACCTTCCATGCCAATTTCATCACCGTAATATACGACCGGCATGCCAGGTATCGTCATCTGCAAGCATACAGCAAGACGCATTCGCGCCAATGCTGTTCCTTGGGGGTTCCACCCTCTTCCTCCATTCAGACAAGCTGTTAGAAAACGTTCCGTGTCGTGACTGCCGAGAAGCTGCATCATTGCGCTGTACGCTTGATCGGTAACGCGCATTTGCAGACTGGTCAACATCTCCGTGAACGTCCCGGCCCCGATGTTCTGCCGCGCGAAGAAGTCGAGCGCCGCTTCTCGGAACAAGTAGTTCATCACACCGTCGAACTGGTCACCGCGCAGCCAAGGCGATGCATCGTGCATGAACTCGCCGACGAGCAGCTGCTCCGAATCGATGCCTTTGACCCGTTCACGCAGCAGCTGCCAGAAACGCCGATCGACTTCGTTCGCAACGTCGAGCCGCCAGCCGTCAATTCCTGTTTCCCGTATCCAATATTCCGCAACATCAAGCAAATACTGCGTGACTTCCGGTGTTGTCGTGTTCAACTTCGGCATCGTCGCAATTCCATTGCCGAACGTTTCATAATTCGGAACCGGCTCCTGTATAACAGGATATGAATCCGTATAATACCAATCGCGGTATGCTGATTCTTCCCCTTTGTCCAACAGGTCTTGGAAAGCAAATAATCGATCGCCGCTATGATTGAACACCGCATCCAGCACGACGCGTATGCCACGATCATGAGCCTGCTTCACAAGCCGTTTGAACGTATCCAGGTCACCGAACGCAGCATCGATCTTATAGTAATCGGTTGTATCATACTTATGGTTTGAAGGCGATTCGAAGATCGGATTCAAGTAAACCGCATTAACGCCAAGCTCTACGAGATAATCAAGCCGATCGATAATCCCTTGCAGATCACCGCCATAACGAGAGAGAGGCGTTGGTTTATCCGTGCTGTCCCAAGACTGAACACCTTCTGGATTGATAGACGGATCCCCATTGCAGAACCGATCGGGGAAGATTTGATAGAAAACAGCTTGCTTCGCCCAGTTAGGTACACGTGGAATCTCATCGCGGCACAGATAAGGAAACTGAAAGCTCCCGGCCAGCTCGCGCTGCTCGAACGTGCCGCGTTCCCCTACCCAATAGCTGTCGCCACTGTTCATCTGAACGAGAAACAGGTAACGCGCCTTCCGTTTCAATGCCGGCAGCACGGCCTCATAATAATCGCTGTGTCGATCGGAGCCGACTTTCTCCATGAGAATCGGAAGCTCCGTGCCCGGCGAATCGTATCGGTCCGCGTACAACGCCTGACAAGCAGACGCGCTGCCCCTTCTTACTTTCAATCGAATGTTGAGCCGATACTCGTCAAGCGGATACGCAAACGGCGGCTCGCATACATGATAGATGGAACTAGGCATATCGTTTCGAACTCCTTCGCTTTGTAGTAAAATGAAAGAATGAATCGTACATATCGCATCTTCATCGTTAGGAAACCGGTTTCCTAACCTAAGAATAACACACTCCCTCATTTTGTTCAAAATAAATCAGGAAAGGGTTCGTTATCGGTCATGAGCAAAATTACGATTAACGATATCGCGAAGGCGGCTGGCGTCGCCAAATCGACGGTATCCAAAGTATTAAATGATGCCGCCTCGATCTCGGACGAGACGAAGCGCAAAGTTCGAGACATAATGAAAGAAATGAACTACACGCCGAGCAGCATCGCTACCCAGCTCGCGCGGAAGAGCAGCTTCAACGTTGGCCTATTAATCGATCTTAGCCGCAAGGACGATTTTCTCAACCACTTCTTCTATGCCATTATCGGCGGTATCGAGAGCGTCATCGGTAAGCACCAATATGAGCTGACAATTTGTAATGCAAATATAGAACCAAGCATTGAGAACGATTCGCCCTCTTTCATGAATCGGCTCGTTCGCAACGGCAAAGTGGACGGCCTCATTATGGACAGCTCGATCTGGTCGACCGAGACGCAGCGGCTGCTCTCCGAGCTGCAGTTCCCTTATGTCCTCATTGGCGAAGCGCCAGCGGAAGTGAGCTGCAGTGCTGTTGACATAGATAACGAGAATGGCGGATACTTGCTTGCTCAACACCTCATCGAGAACGGATATAAAAGGATTGCTTTCATCGGCGGCGAAGGGAAAGGCGAGCCGTTATTCGATCGACGTGTGAATGGCTGCGCGAACGCGTTACGCAAGAATGGCCTGGCACTTGATCCACGCCTCGTACTGGCGGGTACTGCGAATGAAGCGAATGGCCGCTTATTCATGGAACAGCTGCTTGCACTCCCAGCCGAAGACCGGCCGGACGCCGTTATTTGTATGAATAACTACACAGCGTTCGGAGCCCTCGAAGCTGCACGCGCAGCGGGTCTATCGACCCCTTCGCAGCTTGGCATTGCGACGTTCGACGACTACCCGCTTGCTGCCTATACGAATCCGCCGCTCACCTGCTTGAAGATGGATACTTTCGAACTCGGCGTGCAAGCTGCCCACATGCTCATGACGCGAATCAGCGATTCAACTACCGCAGTTGAGCAGCGGCTCATTCCGGCAGCGCTAATTACCCGTGCATCTACTAAGCAATAAGCATGGTATAGCAGCACAAATAAAGCCGTTCCAGAAGTCAGCGTCTACCGACTTCTGAAACGGCTTTTCAATTACGCTAAGACGTTAACTTATAGATCTTTCCACTTCGCAACAGTAAGGTTGAGAGTCTGCTGCCCACCGGATGTTGTGAACGTGCGGTTCGCAATATCGCTGCCATTGCTGTTCACTTCTACCGTCTCCCATGTTCCTCTAGTGAACTTGAACTGCAATGCCGTGCCGGATGCAACGGAAAGCGTAATCGAGTAAGTGCCGTTCGCATTGCGCGTCAGCTTGTAATCAGCCGAGCTTGCGTTCCATGCATTGATCGTACCCGACAAGTACACATTCGCCGTTGCAGGCGTATTCGATGGTACCGTCAATACAATCGTCAGGCTATCCGCTTGCGGAACGCCGGCTGTAATGACACCATTCACGAGCGTAAATACGCCTGTGCCAAACGAGTAGTTCAACGAGTTGTTGTTGTCCCACGTGCCAGTGCCGTTATTGAACGCCGCTTTCAGTCCGTTCGCCGTACCGAGATCAATCGTTGCAACACTGTAGCCGGAATAAGAAGATGCCGTCATGGCCAGGCCAGGTGACGTCGTCCAAGTCGTCGTTCCGTTCAAGCTGTAATGGATGTACCGATTCGTGAAGTTCGCATTCTTGTAGTAGATCGTTACGGAGTTGCTGCTGACTTGCGGCGTCGTTACCGACAACGCTGTGCTGGCATCGGATTTATTGCCCGCCGCATCATACGCCTTGACCGTGTACGAATAGGTTGTATTCGCAGCCGCCGTCTGGTCCGCATAGCTGGTCGAGGCGCTTGTTCCCTTCAGCACGCCGTCGCGGTATACTTCGTAGCCTGTTACGCCTACGTTGTCCGTAGATGCCGTCCATGTGAGCGGCACCGTAGTCGCCGTAACGGTACCTGCTGCAAGTGCAGAAGGAGCCGTCGGCGCTTGCGTGTCAACAATTCCGCCGCTTGGCGCACCAGCCGTAATGGCACCTGCGTTGAATGTCCATGTGCCGACATTGAATTTGTAATTCAGCCCGCCATTGTTATCCCATGTTCCGCTGCCGTTATTGAATACGGCTTCAAGCTGCACCGCTTCACCGATATTGACCGTGTATTTGTTGTATCCCGCGACTTCAGCTGCCGGCATAGCGACGCCAGGCGCCGTCGTCCATGTGCCGCCCGCTGGACGGTAGTGAATATATGGCGTCGTGTAACCTTGCTTATAGTAGACGGTAACGCTGTTATTCGCAGCCGCCGGCGTCGTCAGCAGGAGCGCCGCGCTAAGCGTCGATTTGTTGCCTGCCGCATCGTATGCCTTAACCGTATAGGAGTAAGATGTCAGAGGCTGTACAGTCGTATCCGTATAAGAAGTCGTTGCGGATGTGCCTTTCAACACGCCGTCGCGATAGATTTCATAGCCCGTTACACCCGTGTTATCGGTGGACGCCGTCCATGTAATCATCGCGGAGGAACCCGTTACCGCGCCTGCCGTCACATTCGTTGGCGCCGTTGGAGCCGCCACATCTGGTTGTTGAATTTGCGGCGCATAGATTTTGGATGCGTTCGCACCAATCGATACTGTAATTTGTTTGCCCGTTGCGCCACCCGATTGAATCGTTACGGTGTCAGACGCGTTCAACTGGTTCGTCAGTACCGTGCCGACCGCGAGCGTGCTCTCCGTACGAAGCGGAATCGTAACCGTTTGCGTACCGGAAGCTGCGTTACTGAATACACTGATGACTTCTTGACCGAGATTCGTGCCCGAATCGATGCGGCGCGAGAAGGCGTACAGATTTTGAGCCGACCACATCTCACGTTGTTTGCCTGTGCGCAGTGCCGCATAATTCTTGCGGATCGTATTCAACTTCGCAACGAATTGATACGTGTTCGTGTTCTCGTTGAAATAGTTCTCGATTACGTTGCCGTTGCTGTCCCGCTTCACCATCGACCAGCGGTTCCATGTATCAGCAATGCCTCCGCCCATGATCTGTCCGTTGCCATTCCCTTTATTCTGCTCTGTTCCTTGGAAGACGACTGGCAGGCCGCGAACCGTGAAGATGAACGCAAGCGCATTTTGCAGCTTCTCAACGCTGCCGCCTGCTTCGGTCAAGAAGCGGTTGCGGTCATGGTTGTCAATGAACGTAACCATGTGGTTCTCTGAACCGTTGTAGCGGTAATCTTGCGCGAGAGTGCCCTTGATATTCGAATCGAACGACTGTCCATATGCGAACGAGTTGAGAATGGAGAAGAACATCGGGAAGTCCAGCATGCCCCACTCTGCGTTGCTGCCTACCCAACGGGAGACAAACTCAGCGTTGCCGTCGAAGTTTTCGCCGAACGTATTGACGCCGATGTAATTTTGCAGCTCATGCAGCACGGAAGGATGAACCAACTTCGCCGCATCGACGCGGGCGCCGTCCGCACCCGTATAGTCGAACCAACCTTTGATCGAATCGAAAACCGCTTGCTTCGCTTGCGCATTGTCGAAGTCGATATCATCGAGTCCGCCTAGGTCATGATTCTCGAGATAGTCCTGTGCCCACGTCGTATAGTTGCCGTCAGTAAGCGACCAATTGATGTCACCGTTATGATGGTACCAAGAAGGATTATTAAACGGTGCCGCCGGCTGTAAGCTTGGGATATCATAGGATGCATTCGTGCCCAACATGTAGTCGCCCACATGGTTAGGAACGACGTCGATGACGACTTTAATGCCCAAGCTGTGCGCCGTATCAACAAGCTCTTTCAGCTTCTCTTTCGTTCCGAAGTAAGGATTCGCTTTGTTCGGGTCCTTCATGTTATAGCCGTGGTAAGCTGTGTTCTTGCCTGTGCCGTTATTCTCGCGATTCGTCATTTGCGGCTCGGCTACCGGCGAAATCCATATCGCGGTATAGCCCATGTTCTTAATATAAGATAGCTTATCGATAATACCCTGCCAGTCGCCGCCTTTCATATAGCGGAAATCTTCCTCCGACGTCTCGCCATAACGGATTGCAGCGCCGGTCGCATTGTTCGAAGGGTCGCCGTCATTGAAGCGGTCAACCATAATTTGATAGATCGTATCGTTCTCGTCGAGTCCGTTACCCAGCTTCGCCGCTTCCGCTTTCAGTGCCGACAGCGTCAATAATCCTGAGTTGTCACCGGGAACTGCTACTGGTTGAATGACACCTGTCAGGAGCATGGCTGCGAATAGGAAGCAGAAGGCGATCTTTCTCGTCAGGCTGCGCTTATTCAAAATCACTCTATGCATCGTTGGTTAATCCTCCCATTGTGTATATGATAGTTTAATAAGTTGCTTAGTGCTTGTGTACGATCAAATGTCTTTCCATTTCTGCACGGTTAATGCGACGTTCGTACTGCCGGACGGTACCGTGTACGATCGGTTAGCAATATCCGAACCGTTAGAAGCGGTTTCCACATTGGTCCACGCGCCACGCGTGAATTTGTACGTCATAGCTGTACCGGCCGCAAGCGGCAGCGTAATTGAATATTTGCCGTCGCTCCCTCGCGTAAGCTTATAGGCCGGATCTGCGGCATTCCAGCTATTCAGGCTGCTGGATAGATATACATCGGCAGTCTGCGACGTAGTCGATGGAACGGTCACCGTGAAGGTAACCTGCTGAGTGACAGCTGTCGGTACGCCAGCCGCAGTGTTTCCGCCGCTGAACGTCCAGGTCCCGATTCCGAAGTTATAGTTGCTGCCGCCGTTGTTATCCCAGGTACCCGATCCATTGTTGAACACAGCCTCCAGGCCGGCTGCCGTGCCGACATCCACCGTAATTTTGAAATAACCAGCCACTTCAGAAGCAGTCATTGCGACCCCAGGCGCAGTCGTCCATGTTCCGCCTGTCGGACGATAGTGAATATAAGGGGCGCTATATCCTGGCTTATAGTAGACCGTAACTTTGTTCGTCGCTGGAATCGGCGTCGTCACACTGACTGATGGACTCGGCGCTGATTTGTTACCCGCTGCATCATAAGCACGCACAGAGTAGACGTATGTCGCACCTGGTGTTCTGCTGCTGTCGGTATAAGTAAGCTGAGGCGAGGTTCCAATTGCAGTTCCATCACGGAAAATCTCATAGCCGGTAACGCCGACATTATCCGTCGATGCTGTCCAGCTTAATGCAACAGAAGTACCATTCGCATTCGGCACAGCCGATAGACCTGTAGGGGTCGACGGCGCTACGGTCTCCGGCGTTGGCGGCAGCGAAGGCGCGCCGGAAGTAATCGTTCCGCCATTGAAGGTCCATACGCCTAGCGCGAAGTTATAGTTCTTGCCGCCATTATTATCCCAAGTGCCTGAGCCGTTATTGAACACCGCTTCAAGACCGCTCGCTGTACCGACATCGACCGATTTCTTGAAGTAACCCGGCACCTCTGCTGCTGTCATCGCGACGCCAGGCGCGGACGTCCATGTTCCGGCTGTTGGGCGGTAATGAATATATGGCGCTGCATACCCCGGCTTGTAATAAACGGTTACTTCATTGCTCGAATTGTTCGTCGCGAACGTGACAGGAGCGCTCTTCTCCGAACTATTGCCCGCTGCATCTACCGCTCTAATCTGATAGCCGTACGAGGTAAGCGCAGTCAAACCCGAATCGGTATACGATGTCGTCGCGCTTGTGCCTATCGAGACGCCGTCACGGAAAATCTCATAGTTCTTCACAGCCTTGTTATCCGTTGATGGCGACCAGTTCAGCGTTATCGTTGTGCGTGTTTGGGTTGGCGATGTGATGTTCGTTGGTACCGTAGGCGCTTGAGTATCAGGCACGATCGGCTTATCCGTCAAGAACGGGTAGGTGCCTTGAATCGTTCCATTCACATCCTCAACCAACTTGCCGCCCTCATTCTTATAAGTGCCTGCACCGACGTAGACCGACTGAATGTCGCTCTTCGTCACGTTGCCCTTCGCATCTACCGCTTCGATATAATAATCAACCAGTTGATTGCGATAGTTGCCCAAGTACGTATAATACAAGTCACCTGTTTCCTGTGCCTTCAGCTTCTGCATCGTTGCCGTCGAAGAAGCCTGCCAAGCGACGCCGTTCATATCAGGCTTCAAATCGCGTTTATTCATGCTGTAGCTGGTCCAGTCGCTCACTTTGGCTGGATCGATATTCGGAACGCCAGCCGCTGCGAGCTGCACCGGATTGTAGACACGGAACGTGTTGTCTGCCGCATCAGCGGTCGCATCGCGATGCGTGCGCACTTTAACCTTGATGTCGGCAATGCCGCTGACGTCATATGCGTAGGTGTAGATCGCGAAGTTGTTGTCAAAATATTGCGCTGTCCAGCCTTCCGACTTATCCTTGTTCACGCTGCCTGGATTGTATGGCCAGCGCTGCGGCCACCAGACCGAAGGACCCGTCGCGTCCTTCGCAAGCTGCTGGGATACGAATGGCTTCGAGAAATACAGCGACTGATTGAACGAAAGCGTGGGCTTGACGGAGTCATCCACATTCTCGTCATAATAGCCGAACCCTGAATCCATCGCAGGGATGAGGAAGTACCACGCAAGCTCCGCCGGATTCGCGCCGCCTTTATAATCGTTGGAAGCATCGCCCTTGACCGGGAACGACATCATCCAAGGGTTCAGCTGGTTGCCAGCCGGCGCCACTTGGCGGTCGAGCGTCGTCGTAGGCTGCCAATAGTTCGGATGATCATTAAGCCAGATCTGCTCTGCCGTCTGCGCATAGTTAAGCGCCGCTTGCAGCAGGGCGAAGTTGCGTTCGAGATAGTGATAGCCGTATTCGAAGCTGACGGTCATCCCTTCCGTCTCGCCATTAATGTTCTTCTTCGGCTCGTAGTTCGTGCCGTTCGCCGCATTGAAATCAGCGAATTGCCCTTTCCATATCCCGAACGGCAGCTTCCAGTGATGCCACTGCGGATCGGACGACGAGTCGCGCGTATCGATCCACGAACCGTCTTGTACGTGGACGACATCGCTTGCTGCAGGCGTATTGTTGACCAAATACGCATCGATGCCCATTGCGCTGACGCCGGTATCGCGATAGGTGACGTTGCCAGCGTTCCGCCACGTCTCTTCAGATCCCGCACGGCCGCTGGAGTTGTCGCCGTCATGCGCGACGACGAAGAACTGCTTCTGGGAGGTGAGTCCTTCGAACGGCTTCAAGTCCTTCGCTGTTACTTGACCTTGGTAGCCTTCCTCCCACGACTCTGCCTGGGCAACCGGCACACCGACGATTTTGGACTCTGCGCCTGTCGTTGGATTCACATACTTCACCCAGTGAGGCGTCGAGGCGAATGGGAACTTATTGCGTACAACCTGCTGCTCGTTGAACATCGGCTGTGATACCCAAGAACCAACATTGCTCGTATTCTGCAGGTCCGCACGGTTCGGCGGCGACACCATTGTGTCCACGCCCGGATCGTTCAAGTAAGGATAATCCTTCAGCGTACGGGAGAAATGGTTATTGCCGATGACGGACCACTGAATGCCCAGCTTCTCCAGCACTGGAATGATTCGTTCCGAGAAACCTAGCTCCGTCGGGAAATAGCCTTTGGACGACTGGAACGAGCTGCCCAGGAAATTCGGCTGAGCTAAGGTCACGTTCTGATAGATCAGATCCTTCAGCATGTAATCATTGCCGACTAATGGTCCCATTGAATGATGTCCGCTAAAATGGATCAAATCCAGCGTCCGCTTATTGCTGACCGTACGAAGCGTGTCGTAAGCAGATTTCCATGGCGTCGCCCAGGAAGGATTCGAGTAGGCTGCAATGCCGCCATGCGTAACGAGATCATTGATGTTGTTCACAAGCGCTCCCGACATCGTGACCTGCATCTGTCCTTGCGGGAAGTTCTGCTGGAGCGATTGAGATACACTCCATGGCCACGTTAAGTAAGCGCCTGTCTTCGCATAATGCGAATAATAGCTGACAAGATCATCATGCGGCATCACATTGCCATTCGGGAGATAGTAAGGGTAATTGGCCGGCGGGCTCTGCTTGAGCTCAATGACCTGACCATCATACATGTACCGGATTGGCGACCCCACTGCCGCAGAGCTGTAGCCAGTCGTATCGTAGTACGGCCAGAAGTTCGGCATATGGTTGTGATACACATGCGTTGCTGCGATTTCTGCGCTAACTGTTGAGGCAAAGCCTTGTGCAAACGATTGCACAAGGAGCAATAAAAAAAGCCCGATCGTAATGTTCGTTCTTCTTGGAACCAACCTGCTCGACTTGGACTTCATGCGCGAAGTAATTATGCTCACCCCACATTCGTTAATTTAAACGCTTTCAAACTTATGAAAAACGATGAACCACCAGGGCTATACAACTCCCTCCTCCTTCATTCGAAATTGTGCTGCAAACATTGGGAAACCGGTTTCACATGAAGAGATTAGCATGCCTTTCCCGCTTCCGTCAATAGCCCTCAAGGGCAAATTAATAAAAAAAGAAACAGTCCCGCCGTTATGCAGGACTGTTTCCTATGAAAGCACTCGCATTAACGGCGATCTTGTGGGCCGCCGACGAATACTTGCTCTGCCGTATCCAAGCCATATGCCGTATGCAGTGCGCGAACAACGTCGTTCAGCGGCTCTGCTGCGATCACGCACGAGCATTTGATTTCGGACGTGCTTACCATCTTGATGCTGACGCCCAGCTTCGAGATGGCTTCGAACATCTTAGCAGCTACGCCAGGGTTGCTGACCATACCTGCGCCAACGATCGACACTTTCACGAGGTTCGTCTCGGAAGTCGTCTCGCGGAATGGCACCTCGCCGCGGATTCCTTCGATGACTCCAATAGCACGATCAGCATCGCTGCTGGATAGCGTGAACGAGAAGTCTGCTTTGCCTTCTTGCACACCACTTTGTACAATAATGTCAACATCGATACCGTTGTCAGCGAGTGCTCCGAACACTTTCGCCAACACGCCCGGTACGTCTTCTACGCCGAGAATGCTGATTCTCGCTACGTTCTTATCAAAGGCAATGCCGCTTACGACTACGCCTTGCTCCATGACTGCTTCCTCCTTCACCGTCGTTCCTTCATTCTCGGTAAAGCTGGAACGTACGACCAGCTTCACATTGTTATGCTTTGCATACTCAACCGCGCGCGGGTGAAGCACCGCAGCACCGAGGTGAGCAAGCTCGAGCATTTCATCATACGAAATCGAATCCAGCTTGCGTGCGCACTTAACGACACGTGGGTCCGTCGAGTATACGCCGTCAACGTCTGTGAAAATTTCGCATACATCCGCATTGATCGCAGCCGCCAATGCAACAGCAGTCGTATCCGAACCGCCGCGGCCAAGCGTCGTGATCTCGCCTTCTTCAGTCATCCCTTGGAAGCCCGCAACGATAACGATGTTGCCTTCATCCAATGAGTTGAAAATCCGGGTAGGTTTAATGTCAGAAATGCGCGCCTTCGCGTGCACGGCTTCCGTCACAATGCCCGCTTGCCAGCCCGTGTACGAGACTGCCTGAGACCCAAGCTGATGTATCGTCATCGACAAGAGTGCGACTGAGATCTGCTCTCCCGTCGTCAGAAGCATATCCATTTCACGTGCAGGCGGATTCGGGTTCAGTTGTTTGGATTGATCGATCAGATCATCCGTCGTGTCACCCATAGCAGAGACAACGACAACAACACGGTTACCCGCTTCCTTCGTTTTAATAATCCGCTTAGCTACTCTTTGCATTCGTTCCGTTGATCCGACGGAGCTACCGCCGAACTTCATAACAATCAACGACAAAGCTGTTCACTCCCAACCTTGGCATTAGCATACAAGTCAATATTATATCACAAACTTTGTCGATTCGGGTACTGGTACCTACAAAAAAAGCGGCCCGGGCTTATCCGGACCGCCTCCACTTGATTAAATCTTAAGCGCGGGAAATGTATTTGCCGTCGCGCGTGTCGATCAGCAGTACATCGCCTTCGTTGATGAACATAGGAACTTGAACGCTGTGGCCCGTTTCAACTTTCGCAGCTTTCGTTGCGTTCGTTGCCGTGTTGCCTTTCACGCCTGGCTCCGTCTCGATAACTTTGAGCTCAACGCTCGTCGGCATCGTAATGCCGATGATTTCTTCTTGGTAGCTCGCGATGTTAACGTTCATGTTCTCTTTGAGGAAGTTGATTTCCCACTCGAGTTGTTTCTTATCGAGGTTGAATTGATCATACGTTTGGTTGTCCATGAACGTATATTCCGTACCGGAGTTGTACAGGTATTGTACTTCGCGGTTCTCGATTTGCGCACGGCCGATCGTCTCGCCTGCACGGAACGTTCTTTCGACCGTGTTGCCGTTGCGAAGGTTCTTGAGCTTGGAGCGTACGAATGCCGCACCTTTACCTGGTTTAACGTGTTGGAATTCGAGAACCGTGAAGATATCGCCTTCTACTTCTACAGTAAGGCCTGTTTTGAAATCGTTAACTGAGATCACAGCTTATGTCCCTCCTAATAATGTACGAAGCATGAAGCCTATATCGGCGACCGCTTGCATCGTATAAAGCTCTCTGTCTTCGTAAGAATCAAGTCCGCCGCGCTAAGCGCGAAGCTCGATCAGTTCCTTCGTCGACGAGGTTAATATTTTAATCCCGGTGTCCGTGATGACGATGTCGTCCTCTATCCGCACACCCCCGAAACCGGGGATGTAGATGCCGGGCTCGACCGTAACGATCATGCCGGGGGTTAAAATCGAATCGCTAAGCTTCGACAGGCGCGGCATTTCGTGAATCTCCAGCCCGATTCCATGACCGAGGCTGTGGCCGAAGTTATCGCCGTAGCCGTATCTTGCAATAATATCACGCGATAGCGCATCCGCTTCACGTCCGCTCATGCCTGGCCGAATGTTCGCCAGCGCATGCAGCTGTGCCTCAAGCACAATGTTGTAAATCTCGCGATGACGCTCAGATGCCGTTCCAACAACAACCGTACGGGTAATGTCGGAGCAATAGCCCTTGTAATAAGCGCCAAAATCAAGTTTAACAAACTCATTCGTGCCGACAATCCGTTCGCTCGCAACGCCATGCGGCAGTGCCGAACGTTCGCCTGAAGCGACGATCGTCTCGAACGACGGTCCCGAAGCCCCGCCCTTGCGCATGAAAGTTTCCATCTCAAGTGCGATCGCCAGTTCCGATAGACCCGGACGAATAAGGCCAAGCGCGAATTGGAATGTCTTGTCCGCCAGTTCGGCAGCTTCCTGTACGATAGCAATCTCTGCGTCATCCTTGATCAGGCGCAAGCCTTCTACAATGCCAGAGACCGGCTGCAGCTCAATGGAACCCAACTGCTCCGTCCAAGCTGCAAACTCAGCGTATGTAACATGATCTTGTTCGAACGCCAGCTTCGTAATTTTCTTCGATTCGAGCAAATCACGTACCGTTGCAATCGGCTTCGCGGCATGCTCGATCAATTCGAATCCCGGTGCTTGCTCTGCCGCTTGCGTCATATAACGGAAGTCAGTCAGCAGCCAGCTGTCTTGCGCTGTTACCAGCAGCATGCCGGACGATCCAGTAAAGCCGCTTACATACTTGCGATTGTGCGAATAGGTAATCAAGAGAGCCTCATGGCCGAGCTGCGACAGCTTGTCGCGTAATCGATCTAGTCTTGCATTGGTCATCGATTATTCCTCCTTCGCACCTTGCTTGATCTCTGGTCTTATCCGCGTTCCAAATGCGCCGCGAGCGCTCTCAGTCCGAGCAAATAGCTGTCAGCACCAAATCCTGCGATTTGACCTACGGCAATCGGCGCGATGACCGAATGATGCCGGAATGCTTCCCGCTTATGAATGTTCGACAAATGCACTTCGACGACCGGCAGCGCCACCGTGCTGAGCGCATCGCGCAGCGCATAGCTGTAATGCGTCCATGCACCTGGATTAATGAGAATGCCGTCGGCACGGCCGAACGCCTCATGTATCCGATCGATTACTGCGCCTTCATGATTGGATTGAAAAAATTCAATCGCAAGGCCGAGCTCTTCGCCCAGTTGACGAACGCGTTCTTCGATTGCGGCAAGCGTGTCCGAGCCGTAAATGCCTGGTTCTCGAATGCCCAGCATGTTCAGGTTCGGGCCGTTAAGTACGATAATAGTGCGCATGCTGATCCCCCTTGCGGCGACTGCCGCTCTCTCTCGAGCAAAAGTCCAATAGCCATTTTACCACAAGCCTCAGCCGTTTGAGAAGAGTTTCCTACATGCGCAGGAGATCAGCTAGGTTTCGGCATCTTGAAAGCGAACGGCTCCCGCGACGCCTCATCCGTAAATTCGAATGCAATCGTGTAGCCGATAAACAGACCCCACAGCAGAAAAATGCAAAGCTCGGTGAGAAGCGTGTTCCATCCGATCATCGTCAACTTCTCGGTAAAACCTAGGCTTGGACCTAGCAGGCCGAAGATGCCGACCCACCATAGAAAGCCGTATACGACTCCCATATGCGGTCCGCGGATTCGGCCGAACAAGGCGAAATAAAGCAGCGCAGCAATGATACTAAATACGATAAACACGCCGATGCCGACCGCATATCCCCAGCCCGTCTTCAAGAAAGACATTTGAAAGAAGGGGTCAGCGAGCACGCCGGGCGTAAGCTTCGTGAACTTAAGCCAATAGGCGAAACCGCGGAGCGTCCCCCAGATCAGTCCAGCAAAGAAACCGAGTGAGAGGCAGAACGTAAGCGGGTTCGTATGTCCTTCCGAATCGTTATGGGACGCGCCGCTGTTATTCCCGTTCGCACGAGTGTCCCTTGTACTCCACACTTTCGCATGCTTATTCATTGATGTACGTCCTCCCTAACGTCTGTACCGGGCTCCCTTGATTGGTTCACGATGTACAGAATATACAGATTGTGCAGCTTATCGTATCTAGTATGGCAAGAACCGACCATCGATAACCACATACATCAGGTGGCAAACGTCTATTTAATCAAGTACAATAGAAATATAGGCGCAAAACCGCTCTCATGCGTCATGCGCATCTCATAAGGAAGGTGAATCCCTCTTGCCGCAATCGAACAGCATATATGGCGGGCAAGCCGTTATTGAAGGCGTTATGTTCGCGGGCAAACATGTGAATGTAACTGCCGTCCGCCGTAAAAATGAAGAAATCATTTTTTATGAGGTCCCTCGAACGACCAAAAGATGGATTCAGCCACTGAAAAAAATACCGCTTGTACGCGGTGTTGTCGGCATTTTGGAATCGAGCGCCAAGGGATCCCAGCATTTGAACTTTTCAGTTGAGGCCTACGCCGAAGACGAACTGGCTGACGACAAGTCAGATAAAGAAGTGACCTCGGCCAGCATCGCTGCCAAAGCCGAAGAGCCCAAGAAGTCCGGCCTTAGCCTGACCGCTATATTCGGCGTTGCGATCGCAGGCATCATCTCGTTCGTAGTTGGTAAAGCCGTTTTCACTCTTGTGCCAGCTTTAGTTGAACAAATGCTATTTGGACAATCATTCAAGAATATAATATTACACAACCTGATTGAAGGCCTTATTAAGATCATCTTCCTGCTTGTTTATCTGTACGCCATCTCCCTGACGCCAATCGTCAAACGGTTGTTCCAGTATCATGGCGCAGAGCACAAAGTCATCAGCGCTTACGAGGCAGGTGTTGAGTTGACCGTTAAGAACGTCCAACGCTTCACTAGGCTGCATTACCGCTGCGGAAGCAGCTTTATCGTATTCTCCGTTCTTGTCGGCGTTATCGTCTACTCCTTCTTCACTTGGGATACGCTGTGGGAACGCATCTACTTGCGTCTGCTGCTGCTGCCGCTCGTACTGGGAGCTTCTTATGAAGTGCTTCGCTTCACGAACGCGCTTCGTGAAATTCCAGTTCTGCGATTCTTAGGCTATCCCGGCCTGTGGCTTCAGAAGCTCACGACCAAAGAGCCGAATGACGATCAAGTAGCCGTATCCATCGCTTCGTTCAATCGGATGCGTGAGATCGACCGTCAGATGGAACAAGGAAATAAGACCGTCGCCGTCTCTTAAGGCGCAGCTCGTTTCATTGCGGTGAAGTACTTCCAATGAATGCCTCGTAATTACGTATAGGTACGGAATAATCGGCAGAGAGGGTGGGTATGATGCGGCGTAACAAGGTTTCAATATGGGGCATTGTCGTGGCGGCTTTGGTCTTGCTTGGACTCGCTGAGATTATGAAGTCGGGGGTTTGGACGTCGTTTATCCTGCCGGCGGTCATCTTGGGCGGAATATTGTTGCTGTATTTGTACCCTCCTGGTCGAGCCCGCGGTTATCGAGCAAGCAGCAGTCCGAAGCCGAAGGCTTCTTCACGGACATCGCGCAACTCGGCTAAACCACGCTCGCGGAAGCCCGCTCCGTTCAAAGTGATTGAAGGCGGCAAGGACGACGATCAGTATCCGCGTTATCACTGAGAGATGTTGGGGCTCCGCCCCTACCACCCCGTATTAAAACTCCCGTCCCCGGGACCCCGGAAGGTGTCGTGGGATAGACAGCGGCGTGGATAAGAAACTGCGTGCTGGGGGTCGCGCGCCCTGTGGGCACAGCTTTCGTTCGATCGTGATTTCGTTCGAGCGAGATTGTTTGGGAAAAGCGTTGCTGAGGCGACGCTTTTTATTTTGTTTATTTTAAAACAAAATTAAAAAGGCTGCTCCTTGGCGTTGATGCGCTTCGGAGCAGCCTTTCGTGTTATTACTTACTCATTGTCCAATTGGCTGCGGATTGCACGGAGCTCTTCGAGTCTTGTGCCATCGTGTTTGAAATATTCGACGAGCGTCTCGATGCAAGTGATCGAATCCCAGCTTAGGTGATGCTCGATCCCTTCAACGTCGCGATATATGTTCTCTTCCTGAACACCAATTAATTCTAGGAATGATTCCAACAGCTGATGCCTGTCCACAAGCCGTTTGCCCATCTTCTTGCCCTTGTTGGTTAAGATGAGTCCGCGGTACTTCTCATAAATCAAATAGTTGTCCTTATCAAGCTTCTGGATCATCTTCGTCACCGAGGACGGATGAACCTCGAGACCTTCGGCAATATCGGAAACTCTCGCATAGCCTTTCTCATCGATCAGCTTGTAAATCCGCTCCAAGTAGTCTTCCATGCTCGGTGTCGGCACTGGAGAACCCCCTAACTCCCAATGTGCACCTTGTCTTTCGGCGCTGCTCCTAGTATCATACAACGTTCGTCACGCGACTGCAACCGATGGAGGTCCCTAGACGGTTAGAACTTCAGCCACTCTGGCGTCAGCATATTGAGCCAAATCGTAATTTTGGTCATTCGATCGGTAAACAACAGAATGCCCATCAGCAGCATGATAGCGCCGCCGATTTTCATCAGCTTATCCGAATATCGGAGTATCCATCGCGTCGACCCGATGAAGAAGGCCAGCGCGAAGAATGGTATGGCGAAGCCTAGCGCATACGCGGTCGTCATCTGGAACCACGTTCCCGGCGATGAAGCCGCAAGCGCCAGTATGGCCGTCAACACAGGTCCCATACACGGGGACCAGCCAGCTGCAAAGCCAAATCCGAACACGAAGGCGCCGAGATAGCTCGGCTTCTTCATGCGGAGATGCATTTTGCGATCTTTCATCAGCGCCTGCGGCTGGAATATGCCCAGAAGGAACAATCCCATCAAGATAATCAAGATCGCGGACAACTGACGAATTAAAGACGAATATTCGCTGAAGAAATCAGCGAATCGGTTTGTGCCGTATCCAAGTGTATAATAAACAACCGAGAAGCCAATCACGAAGAACAGCGTATGCGTCATCGTCCGCCATCTGACGTTAGCGGGCTTCTCGCTTGCTTTCAATTCCGTTACCGACACGCCTGTTATGTAAGACAAATAAGACGGATATAAAGGCAGGCAGCATGGCGAAATGAATGATGCAATCCCGCCGATAAACGCAATTCCGATGTTAACGTCCGTCAACTAGAAACCACTCCTGTCTATGTATGCTCTATCGACGCCCGTCATCCGCTAATGCGGAAACGAACGCGGCCGACGAGCAAAAGCAGCAAAATTACGATGAGCAGCAGCACGATCGTCGCACCTGGCGCCAAGTTCCACACCCCGGCAATGAGCAAGCCTGCGATGACCGCAACCTCTGATATGATAACAACGGTGAATACCGATTGTCTGAAACTGCGAGCCGCCACCAGGCTGCAAGCAGCTGGAATCGTTAGAAGCGCAGACACGAGCAGTGCGCCTAAGATCTTGATCGAAGCGCTAATAACGAGCGCTGTCAGCACACTCATCATCAAATTGTAGTAACGAACAGGCAGACCATTTACTGCAGCAGCCTCCTCGTCGAAGGTCAGCAGAAACAGCTCCTTCATATGCATAAACAGCAGCACGAGTACGACGGCTGTTACGACGCCGATTACGATTAGGTCCGTATTATTCAACGTATATATGCTGCCGAACATGTAGTCCGTCACCGTCATATTAAAGCTTTTGCCTAATGTAAACAGCAAGGAAGCCAGCGCAACGCCTCCAGACATAATAATCGCTATCGATAGCTCCGCATAGGTCTTGTAAGCTTTGCGAAGCTTCTCAATCGCGAAAGACGCAGCCAGCGCGAAGACGAGGCCTACCGCAATCGGATAGACGCCAATCAGGAAGCCAAGCGCAACGCCAGCGATGGAGACGTGCGAGAGCGTATCACCGATCATGGACAGTCTGCGAAGCACGAGAAACAGCCCCAGCAGCGGCGCAGTCACGCCAATCAGTATTCCGCCGATCAATGCACGCTGAAAAAATTCTAACGTTAAGATTTCCAAGGTGTCACGCCTTCCTTCTCTCTCTCCAGCACTTGTCGCAAGCCGTTCAAGCTGTGCGAGATGTTCGTTTCGCCACAGTCTTCCGTATCATGCGAATGCCGAACATAAAACTTCAGCTTGCCGCATTCGCGCGCCGGCTTGTCCCCCAGATAACCGCGAATCATATCCATGTCATGCGACACCATAAGGAACGTCATACGGTGATGCTGATGCATATGTTTGATCAAATGAAAGAAGCCCGCCTGGGTCTCGGTATCAATACCGACCGTCGGCTCATCGAGAATGAGCAGTTCCGGATTATTAATAAGCGCTCTCGCCAGAAACACGCGCTGCTGCTGACCGCCGGACAGCTGACCGATCTTCTTCCATGCAAGATCCTCGATATTCATCGCGTGCATCGCTTCATCTGCCTTGATATGGTCCGCCTTCGTCAGCCGCTTGAACAGCTTATTGCGTCCATAAAGGCCTGACAGAACGACTTCCCGCACTGTCGCTGGGAACAGCGGGTTGAATGAGTTCTTCTGCGGAACATAGCCGATGCGGTGCCAGTCCTTGAACTGCGTCGCCGGCGTGCCGAACAGCGAGATGGAACCCGACACAGGCTTGAGCAAACCGACGATCATCCGAAGCAGCGTCGTCTTGCCTGCACCGTTGCTCCCGATCAAGCCAACGAAGTCACGCTGCTGAACAGAGAAGGACAACTTGTCGATCACTTGCTGCGATTGATAGGAGAATGCAACATCTTTAAGCGTAATAATATCAGCATGGCAGGTACCGGCACTCGGCTGTGTCGCCTGGTTTTCAATCACGTAAGGTTCGGGCATCGTTACCCTCCTTCCATCTTCCTTCTAGTTATTGTAATGCCTTGAGCAGGTTTTGCAAATTCGATTCCATAATGGTAACATAATTGTCACCATTCTTCTGCTGTTCGTTCGTCAGTCCCTCGACTGGATTCAGCACAAGCGTCTCCACATCCGCTTCATTAGCAAGCGTTTCTGCTAACGTACTCGATACAAGCTCCTCGAAGAAAATATATTTCACATTATTCTCTTTCACGAACTTAGTCAGCTTAAGCAAATCCTGCGCACGCGGCTCTGCGTCTGGCGACAGCCCCATGATCGATTGCTCGTGCAGCCCATAGTCTCGTGCCAAATAGCTGAATGCTTGGTGGGAAACGACGATTTCGTGGTTCTGCAGCGCTCCCAGCTCACGCGTATACTGCTCATCAAGCGTCTTCAGCTGTTCGGCAACTTTCTCGTAATTTGCTCTAAACTGTTCCTCATGCGCCGCGTCAGCCTTAATCAGCATTTGCTTCACATTGTCAGCCATTACGAGCATTGACTTGGGGCTTACCCATGTATGAGGATCGACATCCAGATCGCCATGATCATGATCATCGTGCTCTTCGTGCTCTTCGCTGTCCGCATCCAGCAATGTGATGCCTTCGCTCATTGCGCCCGTCATCAACTTCGAATTTGTCGGCAGTCCCTCTAGGAAGTCGTCAATCCAACCTTCCAGGCCTGCGCCGTTATACAACAGCAGCTGCGCTTTCGCAGCTGTATCCAGATCTCGGCTCTTCGGACTCCAATCGTGCGGTTCCACGCCAGTCGGAATAAGATTGATGACATTCGCGTAATCTCCGCCAATCTCGCTAGCCAAATAATAGATTGGATAAAAGCTTGTTACTACATTCGTCTTATCATCCGATAGCTTCGAAGATGTCGAGCTTCCGCAGCCGGATAGCATTAATGCAATTGCTGCAATCATAATAAGTGCGTATCGAGGTTTCTTCCAATCTCGTTTGAGTCGTGCATTCATATTCTATCGATCTCCATTTCGTCACCCGGTTGCGAGCTTAATCGTAATCGTAACGATAACTATTACGAGAGTCATTATACGGGAGCCTAGAACAGCGTGTCAATGCCTAATCGTAGCGATTACGAAAAAGAGCTTCTTACGATAAATGACACAAAATCTCGCAATGCACGCAATGAATGATGTATTACCACTATTGGAACATTAAGCTTAATCTATTCAACACGGACAAATTAACAGCACCGATTTCTATATTTCAAAAAAGCAGCCTCGAAAGTCCTAACTTGGACTTTCGAGGCTGCCTGTGTTTCACAGACCGCTACTTCACTTTCGCACCGTTCGGCATGCTGTCCGGCACGGTTGCCAGCGTCAGCTGGTCGCCTTCGGATGCTGCCAGAATCATGCCCTGCGACAGCTCGCCGCGCAGCTTGACCGGCTTCAGGTTCGTCACGCAGATCACTTTACGTCCAACCAATTGCTCAGGCGTATAGAACTTCGCAATGCCCGATACGACTTGGCGCTGCTCGAAGCCAAGGTCCAGCTGCAGCTTCAGCAGCTTATCCGCCTTCGGAACCGGCTCTGCAGCAATTACTTGCGCAACCCGCAGTTCAACCTTCGCGAAGTCTTCGATACCGATCTCTTCGGCCATCTCTGGCTTCTCCGTTACGCTGCCTTCAGCTGGTGCCGCCGATTGTGCAGCGGGCTCTGCCGGAGCGGTTCCACCGCTCATCGACGAGATGATGAAAGCAATCTCTTCCGTTGCATCGAGACGCGGGAAGATCGGTTCGCCTTTGCCGACGCGCGTACCGCCAGGCAGCGTGCCGAACTGTTTAGCGCTCTCCCATGCCGTGAGCTCGCCCGGCTCGATGCCGAGCTGCGTCCACATCGACTGCGGCGTAGTCGTCAGGAACGGCTGCAGAACGATCGATACAATACGGAGCGACTCAGCCAGATGATACATCGATGAAGCAAGCTCAGCGCGCTTCGCTTCATCCTTCGCGAGCACCCACGGCTGGGTCTCGTCGATATATTTGTTCGTGCGGCTGACGAGCTGCCAGAGCGCTGTCAGCGCAACGGAGAACTCCATTTTCTCCATAGCGGCTTCCAATGTCGCAATGGATTCGGCAGCTTGTTCGCGAAGCGGCGAATCGAATGCTGTAACATCGCCTGCGTATGCAGGGACAACGCCGTCGAAATATTTGCCGATCATCGCGACTGTACGGTTCAGCAGGTTGCCGAGGTCATTCGCCAGATCGAAGTTCGTCCGTTCAACGAAGCTCTCCGGCGTGAACGTGCCGTCCGAACCGAATGGCACTTCGCGAAGCAGGAAGTAGCGCAACACGTCGAGGCCGTAACGGTCGATCAGTTTAACAGGGTCAATAACCGTGCCTTTCGACTTCGACATTTTGCCTTCCTTCGTCAGCCACCAGCCGTGAGCGAACACTTTCTTCGGCAGCGGCAGATCAAGCGCCATCAACATAATCGGCCAGTAGATCGTATGGAAACGAACAATCTCTTTGCCGACCAGATGAACGTCCGCTGGCCAGAACTTGCGATACAATTCATCGTCTGGCGTATCGTAGCCCAGTGCCGTGATGTAGTTCGACAATGCATCGATCCATACATACACGACGTGCTTAGGGTCATTCGGTACTTTAATCCCCCAGTCGAACGTCGTACGGGACACTGCGAGATCTTCCAAACCTGGCTTAATGAAGTTGTTGATCATTTCATTCTTGCGCGATTCCGGCTGAATGAATTCAGGGTTGTCGTTGTAGAATTGCAGCAAACGATCTGCATATTTGCTCATGCGGAAGAAGTAGCTCTCTTCCTTCACCAGCTCAACTGGACGTCCGCAGTCCGGGCAGTTGCCGTCAACGAGCTGACGCTCCAGGAAGAACGATTCACAAGGCGTACAATACCAACCTTCATAAGCGCCTTTGTAAATGTCATCTTGCTCGACCAGCTTAGCGAAAATCCGTTCAACGACGCGCTTGTGTCGGTCTTCTGTCGTACGGATGAAGTCGTCATTCGAAATATCAAGCTTCTTCCACAGCTCCTTGATGCCGACAACGATGTCGTCGACGAACTGCTGAGGCGTCTTGCCCTTTTCCTGCGCCTTGCGCTCAATCTTCTGACCGTGCTCATCGGTACCGGTCAAATAACGAACCTCGTAGCCGCGAAGACGCTTATAACGCGCCATAGCATCGCCTGCAACCGTCGTATACGCATGTCCGATATGCAGCTTATCGCTCGGATAATAGATTGGCGTAGTAATGTAGAATGTCTTATTACTCATCTGATTTAAGCTCCTTCATCAACAATTTGTTTATGGACGACAAAAAACCCCCGTCCAACATGGGACGAGAGTCCTCACTCGCGCGGTACCACCCAATTTCCTTCCCATGACCACGAAGCGCTATGGCCTCTGCTTTTGTCGTTGGAAAGCTTCATTCGCCGTCCGTGCTGACGGCACATTCCTTAACGCGGAACGACACGCCGCATCTTGCCGCGCAGCATTCTTCAAGTGCATCTCGCACTCCATGCTTCGCATTGCTCGATAGCGGTGCCTCCCGGACCATCTTCCACAACGCGCCTCATACCGGTTCCCAGCTCCCCCGGCTCTCTGCAATGACCGCTTGCGTGTACTTATCCGTTCATCGGACTCTTCTATTAGAGTTTGAACTTGCATTATAACGTATATCCAAAATATATCGAACCGCGCTATGCGATGTCAAGGACTCCCGCCCTGCTCCATTCGCTTCACCTTCGGTTTAGGCTCAGGCACCGGATCATAACCGCCGGGATGGAACGGATGACAGCGGCATATCCGCTTGACCGCAAGCCACGAACCACGCGCTGCGCCATGCTGTTCTAGTGCAGTCAAAGCGTATTGCGAGCATGTCGGATAGTAGCGGCAAGTCGGCGGCTTAAGCGGCGATATAACGCGGCGATAAAAATGGACCGGCAGCTGCAGCACTTTATTCATCATGACGGCGATCCCTCCTATCCTGCGAAACCTGCGGAACCGATACCTTCATTTCTTATTCCGAAGGCCGTTCTGCTTCATCCTGTCGACAGTCTTTGCAGTAACCGAACACTTCAAACTTATGCTTCACGACCTGGAAGTTATCCGGTACATCCGTCGCATCCATCGGGCAATGCTTAATCGGATACGTCTTGCTGCACTGCAGACAGATCAGATGGTGATGATGGTCGTGTTCGCGACAATGCAGCTTGAAACGCACGCCTTCCTCGAACATAACCTGCTCGAGTACACCGAGCTCCTCCATAATGCGAAGGTTCCGATATACGGTATCAAAGCTAAGCCCTGAATAAATGCGTCCCATATATTCATATACATCCTTAGGCGTCCTATAGCCAGGTGAATCGGCGAACAGCCCTGCCAGCGTCTTGCGCTGATCGGTTATGCGCAATCCTTGCGCAGCCATTCTCCGAACGATCTCTTCGGTCGTCATCGTCAGCAAAGCAAACCCTCCGAATCAAGGTGAGACTGGTTTTCAAGTAATCTTCTACTGTTCATAATGCCGTAAAATAGAGACAGCGTCAATGTAATGCCCTCTCGCGCTTGTTGAATTGCTAATGAAAAAGCTGCAGCCGGCGTACGTTATCGTACACCTCTGCAGCTTTCATTCTATAAATTCATGTTACCACTTAAGTGCCGGCAGTGGCGTAAACAACATCTGGAGCGGAAGATTGCCGCCAGGTGCAATCATAAATTGAATTTCAACCGTTTCTTCCGTCAGACCTGTGCGGTACAATACGCCCGCCTCGCTCGAGCCTGTGATCGTCGGCGTGGAAGTTGGAAGCGTGACGAGCTTGCCATTCACGAGGAAGGCACCCATATAGTAGCCGCCGCGCGGGTTTAGCGTAATGAGCGTACGCGGTGCGACATGCGCCAGCTTCATTTTGTACAACACACCGTAGTTGCCCCTATTGACCTCTAAGTTGCCCGTTAGGCCATCATAACCGGTCAAGTAAGGATCGAGCTTGCCGTCGCCGATCGTAATCCGCTGCGGCGAATTGCCAAGCGTTTCATTGATCTCGATCGAACGGTTCGTACCGTCAAACGAGCCGCGAACGTGAGTATCTCGCTCCAAGTAAGTCAAATTCGGAAGCTCCGTCACAGGGTTCTTGCCTTCCTTCACAGCAACAATATGGAATTCCAGCCTTTGGTCGGTTACGAGGTCGGCGAATGCCGACAGCACTTCACCTTGTTTAAGCGCACGCTGCGAGATGAGCGGCAGCACTTCCTTCGTCTCACCAGGCTTGACTGTCTGCCAAGTCGTTGCAGGGTTGGATGCGAGCGCCGTCAGATAGCGGGCCGTCGACATTTTGCCTGTAGCCGATACCTGCACATTCGGTCCTCCCATGCCCGTAGCGCCAATACCTACGTTAGCCGTTACATTGCCATAGTTCGTTGCAAGCAAATAGATCTTTACCGGTTCGCCTGTACTGTTCATATTGTGGAACATGAAGCGAATTTCACCCAGAAGCTGATCCTCATAGGAAATCCCTTCGCGCGTCAACGTCTCCGGGCTATTGCTGCGCACCATCTGGGCCGGCTCTGCAACCGGTGTGAAAGGCACAACTGCAGCATTCAGCACGGATGAAGCATTAATAGGGAATTTCTCGCCTACCGGCGTGAACAAGCTGTCGTAATCTTCTCGCGTATACAACACTTCCGTCGATACCGTTATATTCTTCGTCACTTGCGAGGTCAGTCCATGACGGTCCGTAACCTCCAGCGTTACCGGATATTCGCCAGCCGCAAAGAATACTTTCTCATTGCCCGACCATTTGGCAGAAACGATCGAATTCTCATCGTCCGTGCTCCAGTCGGTGTACAAGACGTTCTCGCCGATTCGGTAGACCGTCTTATCCGTAGTGAAGTCTGCAACTGGCGCTTGGTTCGGAGGCTTGACCTCGATCGTTACCGAATAGGGGTCACTCCAAATTCCATTGCCGTCTTGTATTTGACGCGTAATCGTGTACATGCCCGCTTCTGGGAAAATGTCTTGACGACCGTCCCATACCTCGTTCAACAATCCTGTTCCGCTAGGTATAACGGACTTGTCCGTATACTGCACAACCGTCTGCTGCGCATAAATCTCCGTTGGCGTTACTTCGAACGCCGCTGTCGGCGCTTTCGGCGCAGTCGACCAGGAGAGCGTCATTGTCGTCCCAACAAGCGTAAGCTGCGCACCTGTAAGGATCGACCATGATTTGACCGGAATCATGAACGAGCCCTTCTGGTTAATCGCCGGACCAGTCAACGCTGTTGCGACACCGTCCTTCGTCACCGTAGCCGAATTCGGCTTGAAGCGAAGCTCTACCCCGTCGGCAGACTTAGCAATCGACTCCTTCGTCGGTGCATTGTATGTGACCTTGTAGCCAAATTCTACAGCAATCGCCTTAAGCGGAATGTAGGATACTCCGTTAATGAACGTTAGCGGCTGCGCCGCAGTTGTCTTGACGCCATTGTGTACGATTGTTGTGCTGTTCTTCACCATGGTGAGCGTATCCGTAACCGGATCTGCCGCATAAAGGGAAGGTACATCTACTGCCATTTGCAACCATAACAACGATAAGAGCAACAACCATTTGATCTTTTTCAACACAACGACTCCTTTATCTCTACTTCATCCTATCCGTCCTCTTGGACGTTACCGAGCAGACAAAGGTTGCGTTAAATTAATAGTTTGCCACAATTTAGACACAATCATTAAACAGTTTCTTAATAATTACATTTACCCATTGACTTTCATGTTGATGATGAAACTAAGTGCCATAGCAGCAAATAAGACGATGCTTACGATGCCTAAAGTTCTACGAATTCGGATAGACTTACCCAATCGAACAGCACCTACTTCCATTCTTCTGCCTTCCGTTACAGAGCGATGAGCGAACAGAAAAGCAACGATGCTAGTGACAAATAAGATATTCGTAAAAAACCATATCCCCGTCCACATATGTATGACCTTCCTCCTAATAAATGCGCTGTAAGAAAACCTCTATTGCAGCCTTTCGAAGATGAGCGACCGCGTTTAGAGGTGGGTTTTATCGCCAATAAGAACTTGTTTTTTCGAGTGACTCGAAAGCTTATACATTCTTATGTGGTAAAAAAAGAGAAAACCTCTATCGAAGCCTCTCGGTGATGAGCGGCTTCGCGTAGAGGCGGTAAACCATCAGCCAGCAGGAGCCAGTCATTCGCAGGCATCCTGACAGCGGATTCATTCGTTCGGTTCGCCCGTCAGACGAACCAGGTGTTGAGAATAACGCCGAACACGGCTGCACTTACGACTGCGCCTGCGAACGAGAACCAGCCCGAGCGGTAGCGCAATTGAAACATCTTGAGAATGCCCAAGCTCAACAAAGAAAAGATGAGCATAATGAAGACCGCTCCGATTACGAATAATGCAGGTGACACGCTGCTGACGTCGACTAGAGTCATTGACAATCCTCCATCATCACTATATCTCGCTACATTATAGCGGAACGGCCGAACCGTTTCCAGTGGCGCTGGTGAAGAATTGATGACTAATATCGAATCGGCGTTTCATAGTAGCGGCGGTCGACTGGTTTTTTGCGCAGCTTGATTTGCAGAACGCCATCTTGGCATAGAGCTTTGCATACGCGAGGATTAACTTGTTTGGGAAGGTCGATCGTTTCTCGCTGCTGCTGCGGCAGACCCTCGATACGAATGCGATCCTCTCGAACGAACAGGCGCAGGTCAGACGGACGCACGCCGCGAGGAAGATTCCATTTGATAACGATAAAATGATGCGTTTCGAACGTTTCCGCATTACTATGGCCGGGCATCGCGGGCTTCTCCGGCATCGCATTCGCCATCATTGATTTCACATAGCGCTCGACCCAACCGGTATCCTTCAGCGCATCAAACCCGCGAGGAAGCTGCTGCTTCTGCATCCACTGCTCCATCTCATCCCACTTCACCATGAGCGATCCCCTCCTGCCCCCGGCCGATGATTCTTCTGTACCCTATATTATTATGCGAGAATGGGCACATGCGGAACCAATGGGCGAATGCCGCATACGATAACTTATATTGCGTGTTCAAAAAGTTCGGTTTTCAGCTTTCGCGATCAAAAGCGGGCTTTTTGAACAACTTCTTATATGGAATCGCTAGACAAGGAGGTGGAATGCCGTATGCCAGCAGTCGTAGGCTTCGTCAATATTACGAGTATCGGCTCCAGCGGAATCGTCCAATTCGGTGATGCCGTGCAAGTATCGCCGTCCAGCGCATCCAAGACATATGCAGGTGCCGGATCATTCTTAACAGGCAGCCTGGCGAACTCGAACAATGCATTAAGCGCAACCAATACGATCGACCCTGACGTGCAGGATAATACGCAGAATAACGTCGCCAGCGGAGTTAATGCGGTATGAGCAATTGGACGATTTATCAACAAATTACGATTCAGCAGCTTCGCGTGCAGAGCGTATCCAATAGCTCCGTTCTTCAGGTAGGCAGCGCCGGATCGATCCGATCGCTGTCTCAATTGTACAATTCCGGCGGTTTCTCCGGTCCCGCCCCACAGCTCGGCGAAGAATCCGAGAATCCGCTCTCTTTCGTTCCTCTGCCGAATCCCAATTAATGTGATGCGAGGTGCATGGGCATGGCTGTTACGAACAACAACGATATTCCTTACGGCCAGCCCGCCGCTTCTGCGGCGGAGCGGTCGGCATCTACTGGCTGGCCAGGTTGGCCAGCGTGGATTTCGCGGGTTGAACAGACGCTGCGCCATCAACACGAGCAGATCGCGATGCTTCAGAAGCGGATCGATATGCTGATGGCCCAAGTGCAAGCTGCAGAAGCAAAGCCGACGTATCATATCGATAAAATCGAGTATCAGTTCGATCAATTGAAAATAGAGAAATTGGACGGGACGCTCAACATCGGAATCCAACCTTCGGGCGATGGCAGCGAGAGCGATATTGACCAGTTCATCGTGCAGCAGGCGAAGAAAGGCGCTGCCGGACCGAACGGAGTTACAGGCGCTGGTGGGAATGGCAACGGTGAAAGCGGCGCTCCAGGAGCATTGAACAGTAAACCGAATGTGTTCCCTTCGGCTGGACCAGCCTCCATGCAGATGCCCCCGCCGTTCGGGGACGTCCAGACACGGGTGAACTCCTATTTGGACAATAACGCGCCTACAGCGTTAGTTTCATTCGAGCAGGAGCTTAACGTTCCGCTTGATCCGTATCATCGCCGCATCATTATCGAGGACATTCGTCGCCAGGCTCCTACTCGCATTCAATTCTATATGCAGCAAGCCGCTCAATCGGCAGACATTGCAGACGCAAATTCCGCGCAGCTCGAGGATCAAGTGACAGCCAAAACGATTCGTGATGTCGATATGGCGATGCGGCAGTACTTAACGAAGCTTTCAAGCGGCGGGGAAACAGCAGGAGGAGTGATTACGGTATGATTTTCTATGTGGTCAATCAAGGTCTTCAAGTCGGCTCTATCGAAGTGCTTGGCGTATCCAGTTCGTCGCTGCTGCAGGTCGGCGACAATGACACAGTCTCCCTATTCTCCATGTTTGACACACCGCCGGAATCCGTAGTCGTCGGTCAACTCGTATCGCTTCAGCTGCCTGAAAACGCGGATGAAGCGGAAGGCGAGCGGTTGCCGCCGAACGCTGGCGGGGGACCGGTCAACATATCGCTGCGCTGATGTTTCCACGAATAACGTTCACCATTCCCGGCGCCAACCTGCCGCCGCCGGTTTTCCTTGATTTGAATTACGATAATTCTCGCGTCTCGGATGTACAAGGCATACGTCTTCTCAACATATCCCAAGCTGGCGTGATGCAACTAGGAGACCGATCGGAATCGAACTCGACGCTGCGAGCAATCGCTCTCCAGCGCCAAGAAGATCATCCTTATGCTGGCGATGTATTTTTCGAATCGTATGTGATTTTCTCCAGACCCATTCCTGAGATCGTTGACGCAGATGATGATGACAGTATCGTACAAACGTATCGGCTCAACCAGAATCCATCTATTAGTGTCGGATGCATATCGATTACGAGCGCCGGGGCAGCATCTCAAATTGTGATCGGACGCGGGCAGACCCATCGATCAGAGTCAAGGATCAAGCACATCAGGCAATACGCCGGTCATCAGCCGCTCCCGCCGATATGCCCTTGATCCGCCCCGTCCTTCCGTTAAACTATTCTTCGGAGCAAGCTCCCCTGGCGCTTTGATCAATCCAAGCGTATTGCCAATGAACAGGATGAAACCGTGCAAAGCTTGCGTAGGAAATCGAGTGACAACAGCCATATACTCGATCACACCTCAATTCATAACGATCTCTTTATGAAGATATGAGGTCGTGAATACTTCGATGCGCCTTAGGAATATGTACCTGGAGGCATTGTGACCGACTCGTGATGCGGTTCTTCGGACTGTACACACGCCCAATTCGCATAAAAGCGGGATAAACGTCCATAACATTCCTCCGCATCCGACATACATTAGCATTGTGAGTTAAACCTTCACACAGAACCAATTAGGAGGTCATGAACTATGGGATATCCTGTTGCAGGCGCAGCTACTGGTCACGGTTACGGCGGCTTCGGCGGCGTAGGTACAATTTGCACTAGCATCGGCGTTATTCTCGTTCTCTATATCCTGCTCGTTATCGTACTTCGCGCTGGCTGGTTCTGATCCGAACGGATCTCTTTCCAATGCACCAAGGGCGTACGGCCGCATTCATGCGGTTGTACGCCCTTTTGGTTGTTATCCCTATTCCTTGCTCATTTGATAATCGTCTAGGTACATATCGGATGATGACGTTTAGAGAACGCAGCCTTTCTTCACGATAATGTTCGCGTATTGAGCCCGCTCGCTTGTCGCCACGATCGCATAGGCCTGCTTCGCCCGCTCATAGAAAGCAAACCGCTCCATCTCCTCGACCTCGACTTTCTTGCCCTCGTGCTTCTGCGTCAGCGCAGCGTACTGCTCCCAGATTACCGGTTCCACTGGATCACCAGGAACGACGCCCATCACAGCTGCCGGCTTCTCTACATATTGATCGAGCGGAAGAAGGCTGAGAACGGCGTCGAGCACTTCCGGCACGCCGTGTCCATCAAGACGCACGAGCCTCTGCGCGTGGCTTGCTGCAGGGAAATTGCCGTCCGCGATGACGAGCTCATCGCCATGCCCCATCTCCATCAATAATTTAAGTAAATCAGGCGACACAATCGGTGGTATAGACTTCAACATAAAGTGCGTTTCCCCCTGAATTATGAATTCTTTATGTAAGCAGACCGTTATACCTTCCTGCCCATAATGACAACATCCCGCTCCACGCCATCCATCTCGCATACACCTGGGAGCATTCCCCACTGTTCGAAGCCGAATTTGCCAAGAAGCCCTAGACTCGGCTTGTTATGCCCGAATACAAAGCCAAGCATTGTCTTTATCCCGAGCGCTTCACTGTTGCTAATGGCACGATCGAGCAAAACGCTGCCGACTCCAGCGCCTCTGCTCTGCTCCGCGATATAGATGCTGAACTCGACCGTCGCTTGATAAGCTGGACGTCCGTAGTACGTTTGAAAACTAATCCAGCCGACGATCGTCTCTCCGCTGCGCGCAACCCAGATCGGACGCTTTTCCCAGTCCCTGTTATGAAACCAAGGCATACGGCTTTCTACCGTAACCGGTTCCAGATCGGCTGTCACCATACGGCTTGCAACCGTTGAGTTATAAATCTCGACGATCGCAGGAAGGTCACTCTCTTCTGCTCGCGTGATGTTAATCTCGATTCCCACTGCTAATCGCCTCCTCGTAATGAATACAGCATGTACTACATTATTATCGCATAGTTATTTCGATTGCTCCACTAGGACAGGCACAGGTACGTGGTTATGCGAAACAAAAAAAAGAGCTAAACAGTTACATCGAACTGTTCAGCCCTTTATCCACTCCGTTCGCACCGAAGCACGTTGGCTCATCCTCCTGCATGATCGTATCTTGCGATCAGCTTTCCCGCTTCAATTCGCGGTACTTCTTCACATATTTCGTTACGCTCTGCACGAACGTCGCATGCGACCACGTGAGCGGCGCAACCGACAGCGGACTGCCGTCGTACGGATTAAGCTGCTCTGGCAGTACACCGCTTTCCATTGCGTGGTCCACTACCCACTGCAGCGTCCTCTTCGGCCCTTCCAAGTCGCTAAGCGACGTAGCAGATTCAATCTCGTAATTCGCAACCCATAGCGTACAGATGACCCAAGGATTGCCAGGCACTTTCTCGATATCGCCTGACTGTTGGAAATAGTAGTCATTCGTGTAACGCGCCACACCGCCGACGCCGGTTCGGACACTCAACCCATCCTTGATAGCGCCCATCGTACGAACGACACGTTCATCGTCAACAGGCAGAACACCGAATTCCCAGATCGCGAACAAGCTGCTCTCCAGCGTCATATCTTTAATCCAGCGATTGTCTTTCTGGACCAGCCCACGTGCGAAGCGGCCAGTATCTTCATCCCAAAGATGAGTAAGGATACCATGCTTCACGGCCTGTGCCGTATTGCGATAATGATCGCTTCGCTCGTAGTCCCCGAACAATTCTGTGAAGAAAGCAGCCGACATCAATCCGCCGTATACCGATGCCGCCGTATACGTCCAGATGCCATAACGCTCTTCCCACAGATCATAGCTCGGTTTAGGAAGCGATAGCGAATGCTCCATATACTGCGTCAAGAAATGAGCCGCTTTCCGAATCAGATTCGAGTACAGCGATTGCGGGAGCTCAATGACCTGATGACGATTGTAATCCTGCCATAACGCAAACAGGACGAGTGCGGTCTCGTCTTCTTGAATGGGCAGTCTTCGGCTACCTTGCACGATGTACGGATGCCAGCTCGAGCCTACAGTACCGTCTGGATTATATTTGTGATACAAGTACCCTTCCGGTGCTAACGCTTGCGCACAGAAATGAAAAAAGGGTGCGATGACGCTGTGAAAGCCCGCCCCCGACATCGATTCTGCGATTAAAGCGCCGTCCCTTGGCCACATATAGCTGTAATGATCTCGATTGTATTGCAAAATATCGGTGTCATTCGCGGCGACAATAGCTCCACGCTCATCGGTCTGGGTTCGAACGATCAGCAAGCTCTGCTTGAATGTCTTGACGACTGGCGCAGGCAGATCGCCCATATCCTTCTCCGCCCGGCGCAGCCAATGCTTCCAGTAGATGACGATCCGGCTCAGCAGCTTCTCCGGGTGGTTGTCTTGCACATATTGGTTAAGCTCTTTGACCTCTTCCAAACTCTTGCCGATCGACATCCAGTAGTAGATCGTTTTCTCTCCGCTCGGCGGTACAATCGTTCGAAAACTGATCGTGCTGTCTACCGATCCTTGCGCAATCGTGTTGCCCATCAAGACGCCATCCTCCGCATCGCGCCAAGTTCCTTCGGCCGAATGGAACCGTTTGATACCGGTGGAATACTGCATGATGCCGCCTTCATCTGAGAATCCATTGAACATGAAGTAGGAAGAACGTTTGTAGTGGAACAGCGTATGATTTTCCGGAAAATAAGCCGCCGTATCCCCAACCTCCGAGCCGTCGATCATCAAATCCTGATGAAAGAATAGTCGGAATTCACGTGGTTCGCCCGCAAGATTGCGGACGACCACGCGTTTAATATAAATGCATTCTCGCTGATGAATGCCATCGTTCAAGTGCAGCTGAACGCCGAGCGACTCATTCGTCGCTCGAACATTCGTCACCAGCGTGCCTTCAATGTAATCAAGCTCGAACTTCCAGCTCGGATCGTCGAGCCATGCGAACCGTCCAGCAACCCAAATGCCGAATCGGCAGGTCTGTCCGCCGACGTGATTGAGCTGTCCGACGTATGGATAATAAATATCGCGGATGAAGCAGTGATTATCAAGATTGAGAAGCATCTTGCCGTTACCAATTACGAGATGACGGGCCATCTATCTGTCTCCTTTCGAAGAGGCAGCAGTTCACTATAGAGGGACATGTACGACCTGGCAGAACGGCTCCAGCTATAGTCTTCTTTGGCACCATTGGCGACAATCGTCTTCCAATCTTCTTCATTCCGGTAAAATTCAAGCGCTCTGCGAACCGTATGAAGCATATCATGTGCATTATAACTAGCGAAGGTGAAGCCGTTACCTGTTCCAGTATATTCGTTGTACGATTGTACCGTGTCTCTGAGTCCACCGGTCTCCCGAACGATCGGCACCGTCCGATATCGGAGCGCGATCAGCTGGCTCAAGCCGCAAGGCTCAAACCAGGAAGGCATCAAGAACATATCTGAGCCTGCGTAAATCCGGCGCGCCAGCCCTTCATCATAGCCAAGCATCAGTGCAATTTGCTCCGGACGCCACTTCGCAGCGCCTCGCAGCATTTCCTCATAACGGTAATCGCCTGCCCCAAGAATAACCAGCTGAATGCCTTCATCGAGCAAATCACCAAGCACGCGGTCGATCAGATCAATGCCCTTCTGTTCCACAAGACGAGTCACGATGCCGACAACGGGGACCGACTCCGATACCGGCAGGCCAAGCTCTCGCTGCAGCGCGGTTTTGTTTTTGCGCTTGCGGCTGATTGATCCTCGGTAAGGGGTGTCGAGCGCTGGATCGTTCATCGGGTCGTAGCTGTCGGTGTCGATTCCGTTCAGGATACCCTGCAGCTCTGATGCACGCCAGCGGATAACCCCATCCAGATTCTCGCCCCAATACTCCGTCTGAATTTCTTGAGCATACGTCTCGCTCACGGTCGTCAGCCGATCCGCATATTGCAACCCTGCCTTCATGCAGTTCGCAGCGCCATGGAATTCCAAGCCGCTCGTCCAAAACCAGAAATCATCCATTCCGATAAGATCTTGAAACAGCTTCTGGCCGAAGACGCCTTGATATCTCAAATTGTGAATCGTAAATACCGTACGGACCGAGCGGCAAAGCGGATCGAACGCATAACGCGTCTTGAGCAGGAAAGGCAGCAGCGCTGTCTGCCAGTCATGACAATGGATAATATCAGGCACGAAATCCATATAAGGCAAGCATTCCGCGATTGCAAAATTGAAGAAGACGAACCGCTCCGGATCGTCTTCGTAGCCGTACAGTCCATCGCGTTTGAAATATTGCTCATTATCAATTAAATAAAAGGTGACGCCACCAACAACACCGCGGAGCAATCCGCAGTATTGATGGCGCCAGCTAAAGTTGAATGAGAAGGTATGGATCGTCTCGAAATGCTCCAAGAAAGACGCAGGAATGTCGGCATACTTGGGAAGCACGACTCGCACTTCCGCCCCCCGTTCGTTCAACGCTTTAGGCAGAGCCCCCGTCACATCTCCCAGTCCACCGGATTTGGCCAACGGCACAGCCTCCGAAGCGGCAAACAATACTTTCACGACGCTTTCACTCCTTACATCAGGATCTTTGAACGGAGTTCAAAGTCACTCCGCTTTACATCAGGATCTTTGAACGGAGTTCAAAGTCATTCCGCTGCTACATCAGGATCTTTGAGCTTTGCTCAAAGTATTCCGATTTTGAAATTTGCTTTCTACTTCGATAATGCCACTTGCAAGCCTATGGCTTTTATTAAATAATTTTACGTTTTCCAGCGACGAACGGCGAACCGGCAGCACCTCGAATGTCTCTGCCTTGCTCGATCATGACGTCCTTATCCAAGATCGCATAATCCAGCATGCTGTTCTCGCCTACTACCCCGTTCTGCATAATGATGCTGTTGCGGATAATTGCGCCTTTGCGCACATGCACACCGCGGAACAGTACACTGTTAATGACGGTGCCTTCAATGACGCAGCCATTCGCTACGACGGAACCAGACACCTTCGCCCCTTCCAGATAGCGGGCAGGAGGCTCATCCTTCACCTTCGTATAAATCGGTCCTGGACGGAAGAACAGATCCTTCCACACATCGGAACGAAGCAATTGCATATTGTTGTAATAGTAGCTCTCCAGCGTATTTACCAGCCCCAGATAACCATCGAACTGATAGCCATACACCTTCAATTGATCGAGCCGCGTCATAATCGCATGCCGTACCAGATGCTCCTGCCCTTGTGCCAGCGACGATTCCACCAGCTCAAGCAGCAATTCCCGGCCAATGACATAAATTTCGGACGACACGAGATCCGTATTCAAACGTCCATAATGGTCCTGCATCTCCAGGACTCGCCCAGTAACAGCATCCAACAATACCTTCCGGCTCTTGCCCGGCGCGCTGGACGACTGCCGCTTGCACACGACTGTAATGTCTGCCTGCTGCTTCTCATGGAACGCAACAACAGATTCCAGATCGACGTTGCAGATAACGTGGCTGCGGGCAAGGACAACATATTCATGATGGCTGCGCATCAAATAATCGCGGTTTTGAAACATATGATAAAGGTCACCGCGGCGCAAATCTTGGGCGTCATCAGAAGTCGGCGGCAGAATGAATAGTCCGCTCTGACGATTGTGAAGATCCCAATGCTTGCCGGAGCCCAGGTGATCCATTAAAGAGCGATACTTCGTATGTGCGAGCACGGCAACGCGGGAAATGCCGCTGTTCACCATGTTCGACAGGACGAAATCAATGAGTCGGTAACGGCCGCCGAAAGGCACCGTTGCCGGGCACCGGCTCGCTGTAAGACCTTCCAGCTCATCCGGCTCATGTACAAGATTGATAAGACCCATTACTTTATTTTTCATCACGATGGCTCGACCTCCAGCAGTGTTTTGTAGCTGTCAATAAACTCATCACTGCCAACAACCGTCACGCCGCCATGCTCAGGATGACCGATTGTAACACCATCCGCGATAACAGCGCCATCGCCGACGATCGTGCGATACAGCCGAACGCCACGGCCGATACGCGCATTCGGCATCACAACGGATTCACGGACGATACTGTCTATGGCCGTTTGTACACCGTAGAACAGTACCGATCGGTGTACATCGCCTTCAATTAAGCAGCCTTCGTTCACGATCGAGGAGACGATACGTGAGCTAGGCGCAATATATTGCGCTGGACGGTTCGGACTAACCGAATAAATCCGCCATTCTGGATCGGTCAGATCAAGCGCAGGATGATCGTCGAGCAGGTCCATATTCGCTTCCCACAAGCTCTCGATCGTACCGACGTCTTTCCAATAGCCTTTGAAAGGATAGACGAACATGTTCAGACCATCCTTCAGCATCGTCGGGAGGATGTCTTTGCCAAAGTCGTTCGAGGAATGGCGGTTCGCTTCATCGCGAATCAAGTAACGCTGCAGGACATGCCACGAGAAAATGTAGATCCCCATCGATGCCGTATTGCTCGTCGGCACCTTCGGCTTCTCTTCGAATGCCGTGATCCGATCCTCATCGTCGCAATGCATAATGCCGAAGCGGCTCGCTTCCTTCCAAGGAACTTCGATGCCGGCAATCGTCACTTCCGCTCCCGTCTTCTTGTGGTGATCAAGCATTTTCTCATAGTCCATCTTGTAGATGTGGTCGCCTGAAATGATAAGCACATATTCCGGGTCATAACGGTCGATAAAGCCCATATTCTGATAAATCGCATTCGCTGTGCCTTTGTACCAAACGCCGCCCTTCTGTTTCACATAAGGTGGCAGAATTGCCATACCGCCATCACGACGGTCCAGCCCCCAAGGGCTGCCAATGCCCAAATATCTGTTCAGGTCAAGCGGCTGATACTGCGTGAGAACGCCAACCGTGTCGATGCCTGAATGAGCGCAGTTGCTTAGCGTGAAATCGATAATTCGATATTTCCCGCCAAAGTAAACAGCCGGCTTCGCCAAATCTTTCGTCAATACTCCAAGTCTTTTGCCTTCTCCTCCGGCGAGTAACATCGCGACCATTTCTTTACGCCCCATAGCATCAACTCCTAAATGTATTCAATTATGTTGTTGCTTGTATAGTGAAGCATCAGACAGGAGAAGGGCTTTAGCGTAATCTCCACGCTATAACCGCGTCCATGATAAGGGATATCTTCGCTCGTAATTGGAGCAAATAGACCCTGCTGGGACACTTCCTCGCCGCTGTGCATCAACAGCTCGTAGCTGCCCGGCATCGGTACGCCGACCCGGTAATTGCCATAATCATTGCGTGAGAAATTACAGACGACAACGACGATTTCATCCGCATCCACGCCGCGACGTTCGAAGGAAATCACGCTTTGTTCTGAATTATGTACATCAATCCAGCGGAAGCCATCGTAATCCCGATCGCGCTCCCAGAGCGCTGGTGTCGTGCGGTATACGTGATGCAGCCGCTGCACGTACTTCTGCATATCAAGGTGAAGCGGATAATCAAGAAGCATCCAATCAAGCTGATCGAGATCTTTCCACTCGTCGAATTGACCCCAATCACTGCCCATGAACAGCAGCTTTTTTCCCGGATGTGTAATCCAATAACCGTATAGCAGTTTGAGTTGTGCGAATTTTTCTTCGTAGGAGCCTGACATTTTGTGCAGGAGTGATCGTTTGCCGTGTACCACTTCGTCATGCGAGAAGGGCAGCACGTAATTTTCGGAGAAAGCATAGAGAAGCGAGAACGTGATGAGATTGTGGTGATGCTTGCGGTCAGCTGGGTCGAGCTGCATGTAGCGCAGCATATCGTTCATCCAGCCCATGTTCCATTTGTAGTTGAATCCGAGCCCGCCGAGGTAGGTTGGTGATGTGACTGCTGGTTGTGCGGATGAATCTTCGGCAATCATGAGCGTCTCGGGATAGTATTGAAAAACAACTTCGTTCAATCTTCGTAAAAATCGGAGCGCATCGAGATCTTCTTTGCCTCCATACGGGTTAAGCGTACGCAGCTCCTCTGGTTTATCCATATGAAGATCAACCATATGAGCGACTGCATCAACCCTTAGCCCATCTATATGAAAATGATCGAGCCAGAATAATGCGTTAGCGATCAGAAATCCGACAATTTCGTTACGGCCGAAGTCGAAGGATAAGGTTCCCCACTGCGGCTTATCTGCTTTGCGCCAATTCGGCCCTTCGTATAGCGGCGATCCATCGAATTCCCGCAGACCATGATCATCGCGGCAGAAATGTCCTGGCACCCAGTCGAGAATAACGCCAAGCCCTTTCTGATGACATCGGTCAACAAACTGCATGAGCTGCTTTGGCGTTCCGTACCGTCTTGTCGCTGCATAGAAGCCGGTAATCTGATATCCCCACGATCGATCGAATGGATGCTCCGCAATCGGCATAAGCTCGATATGGGTATACCCCATTTCTACGGCATAATCGACGAGTTCAATGGATAATTCGCTGTACGTTAGGAATTGCTCCTTGCCATGAATCTTCCAGGAGCCGGCGTGAACTTCATAAATGAGGAGCGGTCGATCGAAGAGAACTTGCTTGCGGTCCATCCAGTCCGAGTCGCCCCATTCATACCCGTTCAAATCGGCTACAATCGAGGCTGTATGGGGTCTTAATTCGGAGCTGAACGCGTACGGGTCAGCTTTGAGCAGTTTCTGTCCACTTGCTGTCACGATCTCGTACTTGTACCGCTCGCCATCCTTTAATCCATGAACAAAGCATGCCCAGACGCCCGTGTCTCCGAGCGGTTCCAATACATCCTTCGTTCCGTCCCACTTATTGAAATCCCCCACTACGCTTACCGAAGCTGCGTTAGGGGCCCAGACAACGAATCGGACACCTGTCTTCCGCTTCCACTTTATTCGGTGAGCTCCAAAGGTTCGGTAACTTCGATAAAGCACGCCTTCGTTAAAAAGATATAGATCTTCCTGCGAGATCCCATATGGCAGGGTCAATACTGTCGTCAATGTGACACCTCCTGTTAATATTTTGTTAAGTATCGATCATGATCAGGGGGATCATCGTGGAGATAGCTCCATTATACAGGAATGTTGAAAATTTTAAACCCTATTTTCAAAAATGAGTCATGATATTTAACTCAAAAATAACTCAAAGTTCACATATATATGACACATATTTCACTCATCCTTTGCATAGCTTGTCGCTTTGCGCGAAAGATGTAGAAACTTTCCGAATCTATTCTTAACCCCCTTCACGAAAGGATTTCGCCCCCCCTTTTCATAGGCACATCTAATCTTAGCGGGAATTATTACCATGATAAAGCGCCGTATAAGCTCGCTAAAGAGTTTTCATCTTGGGTTCTGAAACAATAAGGTCCGAATACGTCGGGATTATATGGACGGATTTAAATTTTTAACGAAATATCCATTGTTAACGCTTCCTTACAGTAATTAGATATATCGGAGTATTGCCCTAGCAGTGGGGGACGCCTATACTTGTGTCGTAATGGAAAAAAGAATGAGAGGAATGGTAGTTTATCTTTCGGCAAATATTTCAGACGATCAAGCAGCCGCTTGCGATCGTTCGCCGCCTAGGCCGTTCCTTTATGATTACTGATGCGAATCCTGCCTTTGTTCAGCTTTGCGGTTACGAACGTGAGAAGCTGCCACACATTCCATTTCGACACCTGTTCCCTCGAATCGCAGATTTGAAGGGAGCCGTTCTACCCGAGGATTACACGGAGACTATCATTGAGACTGGAACACGAACACAGAAGCCAATCGTATTGGAAGTGCAGCCACTAGAGTCTGCGGCAGATGGATCGCCCTACTATCTGCTGACCGCTACGGATTTAAGTGCGGATCATTGGATCGAGCAGCAATCAAAGAGCGGAAAGTCGTTTTATGTCGGAATTTTAGACACGTATTATATAGTAAGAAAATTTCATGTGAATTTCATACCGGCTGTGGAACCTTCTGATGTAACGCTGCTGAATCACTCTATCTTCGACTTCCTTAACGCTGCAGAACACGAACAAATTCGAGCGCAGTTGAAGAAGATTGAATTCGACAAAGTTCAACGCGATGTGCTCATGCACACGCTTCGTTTCGACGACACAAGCGAACTGGCTTTGCGTGTGACCATATATCCGATTTATAACGGATTCGGAGAAATCGAACAATTCGCCTTCTCGATCTGGGAAATGCAAGAGTCTAGCTCCAGCGAGCAATCGGGAACGAAGCTCAAAATATGGATGGCCAAGCGAGATTTGTCCGCAAGTCAGCTGTCGCTATCAACGGGCATATCGCTGCAGACGATTTCAAAGCTTCGCAACGGCAAGATCAGCAAACCACAGCGACTGACAGCCGAACTCATCGCATCCGAACTGCGAGTCGATGTTCAAGAGATCTGGCCTGAGCTTGTGCGACGCTAAAGTGCCGAATTATTATATTCACTCCTTCAATTGTTATATGTATGCAATTGATAGAATGCTGTAAACTAACAGTACATCAATTGAAGGAGCTGAGCAGTTTGTTATCATCCAAATTGACCAAAATGTTATATGGCGGCGACTATAACCCTGAACAATGGGATAAGAGCGTATGGCCGGAAGATATGCGCATGATCCGCCTTGCGGGCATGGACATCGCGACGGTTAACGTATTCTCTTGGGCTATGCTGCAGCCGAATGATGACACCTACGACTTCTCCACTTTGGACGAAATCATGGATATGCTCCATGCGAACGGTATCTATGCATGCTTGGCAACAAGCACAGGCGCACATCCAGCGTGGATGGCACGCAAATATCCAGAGATTCTTCGCGTGGACTTCGATGGCCGCAAGCGCAAATTCGGCGGCCGCCACAACTCGTGCGCGAACAGCTTGGTATATCGCACCTATTCGACGAAGCTCGCCGGCAAAATCGCAGAGCGTTACAAGGATCACCCAGCCCTGCTGCTGTGGCACGTCTCCAACGAATACGGCGGCGAATGCTACTGCGACAACTGCGCAGCTGCATTCCGTGTATGGCTGAAGAACAAATACGGCACGCTGGACAAGCTCAATGAGCAATGGAATACTCGTTTCTGGGGCCACACGTTCTACGATTGGGAAGAAATCGTACCTCCGAACATGCTCAGCGAGCAATGGTCGCCGCGCCACACTTGCTTCCAAGGCATCTCGCTCGACTACACTCGCTTCAACTCGGACAGCATGCTCGACTGCTACAAACTGGAGTATGATGAGCTGAAGAAGCACACGCCGAATATTCCTGTTACAACGAACCTGATGGGTGCATATAAGCCGCTTGATTACTTCAAGTGGGCGAAGCATATGGATATCGTTTCTTGGGACAACTATCCCTCTGCCGATACGCCAGTCAGCTACACAGCGATGATGCACGATTTGATGCGTGGCCTGAAGGACGGCGAACCGTTCCTGCTCATGGAACAAACGCCAAGTCAGCAGAACTGGCAAGCTTACAACTCGCTGAAACGTCCTGGCGTTATGGCGCTGTGGAGCTACCAAGCCGTTGCACATGGCGCTGACAGCGTTATGTTCTTCCAGCTTCGCCGCTCGGTCGGCGCATGCGAGAAGTACCACGGCGCGCTCATCGAACACGTCGGCCATGAGAATACGCGTGTATTCCGCGAATGCGCGCAGCTCGGCAGCGAGCTGACGCAGCTTGGCGACAAGATTCTTAACGCGCGCGGCAGCGCGAAAGTCGGCATTCTGTTCGATTGGGAAAACTGGTGGGCAGTTGAGTACTCCTCCGGTCCATCTGCTGCCTTGAAATATACGGATGAAGTACACAAATACTACGATGCACTCTACCAACAGAACATCGCAGTTGACATGGTTCCGATGGATGCTGATTTCAGCCAGTACGATGTACTGATCGCACCTGTTATGTACATGGTGAAACCAGGCATTGCTGCACGTCTTGAGCAATTCACGCAAAACGGCGGCACATTCATCACGACATTCTTCAGCGGTATCGTCAATGAGAATGACATCGTAACGCTTGGCGGCTATCCAGGCGAACTTCGCAATCTGCTCGGCATCTGGGCAGAAGAAATCGACGCACTGTTCCCTGACCAACGCAACTCGATCGTCTTGAACGACTCGTTCGGCAAGCTGAACGGTCAATACGAATGCGGTCTGCTGTGCGACCTGATCCACAGCGAAGGCGCAGACGTGATTGCAACGTATGGTCAAGATTTCTATCAAGGCATGCCAGTTGTGACACGCAACCGCTTCGGACAAGGCGAAGCTTGGTATGTTGGCACGAGCCCCGAGGCATCGTTCCTCCAAGGCCTGCTCGGCCAAATTTGCGAAGCACACGGCATTAACCCCATCCTCCCTGCTGTCGCAGGCGTTGAAGCGGTTAAACGTACGAAGGACGGACAATCGTACGTGTTCGTTTTGAACCATAACGCAGAAGCACAGACATTCGATCTGGGCAGCGTGAGTGGAACAGAGCTTCTGACAGGTGCGAAGCTTAGAGGAAGCGCAGAAGTAGCTGGCCGCGGCGTACTCATTATTGAAGAAGCGAAGTAATCAAGATAAACGGAAGCCCCTGCAGTTTCACGATCACCGTGACTGCAGGGGCTTTAATAATAGAAAGCATTTATGTAAGTAAACCAACCATATTCATACGTAAAGTATCGATTAAGCGATCAACTAAACGCCAGCTTGACGATTGCGGTACGGATCTTGCATTTGGCTTGAAGTCCGTCCCGTCTTCGCCGATGCGACATAGACAGGCTCGCTGCCAAGAAGCATCCACGCTTTCGGCACGTATCGGAAAATGGCATGCACAGCGGCCATGGATACCAGCAGCGCTGCAGCGAATCCGCCCCATATCCAGAACACATATTCCGAGACGAACGTGGATATGCCTAGATCGAATTTGCGATAGATCGCCAGCACGAACGGGTGTACCAGATAAATAGCGAATGACAGCTGACCTATTACAGCCAGAGCGCGATACAACAATTTACCTTCGAACAACCGGTGCAGCTGGAAGGCTGTAAGCAACAGCACGAACGCAGAGAGCAGCGTCTGTACGTTCCACAACAGCTCGTAGAGAAGTGAATTATAGTAAATATGATAAATTCGCAATGCATGCCATATCGCAACATGCGATCCGGATACAGCTATCCAGCTCATCACGAGCCCAACCACTGCGGACCGATCTACGATCCCTCTGTCCGTCCACCCACGAGACATCCAGCCATGCCAGCGTTCATAGTAAATCGCTAAGCTTGCACCAAGCAAGTAATAGGACATATAACTGATAGACAAACTGCCCTTCGGCATCCATTGATAATGGTATTGATGGTTAAGCAGCACATATCCCCATTGCATCAATATTCCGACTGGGAAGGCCCAAGCGGACAGCCACTTGAATTGCTTCAAGATGATTAGCACAAGCGGGAATATGAGATAGAACTGAGCATTAACGAATACGAAGTATAAATGCGTATGCGCCGAGCCTGTCGCTAACTTATTCAACAGCTTGGAAATCTCTTCCCCGAATCCAAGCCAGGGCGTGCGATTCAGCTCATGGTTGAATAAGAAATATATAAGTGAGATAAGTACATAGGGGACGATGATGTAAAGCAAGCGCTTACGATAAAATTTGCGAATCAATGAGCCTGTATCCGGCCGGTCGTAATAATTGTAGAACAGCACGAAGCTGCTTAGAAAAATAAAGCAAGGCGTACCGAACTTGAAGAAGATGTTCATCATATTGAAGATCGGAAAGTACTTGGAATGCAATCCGCTTATCGCGGCGGCAGTAGATGATGAATGGACACTAATGACACCAAACAAGGCAAAGGCACGAAACAAATCAAGCTGTGGCAGCTTCGATCTTACTCGCTGCTTGCCAGGTTGAACAATGGACACATAACCCCTCCTAGACCGTGTTCCTATACCCCTTCCATTAATGAATTTAATTGTATGAATTTAGGATATATATACTTTTGACGTACCTATTATTGAGAAGGTTGCACATAATAAAGAAAATTTACAATTTCTATACACCCTAAATATTTCATACTTGAGCTACTCTATAATAACCAATTATTGTATCCATCAAACTAGATCAGATCTCAATTAATTGTATCGATTAAACGCGGTCAACCCTTACTCGGATGTTGCAAACCCGTTCCCGCCAGTCATAATAACTCCCGTCACAACCGGCGTCATCTCCAAATCTTCTTTACTTGAGATAGAACTGATCGAATCGCTGTCATTTCCCCACTTCCAAATGGAACCGTCCTTCTTCACACCAATGGTATAGTAGTCTTGCGGAAAAATCGTCGTCCACGGCCCATTGTCTGCTACACGAGTCGGTACGGACTGACTATTAGCCGCTCCGGTGCCAAGCTCTCCAAAGTAGTTGTCCCCCCACGACCAAAGACTTCCGTCCTTCTTCAGCGCAAATGCTTGGTTATCCCTCGTCCAGATCTTCGTCCAGTCCTTATCTTTGGTGACCTGCGTCATTTTTTGATTCGAGTTCTGACTGCCAAGGCCTCTGCCCCACTGCCAGAGCGTTCCATCTTTGCGTATTCCGAACGTTGTATAAGAACTTGTCTGAACCTGGGTCCAATCCTTCATACTGCCAATTCGACTAAAGGCATTCACCTGAGGCTTCAATGTCGATGCGATCTGGGCCATCCGGTTATCCCCGATTCCCCATAACGAACCGTCCTCTTTGATCGCCAATATATGGTCATCACTCACACTGAAAGACTTCCAATTCTTATCGATCCCCATCTGAGCAGGTTCAAAATAGTCTTCCAAATCGGTATAGCCTTTCAGTAAATAGCCCCATGCATCGCGTCCCCATACCCACAAAGTGCCATCGCTTTTCAACCCTACAACAAAGCCTAATTCAGATGCTTGAACGCTTCGCCACTTACTTCCTTCCATCAACGGATGAAGTCTATAATCTTCATTGGGCCTATACGTATAACTACCTACATAGATGCTGGATTCATAGTTCCATAAGCTTCCATCCTGCTTAATTGCATATAGATCATCTCTGCCTGCCGCAATGAAAGCCCAATCCGAACCAGGAAACGATTGTTCTTGCGTATGCCAATCACGCATCTCGATCGTCCCATCATTGTGCAGTGTGTAGGTAGCGTCATCTACTTTCACTTGGGAACGGAATGTCTCCGCGCTGCGTGTTGGGCGATAGATCGAATCCGATTGACCGTTACCCCGCTGTCCCCACGAGTTAGAACCATACGTATACAAGACTCCATCTTTGCTGATTGCCACTCCGGTCCCGCCGCCATCCGCTGCGATCATCTCAATACCATTTGCCCCAATCTCCATATATCGATCAAAGATAGTATCCCATTCCCACACCTTGCCTTCGTCCGTGACAATGGTTGCGACGAATCCGCCTGATACATATACAGCGGCGTTCATCTCCAACAAAGGCTGTTCCTCCGCCTTATTCGTCTCTCGATTCATCCACAGCTCATAAACTGTGCCGTCCTTCTTCACCGCAACGGCATAGTAGCCTGCAGCAGCCAGCTTCCAGTCATTGTCTTGACCAATACGCGTTAGTTTTCCTGCTGTAGATTCACCGCCACGCACACATGATCCGATCGACCATAAGCTGCCATTCTTCTTAATAGCGAGCAGACAATCGTCTCCAACCGATACATCGGCCCAATCCTTATCATTATTCAGTTTCGTGCCATAAATGGAAGCTCCTAAGTTAAGCAATCCGAATGTTACGATCGTACCATCCTGCTTAAGTGCCGCACCTCCAGAATTCCCAACCGATATCTTCACCCAATTATTGTCCTTACCATATCTAAGCGGTGTTAGCTGATCGCGCATCGAAGTTGAATTATGGCCATTCCCGCTGCTTAGATCCGCCCCCCAGATCCACAGACTCCCGTCTTTCTTGATCCCTATCGAGAAATGATTCCCCGCAGATGCGTCAATCCAATCCTTCCCATTTCCAATCCGAACAGGCGCTGACTTCGACACGTACGTGCCGTCGCCTAGTTGACCATAACTATTGTCTCCCCAAGCCCACAGACTGCCGTCTTCTCCTACAGCCAACATGTGACCATATCCCGATGATGCCTTCTTCATCTTCGGCAACTTCACCGTCGTCGAAGACTGCGCTGCTTGCGTTAGTGCCGAAAGCTCGAAACTGCCAAGTAATAATACGAATAAGCTTGTCATTATCAACATTAATTTTCTCTTTCTCATCCGTTGAAAGACCCCCATTATGGAAAAATAATGCATAACAAAACATTATTATCATAAACGGTTGGCAAAGCAAGTGTCTATCATCTTGCGCTAAAGATATGATAAAGAACCGAAGATTGGAAGATGTACAATTCAAATCAAAAAAAAGCTTGCCGCCCCCATAAGGGGCGGCAAGCTTCATCATTCCCTAAATTAAGCAAGCTTCTCCGTGTATAGACGACTCGTCTCGCTCCACGTTTCGCCCGGCTGCAACAGAACGAGACCTTTGGTCTCATCCGGCAGATCCACATTCGGCGCGTCAACCAAGTTGATCTGCGGCTCTGGGCAGAAGAAGCCTGCCGATGCGCCGTTGTTCCAGATCATCCACTGCTTATACTTCAGGCCAGCATCATACACAAGCTTGACGCCAATACGATGGTCAACCACTTCTGCGAAGTTGCGGCCATCAACCGGCGCTGCCGAGTAGTGGTTGTCCAGCGATTCTGCATAAGGCGATCCGCCTTGCGGCGATTTCATCGCTTCTTCAGCAACTGTCATTGGGATCGTGCCGCCTGTCGGCAGCATCCGTCCGTCGAGCTCCCAACGTACGCCCGTCGTTACGTGTGCTGTAACATCCGAACGAGCGCTCTCTGGCGCGAATGGCGCGTTGATCGCCGTATGGTAGCCGAGCAAGCAAGGCAGCTGCTTGTCGCCATTGTTCGTTACCGTGCTCGTCTGAGCAAGTCCGTTCGCGGACAACGCGTAGCGGATTTCAATCCGGAAGTTGTGCGGCAGCACGCTGTACACACTGTCATTCTCGTCAACTACATAACGAACAACCACGTAGCTCTCTTGATCGTTCGCGCCTTGATCCACAACGTCCCAAGCTGCTTTATAGAAGAAACCGTGCAGATGGTTGCCCGTTGCCGTTTCATTCACCGGCAGGTTGTACGAGATACCCGCTGCCTCGAATTTGCCGTCGCGGTAACGGTTCGGAGGGAACAATACCGGGATGCCATATACGGCCGGCGCTTCGCGGAACGAATCCATCTCTGCCTCTTCCGGCTCGCGCAGGAACTTGTATCCTGCTTCAACGTCGCGGAATGCGACGAGGTTCGCACCGATCTCCGGCAGCAAAGCTGCTTCATATTTACCAGAGCGAAGCCATACGGCTTTCTCGCCGTAGAACGATCCAATCACTGCTTCATTCGCCATTACAATCACTGCCCCTAATCTCATTATTAATTGAGCTTGATTTATTAGAAAGCCAAGCTTATGTAGCTCACGCTCTCAATTATACGAAGGATAAGGTGTCAGGGGCAAACGTTTTCAACCGATTCCTAACGTTTGAACGAAACTTTTTGCGCAGAAGGTCCGTTAATGATGGCAAGTAACGTTTCATTAGACAAACAGAGTATGATGAAGGGGGGCTTCCTAATGAAATACAAACGAATCGCACTGCTTGCGCTCGCATCACTGCTGCTCGCTGGAAGCATGTCCGCATGCGGCACCAAAGATAATGCTCAATCCGCCATCTCCTTAGAAGCTCGAGATAAGCTGGCTGCAGAAGCAGATCAGCCTATCATCCAAGCTTCTAACCATTTCGGACTACGCTTGCATCAGATGCTGCTGAAAGAGAAGCCGGGTCAGAACGTATTCCTCTCTCCGCTCAGCATCACAACCGCGCTTGCAATGGTCTATAACGGAAGCCGCGGCGAGACGAAGGCTGAACTGGAACGAGTGCTGGGCTGGAATGGTTCATCTATCGATCAAATCAATACGGGTTACCGCGAGCTGCTGAAATTGCTCAGCCAGCCAGGAGAAGGCATTACGCTTCAGTTAGCCGATTCGGTCTGGCACAATAAGGCGGTCACGGTAAATTCGGATTTTTCCAATATTATTGAAGACAGCTACAGCGCAGAGATTGAATCGATTGACACGACCAAACCGGAGCAGTCGGCTAAGCTGATCAACGATTGGATAGCCGATCACACGGAAGGGATGATCGATAAGCTGATCGAGCCCAATTCGATCGATTCCAATTTGGTTATGATTCTGCTCAATGCGGTCTATTTCAACGGCACTTGGAAAGATCAATTCGACGCTAATTTTACGAAGGACAAATCGTTCCATCTTGCAGACGGTTCGAAACAAACTGTGCCTTTCATGAATCGGACGGGCGAATATTCACACCTGAAGAACGATGATTATGAAGCGATCCGCATCCCGTATGGTCGTGGTCAAATGTCGATGGTCATTCTTCTTCCTTCTGCAGGAAGCAGTCTCGATGCCCTCCAGGAGAAAATATGGAACGGCAAAGTCGGACTTCTGGAACAGTGGAAAGACGAATACGGTTCGATTCAACTGCCGAAATTCAGTATCGGTTACAGTGCGACATTGAATGATTCTCTGAAAGCCTTAGGCATGCAGCAGTCGTTCTCGGAAGCTGCAGATTTCTCCGGCCTATCGAACGAAGCCAATGTACGCATCTCCAAGGTCAAGCATAAGAGTAAAATCGAAGTGAGCGAAGAAGGAACCAAGGCGGCCGCTGTAACGTCGATCGAAACAACTACTACATCCGCCGAAGTCGTCCGTGAACCTTTCGATATGATCGTGGATCGTCCGTTCTTCCTCGCTATTGTGGATGAACAGAGCAAGGCCGTCATGTTTACGGGCTCAATCTATAACCCTGCAGCCGACTAATCTGCGATGCCGATCTGCTTCGCGTAGCGCCCCCAGTGCGGCCGCGAACCGTCTGCATCGGCAATGCCATAATGCTCGGACAGATCCCAGCTGGTCAACACCGTTCCATTGCGCGAATGGCGATCCGGGTCAGCAGCGAACGCAGCTACGGAACGTCCAAGCAGATAAGGCGTCTCCGATTGAGCAAAATGCGGATCGGTCGCAATCGCATCGCGCCAGTTGCTTTCCTTCACACCGAAGTGATCGAGCATCGCTTCGGAACGAAGGAAGCCTGGCGTCGCGGCCACGCTCGTAATGCCGTATTCCGCTAAGTCAGCGGCCATCGCCTGCGCCAGATGAATGACACCGACCTTCGCGAGACTATAATACAGGTTCCCGCGGTAACGATAATCCCAGCCATCGGTAATCTCTATAATGAGACCTTGGCGTCTTGCAATGAGCAGCGGCGCCGCGTAGTAGCTCGTGATCATGTGAGAATGAACCGCTTGCCTCTGCAGCAGCAGACCGTTCTGGAGCGAATGATCCCAGAATGGCTTGCTCCAATCCACAAGCGGGTCTCCTCCCCAAACATCGTTAACGAGGATATCGAGACATCCTTCTTGCTCGCGCGCTATGCGTTCGAATAAGGTTCTGACATCTGCCTCCGAGGTATGGTCGGTCCGAACGGCGATCCCCCGTCCGCCTGCTGATGTGACGAGTTCGGCCGTCTCTTCAATGGTCTCGCTGCGGTTCATGGCAGACCGTTGATCTCTTGTGCTTCGGCCAGTGCAGTATACCGTTGCACCTAGTTCTCCTAACGAGACGGCAATCGCCCGTCCCGCTCCTCTGGTTGCACCAGCGACTACGGCAACCTGGCCCTGTAATGGCAGCATAGATATGCCTCCTATGTATGATGATGTGTTGATGAACAGCTATGTATGAAATCGTCCTGAGACTGTACAATAAAAAGAAGCTGGCCCCTATCGATTATTCGATTGGATGCCAGCTTCTATTCGTTGTGTTCAATTATTATAGCATAACGAATTATACAATTTCATTCCAGAACGTAACTTCTTCTAGCTTCAGACGAGCTGAAGCGTGCGCTTCAACCGCGGCTTTGCCAACTGCAATCAGCATAACCGTCTCGTAACGTTCCGGTACGGCGAACAGCTCATTGAATTGTGCTTTGTTGAACCCGCCCATCGGTACAGTGTCATAGCCATGTGCCTTCGCAACAAGCATGAACTGCATAGCGATCAAACCAGCGTCTACGAGCCCGATATCCTTTGCAACATCGGTTTTGCGGTATGGAGATTGTTCGCTTACAATGCGCTCCACCATACGCGTCTTCGTTTCTTCATCCATAAAGCCGGACTCAACCGCTCGGGAGTAAATCGTCTCCGCATGACGGTACGATTCTTTGTCAGCCAGAATCGCAATGATATGGGAAGCATTCACGACTTGCTGCTGATTGAAGGCAATCGGAAGCAGCTGCTCTTTCTTCGCTTGGTCGTCAATGACGAGGAAACGCCAAGGCTGCATGTTGCTCGAGGATGGCGCCAGCGTAGCTTCTTCCAGCATTTGCTTCATTTCTTCCGTTGAGATCCGGAATGTCGGATCATATTTGCGAACAGAATGACGCTCGCGGATAACCGTTTGAAAATCTGGGCTTTGTACTTTTGTTTGCACCATTTGGAATCCCTCCACTATCCGTGTTAATTTCTGCACAGTTAATATTAAAAAAGGGGACTATAGATTAGCCGACGTTTGAACGTTTGGTTGCTCACGAGTCATTAACTGTTAATAATAATCCACAGTATATGCCATGAATAACGGCGCTGTCAACAACGCCGTGACGGTACGTATGAAGTGCTGTTTACCCTCTTAGTTTATCCGCGTATTGTGCCACTGTATGCCGCCCCATAACTGCAAGCATACTTTGATCCAACTCCACTAACAAATCGGTGAACGCTTCTTTCATATGGACGCCGAACGGGTGAGGTCCCGTTGCTTCCTCCATCGTTCTGCACAACTCCCCTGTAATCTGCAGTGCCGTGTAAATCTCTGCAAGCGTAATCGTCTCAGGCTGTCGCAGCAGACGATAACCGCCGTCCCTGCCTTCTCGCGTCTCGATGAGCCCTGCTCTTGCCAGTTGTCCCATAATACGCCGGAGCAGTGTTGCCTCGGAATGCAGCCGTTCAGCAAGCACGCAGCTCGGGCACGACTGTCCATTTATCGCAAGAACAACCATAGCCTGCACCGCTAATCCAAAGGTGCGAAAGCTCGGCGGACAGCTCTTACGAAGTTCTGTCATATGGTGTCCTCTCTCCCCCATCTTAAGTTCCATGCAAGTCGATATCACTCACCTACTATAGCGTATTGGCCATGTTTTGACTAGTGCGCAATCGTACAAGTTCGCGTTCACAAAGTACGCATTTCAGCACCTATTGCCAGCTCCTACAAGCATAAAACATAAACAATCCACCATAAAGTGTTAATACGCCTACCTAATCCTCTCGATCGGCGGCGTGAGAAGGAGGAATCACCATGAATACCGATCCTGCATGGAAGTTGTCGTCCAACGTTGACCATGAACAGCAATCGAATCCAACCGACGAACGTTTTGAATTCACACTGCCGTCAGCTTGGTGGGGGCAGCATGAGCCGAATGCTTGGGCCGGATTATTCGTGCATTCCGGCAGCGTGAAGCTCGATGCAGCACCTGGTTTCGCTCAAACTTTTCGCGTAATGACACAAGCTGTACCAGACTACGAGATCGATCAATCAAGCCCGCGAATCGTTTCGCTCCAATCCATCGTGCGATGCTTAGATGAAGGCAGACATACAGAATCGAATGGTGAATCCGATCAACTGGATTGCCTGCGCTTCGTTCAGGCAGATATTGCAAAGCTTCCTTATGAAGATGGCAAGTATGATATCGTGTTCGGACTATCCGTACTGCATCGGCTGAAAACGGTAGATGCACAAGTAGCACTGGATGAATTCTTGCGCGTGTTAAAAGAAAATGGACTGCTTGTCCTCACATTCGATGAAAGCTTTACCGATTTCCCATCCTTCGCACGGATGGTTCGAGCATGCGGGTTCTCATTCGCCGGCGAATTTGATTCCTATCTGGCAGATGAAGCCCATAAACCCGGATCGCGGCTGTATGCTTTTCGAGCGGAAGGACAGAGCAGCACGGAAACCGAATGACAAGATGCAAAAGACCGTCCCAACGCGATTGATGCGCATGTGGAAACGGTCTTTTTGATGCCTAAACATAATTGATTGATTAAGAGCAGCTGCCTGGCTTTTTCTTCTTCGGCAGGTTGCCGCTTTCACCGGTCAGCCCTGCGCCAAATTGCTCGACACGGGACGGAGAAGCTGCTGGACCGTCATTTCTTGGCTTGCTGTTGCGACCTGACATGACATCACCTCCAACAGCGTTTAGGATGCGCTGCTTAAACGATGTGCATACGAACTAGGTTCTGCCATCTGCCAGATGAATAAGAAGTTCAAAGGTTCCTCATCGAACATGCTTATGAACAATGTCCTCCACATGCTGCAGATGAACATGCATCGCCTCTGATGCTTGCTTAGGATCACCATTCACAATCGCTTCGAAAATCGCAGAATGCTCTCGGTGCAACTGCTGCGCAATGTCACGATTGGCATAGATCTCGGCGCGTCGAACATCGCGAATCGCATTCGCCGTCTGCAGCATGATCGTATCGAACAACTGTACGATGATCGAATTATGCGTCGCATGCGCAAGCCCTTGATGAAACGCGAGATCGAGCCTTTCGCCTTCCGCATCGTCACCTGCCGCCGCTTGCATTTGATCGACGATTTCCTTCAACTGCACGATATCCGCTTCCGTTCGTTTGCGTGCGGCGATCGCTGCATTCGAAATTTCGAGCGACTGTCTAGCTTCGAGCAGCTCAAGCAGCGGGGAGCCTTGAAGCTGAAGCGTATCAAGCACACCTGCCGCCTCGCTCAAGGGCTGATCGCGCAATACACGGCACACGCCCCCCTGGCGAATCTCGATCAACCCAACAGCCTTCAACGCGCTAAGGGCCTCACGCATGGTTGAACGCCCTACGCCGAACCGCTCTGCCATCTCCTTCGTCGAAGGAAGCTTATCGCCCACCTTCAGCTTGCCGCTCGTAATCATCCCGCGAATCTGTTCGGTAATTTCCTCGTAATGGTTTCGCTTCTCCAGCTTCTCTATCTCCAATATTCGAGCCTCCGTTTCTACGACACCTTATCCAACGAACAAGGCGTACACAACGCCTGGTCCATGGACACCGATCGTCAGATCGTTCTCGATGTCCGCCGAACGGCTAGGACCCGAGATAAAGTGGATGCCAGCCGGCAAATTCTCACGGCCGGCTTGATCGAAGTTGATGAGCGCTTCGCCAAGACGCGTCCTCAGTCGTTCAACCGGAATGATGGCGAACAGAACCGTCGGCAGCAAGCTGACCGAACGTCCTTTATTCGCTGCAGACAATACCGTAATGGAACCCGTATATGCAACTGCATAGTCGGCAACAACAATACCGAAGTCTGCTTCTGCCGCGCGCGCTCTCCAGTTCTCCTCTTGATCGGTATTCCATACCGAGATCTGAGCTTCTGGCAGCGCATCCTCCAGCTTCATCTCTTCGAGCTCCGGCTGGCCTTGGCGAATGATATACTTAGCGCTCATCTCAGCAGCCTTATTCGCAATGAATTGCTTGGCTTCTTCGAAGGTCGCAAGACGGGCAACATGGCCCCCTGCCGCCTTGAAGTTCGCGCCGAACCGTTCAATCCGCTCCTCGACCGGCCATTCGAACGTCCGCCAGAAGTCTGGCGCGCCGCGGAATGGGTGCGACGGCTTCTCCATTGGACGTGGACGGCCCAGCTTCGACGAAATGCTGTCGATGAACGACTTCTGCTTTGCCTTCGAAGCGGTCTCCAGCTCATTCAACCATTCGTTATGCGTGTCCGCCATGACTGCTTCCTCCTCCCTGCTTGCGCTGAGCAACCAGCGCTTCCATGCGAGCTTTCAATGCTGGATCTAATGCCGTTCCCTCTGAACGCGTCTCCTTCTGGATGGTCGGCCAGCGATCGCGGAACGACTGCTTCGGCAAACTTGGCGTTACGCGATACGTATTCCAGCCTTTCAATGGGCCGAGCTTAATGCGAATGCCGCCATCTCTCTCCACCAGCTTCTGACCGAGTTGACCGAGACGGATCACACCGCGCATCCGCTTCGAGCCGCCCAATAGCGTAGAGAAGCCTTTCATGCCGACCTTCTCAACGAGGTTGCCGTTCCCGCTTTCCACTTTCCGTCTGCGCAAGTAGACGAGCATATCGTGCAGCGGAATTTTGACCGGACAAGCTTCATAACACGCACCGCATAAGCTCGACGCATTCGCGATGTCGTCCCACTGCGATTCGTCCTTCTTGAGTGCAGGCGTCAGAACCGCACCGATTGGACCGCTGTACGTTCCGCCATATGCGTGACCGCCGATATGACGGTATACCGGACATGCGTTCAAGCAAGCGCCACATCGAATGCAGTTGAGCAGCTCTTGGAATTCCGGATCGCCCAGCTGATTGGAACGCCCGTTATCCACGATAATAATGTGCATTTCGTCTGGACCGTCTGCGTCTGCGCTGCGCCGTGGACCCGTAATGCCTGACATGTAGACCGTCAGCTTCTGCCCTGTCGCAGAACGCGGCAGCAGCGTCGCCATGACTTCAAGGTCTTCGAACGATGGGATGATCCGTTCCATGCCCATCAGCGTAATTTGTGTTTTCGGTAAAGTTGAAACCATACGCGCGTTGCCTTCATTCTCGAACAAGACCATGGATCCAGTCTCTGCGATAGCGAAGTTACAGCCCGTCATGCCGATGTCTGCTTCAAGAAACTTCTCGCGAAGCTTCTTGCGGACGAAGCCGGCCAGAATCTGCGTATCCGGCGCCAGCGTCTCGCCCGCTTCTGCCGACAGCAGATCTGCGATCTGGTAACGGTTCTTATGGATAGCCGGAATTATAATATGCGACGGCGTCTCGCCCGCTAGTTGGATGATGTATTCGCCAAGGTCAGTCTCGATCGCATCAACACCGATTTGCTCAAGCGCATGGTTCAAATGAAGCTCTTCCGTAACCATCGACTTCGATTTAACGACCGACTTCGCTTGCTTGCGTTCGGCAATAGCCAGTGCGATTTTAACCGCTTCCACATCCGTCTCGGCAAAATGCACATTCACGCCATTAGCGCGCGCATTGTCTGCAAACAAATTCAAATAATAATCAAGGTGAGCGATCGTATGAAGACGGATTTGTCTGCCTCGCTCGCGCCAGTCGTCCCAATTGCCATGCTCTTCAGATGCCGCCTTCTTGCCGGAACGCAGACGCTCCGTCGTGAATTTGACCGCTTTGCGCAGGAACTCATCGTTCAGCGCCAGACCTGCCCGTTCCTTGACGGTTGAAGGTTTCGTGCTAGTATTCGAGGAACTCATCGTTATTTCACCCCTTCGTAGAGCAGTTCGGCCAAGTGCATGACGCGCACTGGTTTATCCCGGTATCGCAAATTGCCGGCAATGTTCATCATGCATGCCATGTCGAGTCCGACCAGCACTTCCGCTTCCGTCTCCAGCACATGGTCGACCTTCTCCGTCACCATCGCACCCGAGATATCGGCCATTTTCACCGCAAACGTACCGCCGAACCCACAGCAATCTTCTGCAAAAGGAAGCGGAACGAGCTCCAGTCCCTTGACCTGCTTCATGAGCGCAATCGGTTCTTCCTTCACACCGAGCAGCCGCGAGCCATGGCATGACGGATGGTACGTTACTTTGTGCGGGAATGATGCGCCTACGTCGGTCACGCCGAGCACTTTAACGAGGAACTGCGTGAACTCGTAGCTCTTGGCCTGCAGCTTATTGGCCCGCTCCAGCATAACGGGATCTTTCTCGAACAGCTTCGGATAGTGATGAATCATTCCGATGCAAGAGCCTGACGGCGCGATTACGAAATCGCTGTCTTCGAATGCTTCGATTAGGGTAGTCGCCGTTTTGCGTGCGTCGTCCCAGTAGCCGCTGTTGAAAGCGGGCTGTCCGCAGCACGTTTGCACGGATGGGAACTCCAGCTGTACGCCATAACGCGCAAGCAGCCGCACCATCGCCTCCCCGACCCGAGGGTAGATGGCGTCGCTAAGACAAGTGATGAATAAGGACACTTTCATGATGGGGAACACCTCGTTTTGCCGCAAACCGCGGCAGTTTGATGGATAGAGCGTTGATCAAGAGATAAATAGTTAAACATAGTTAAAAATTGATAATGATAGATTAAAATAGATAAAAAATAATGATAGATGAGATAACTACATGTAATGGTCAAAACTTATGATATCAGGTTGTCAGACAAGTTGGAAGTGAAAAAACCTATATTTTGTCCGCCTGCCTGTTGAACGTATGCGTTTTCAACATTTGGTGTGATGATCTGTGAAATTGCTGGAATTGAGGGTGCGATTCGCCGCCTTAGGCTTGGTGCTTTATGCACCATATTGGTAGAACAGGCTAGTCTGACTCACTAATATGGTGCATTTCTGCACCATTTAGTGATGTTTGCGAGTTTGGTGCCTCACGTAGTGCATTTCTGCACCATATTGTTGAGTTTTGTGAGTGCGACACTCCATATAGTGCATTTCTGCACCATATCAGTGATATTTTAGGGTTTGGCGTCTCACGTGGTGCATTTCTGCACCATATTGTTGAGTTTCGCGAGTATGCCTCTTCATATGGTGCATCTCTGCACCATATTAGTGATCTTTACGAGTTTGGCGCCTCACGTAGTGCATTTCTGCAACATATTGCTAATGTTTTACGTGTTTGACACGCACCTACACCGTCAGTACGTTAATGCCAAGTTCGGTAAGCTTGTCTGCCGTTTCCCGGGAAATGCGGCGATCTGTCACGACCGTATCTACTCGCGAGAGGTCCGCAACATGCGTGAACGATGTAACGCCGAACTTGCTGGAGTCAGCCAGCAGATAGACGCGATCCGCGATGCCAATCATCTGCTGCTTCAAACGCGCCTGCAGCTCGTTCGATTCGCTGATGCCGCGCTCGAGGTGAACGCCTTTGCCCGACAAGAATAGTTTGTCTACATAATAAGTTTCAAGCGACCGCTCAGCGAGCGGCCCGACAAAAGACAACGAGTTGTTCGCCAGCTTGCCGCCAGTCACGATAACTTCGATTTTCTCTTTCGAACTGAGCTCCGTCGCTACCTTAATGGAGTTAGTCAACACGGTCAGCGGGATATCCGGCAAGCGCGCTGCCATGTACCAGGCTGTCGTGCTCGCATCCAGCAGAATACGATCCTTAGGCTCAATGAAGCGAACTGCTTCGTCCGCGATGCGCCGCTTCTCTTCCGCGTTCGTAATCTCGCGCTGCGTATATGGAATTTCGGGTTGAGACGCCCCCTCCTGCTTCACGCTTACCGCGCCGCCATGGGAGCGGCGAAGACGTCCCTCCGACTCCAACCGATCCAAATCCCGGCGAATCGTTTCTTCTGTAACGCCGCACTGGACGCTCAGTTCCGTCACTCGCACGCTGCCTTTCTCTTGCACCAGTCGGACAATCATCTCGTAGCGTTCGGCTGCCAGCATTGTTCGCGTCTCCTTCCCTACTCTTTGGTCATTAGTTCCAATACTCTATTGTGCCTGAAATCTTTGTAATGCGTCAACCCGCATACTATCGAATCGGATGCCCAAGTACCGACATGAGCGCATTCTCTGCTTGTGTAGAGTCTAGACGACTATACTGCACGATAACCGGAACATCGCTAGTTACTTCAATTGCGTATGGTACACCCTTCGGAATCGATTCTCCGTCTACTGACAGCAGCGCTGTTCGAATATGCTTCGTCCGTCTGCCTGGCACTACATACTCAATATGTTCAATCGGATCGCGGTCTTCAAAATAAATCGTAAACGCCAGCTTCGCCGCTTCCGTCCCGCAGTTAAGCACGCAAACGGATTCATGACTCTCGAGCTCGCCTGAACTCGTCGGCGGAATGTAACCGTCCGGAATAATCCAATGTGTTGCTCCGATTGCTTGTGACATCGCGCATCCTCCTCAACATCTTGTCCGAATTTGTTTGATTAAGTCCGTTTATCTGTATTTTAAAGCATTTGATTGCATTTGAATAGTGCCGAAATGGACAAAATCAAAAACCAAATACATCTATCATTACAAATCCAGGATGAAAGACTGCGTTTCAGAACTTACTTGTGCCAAAACAAAGAAAGCCGCCGAACAAGTCAGCCCTTATGACTTGCAAGACAGCCCTTATAATCCTTGTTCCATACTTAATCTTTAACGTTCTCAATCATTTCAATCCCATTATCCGGCTTACGCACTGCGTAGACGCCTCTCGTAAGTCTGAAATAGGTGACCGTTATCGTTTCCTCCAACTCGATCTTTGTAAACGTATCATCGAACTGTTCGTTCATACGGAATGTACGAAGATGCTCCTCGCCAACGGGCCGAATACGGAACTTCCACCCATTCGTGATTTTAAGCTTCTCAACCAGCGTGCCTTCAATGGTAATATGGTCTTCCCTGATTAGGTCGGATAAGATACAGACAATGACAACAACAAGCGCTGGCAAAGTTGCAAAGATCGGGAATGAAATCCACTTCGGCTGATCTTGTTTATTGCTAGCAATAAACAAGATCGTCGCCAATACCAACATGACCGAGCTGCTCGCCAAATGAGTCGTAAGCTGCTTTACCGTCGACATCTTCGAAATAACCACCACTCCCTTTTATGAAAATAATCCCAAACATTCCATATGACAACTAATACGCGATATTAACCTTAAAAGTTGCGTTAGAATGATTTGCTGCGAGCCAGCCTCATGCGCCGTTCCTCGTTTTCCACCACCCTATAACAACCAAACGTTATCCTAATATTTTTAGCAAAATAATAACGAATCAAATATCACTCACTAAATCTCATCTTCTCTGATAGAATCAACACATCACTCAATTCCCTACATGTTTAGCATTGGGGTAGGAAAAACTCGTTGTAAAATTAGGCAAAATCACACAAAAACCTCACCTTAAAAACGCTTGCAAACCACCTAACAAACCATTAACATATCGTTAGAAGTTGTTATTGTTTAACATAACAAACGAACAAATTAACAATTCGATACTAGTTGCGAATCGAGGAGCGTGCATATGACGAATTGGAACGAACAAACGTACATCGCAGGCATGACGTGGGGTTGGACGGGAATTCGCGGCACTTGGACGACGAAGGAGGCCGATCGATCGATGGCGCTCATGAAAGAGCGGCTCGCCATCAACTGGACGGCAGTTACATTCGCAGCGCTGCAGGCAACCCCACAATCGACGACCATTCCATTCGCTGAAGCGCCTACCGTAACCGAAGAAGAAGTTCGGCATGCCATTGCCGAAGCGAAGCGCAATGGGCTGAACGTCTGTTTAAAGCCCGTCGTTAACTGCGTCGACGGAACTTGGCGAGCGCATATTAATTTCTTCGACTATGATGTGCCTTGTGAGCCGAAGTGGTCGGACTGGTTCGCCTCGTATACCTCATTCATCCTCCATTACGCAAGAGTGGCCGAGGAAACCGGATGCGAGATGCTGTGCATCGGCTGCGAAATGGTTCAAACCGACCGTCGTGAAGCAGAGTGGCGCCAGCTCATTCGCGAAGTGCGGAACGTATACAGCGGCATCGTGACTTATAACTGTGACAAATATCAAGAGGACCGCGTGCAGTGGTGGGACGCCGTTGACGTCATCTCATCAAGCGGCTATTACCCCGTTGGCGACTGGGAAGTGCAGCTGGACCGCGTCGAGAAAGTCGTGCAGCGGTTTAATAAACCGTTCTTCTTCATGGAGGCGGGCTGCCCAAGCCGACGCGGCTCGGAGCTGCTGCCCAACGATTGGGGCTTTCAGGGAGAGACGGACGGTACGGCGCAATTAGAATTTTATGAAGCGATGTTCGGCAGCAGCGACCAACGACCGTGGGTACAGGGCTTCATGCTGTGGGACTGGCCTTCTACTCTATATCCGGAAGAGCAAGCTGCAAGCAACAATGACTATTGCATGTTCGGCAAACCAGCGGAGGCATACATTCGCAATTATTATTCAAGCAAATTAGCACAGCCGAATTACAGCAGCAGCAATTAATTGAAGGGAGGAATCGACGTGACGAACAATACGGAGTTAAGCACTTGGTTAGAAGCGTGGAGGCACGATATTCACGATGAGCTGACGAACAATATTTTGGCCTATTGGACGAATCATACGATCGATCATGTAAACGGCGGCTTCGTAGGCGCAATTAATGATGCCAATGAAATCGTACCCGGCGCTGACAAAAGCCTCGTGCTCAACACGCGCATTCTCTGGACTTTCTCGACGGCTTATCGGCTGCTCAAGGATGAATCGCATCTTCGCATCGCAGATCGAGCTTACGATTATATCGTCGAACATTTCGTCGATGCTGAGCACGGTGGATTGTATTGGATGGCAGATGCGCTTGGAGCGCCAGCTCAAACTCAGAAAATCGTATACGGCCAAGCTTTCTCCGTTTATGCGTTCTCCGAATATTATCGAGCTGCCGGCAAGCAAGAGGCGCTTGATCATGCGATTCGGCTCTACGAGCTGCTTGAGTCGCACAGCTATGATAAGGAAAACGGCGGTTATTTCGAGTCGCATACACGCGATTGGCTGCCGAACAGCATCTCCGAACTAAGCAGCAATACGCTGCGGGAGTCGAAATCGATGAATACGCATCTGCACGTGCTCGAAGCCTATACCAACCTCTATCGAGCGTGGCCTTCCGAGAAACTTCGACAGTCGCAAAGCGAGCTTCTCGCTAAGACGTTACAGCATATCGTCGATCAGGAGTCCGGTCACTTCAAGCTATTTTTCGATGAGCGGTGGAACAGCTTATCCGGCCATATCTCGTATGGCCATGACATTGAAGGAAGCTGGCTCATTGCGGAAGCGGCTGAAGTGCTCGGGGAGCCTGAGTTAGCTGCCATCGCGAACGCTTCAGCCATTCGGATGGCGGAAGCGGTACTGCTCGAAGGTGTTGATGCGGACGGCGGCATTCTGAATGAAGCAGACGCCTCCGGCATTATAGACAGCAACAAAGACTGGTGGCCGCAAGCGGAAGCGGTCGTTGGTTTCTTCAACGCTTATGAGCTGACAGGTGACTCTCGTTACCTCGATGCAGCACGCGCATCATGGGGTTTTACCGATCGCTTCATCATCGATCATAAGGATGGCGAGTGGCACTGGAGCGTAACGCGTGAAGGCGTCCCTACAACGGGAAAAGGCAAAGTGAATGCATGGAAATGTCCTTATCATAACAGCCGCGCCTGCTTCGAAATGCTGGAACGAATAGAACGAACGCTTGCCCATTCTGCGGCAGTCCATGAATGAATAGGAGGCTCATTGCCATGAACATGACCTACAACTTAAGGCGTGAAGCGCTAACGAACGACTATGAGCAGTTGATTATCCGTCCCAATCGGCCTGTGCCGCTGGGCAACGGCATATTCGAACGGTATGAAAATCCCGTGCTGACCGCTGATCACGCTCCTCTGACTTGGCGGTACGACTTCAATAAGGAGACGAACCCGTATTTCATGGAGCGTCTGGGCATTAACTGCGTCTTCAACCCTGGTGCGATCTACCTCAGCGGCAAATATTATTTGGTCGCCCGCGTCGAAGGCAATGATCGCAAATCGTTCTTCGCGATCGCAGAGAGCGATAGCGGCGTCGAAGGTTTTCGATTCTGGGATGAGCCCATCGTAATGCCTGAAACCGAAGATCCGGACATTAACGTATATGACATGCGTCTCGTGCAGCATGAGGACGGCTGGATATACGGACTATTTTGTACCGAGCGCAAAGATCCGAACGCACCTCGCGGCGACTTATCCAGTGCGGTTGCCCAATGCGGCATCGCACGTACACGTGACTTAAGAAGCTGGGAACGTCTTGCCGATTTGAAGACAGCCTCGAACCAGCAGCGTAATGTTGTGCTTCATCCTACTTTTATCGAGGGTAAATACGCCTTCTATACGCGTCCGCAGGACGGATTTATCGACGCCGGCTCTGGCGGCGGTATCGGGTGGGGCTTGTCCGAATCGATTGAACAAGCCGTGGTTGACCGCGAGATTATTATCGATGAACGGCATTATCATACGATCAAAGAAGTGAAGAACGGCCAAGGACCTGCTCCGATCCGAACCGACCGCGGCTGGCTGCACATCGCTCATGGCGTCCGCAATACCGCTGCAGGCCTTCGTTATGTGCTGTACGCATTCCTGTCCGATCTGGATGAACCGCATCGCGTCACCCATCGACCAGGCTGCCATCTCCTTGCACCGCAAGGAGATGGCAGCCTGGTCGATGTATCCAACGTTACCTTCTGCAATGGCGTCATTGCCCGTGATAATGGCGAAGTGTACATCTATTACGCCTCCTCGGATACGCGCTGTCATGTTGCGGTATCGACGGTCGACCGCCTGCTCGACTACGTGATAAACACGCCGGAGGATCCGCTGCGTTCCTATGCTTGCGTGCAGCAGCGATTGTCGCTGATCGAACGCAACCGTGCCTACCTTGCGGGCGCTGATAGACGCTAGAACAGATCACTCACATTATCACAAAGAGGACAGAAAGGCCGTCTCATCCACACTTCAACAGTTGGAGAGACGGCCTTTTTATACACAGTTGTTCCTATGGGGCTCTCAGCTAAATTCCACGCCGCTGCAATTGGAGACGTTCCACGCCTCCCCTTCCGATTGTCTCACATCGACTTGTTCGACTCGGATATCTTCACCATTAAGCAGCGTTGCGCCAAGCGTTGAGCGGATTGAAATATTGCGCATCAGGATGCCGCTGACCGGCATCTCCGGCAAACCGCATAAGTCAATGGCGCTTCCCGCTCCATCGCATACGATATCTTCCATCGTAATGGTATGGAATTGAGGCGTTTCCTCCGTCGCAGGAACCCACTGACTGTCCTGACGTCCGCCATAATGAAGATCGAATGCGATCGCCGCATGCACGATCTGCTTCATTCGAACTCGGCGAACAGCAATCTGTTCGACCACTCCGCCTCGTCCGCGCTTGCTCTTAAATCGCAGTCCGATATCCGTGCCGACGAATGTGCAATCTTCGACGGTCACTCGACGAACGCCGCCAGACATCTCGCTGCCAATGACAAACCCGCCATGCCCGTTATAAACGGTGCATCGCCTGATCAGCACATCTTCCACTGGCATTGCCCGAAGGCGTCCTTCCGCATCCTTTCCCGATTTCATACAGATCGCATCGTCGCCAACATCGAAGGTGCAGTCTTCGATTAGGGCATACTGGCTCGATTCGAGATCGAGCCCATCGCCATTCTGAGCGTACCACGGGTTAAGGATCGTAACGCCCCGAATCGTTATTTGTTCACTCGCAAGTATATGCACGTTCCACGCCGGCGAGTTTCGCAGCGTTACCCCTTCGATCCGTACGCGCTCGCAATTATGAAGACCAAGCAACACTGGACGCAAATAGCGGCGATAAGGCTCAAAGTCTCTTAACGGCGAACCGGATGCCAGCAGCTCGGCAACTTTATTGGCACCGTCCTTCGCGCCTTCGTCCGGCCACCAGATCGCATCCTCCCCTTCGCCTTCAACGATGCCGCCGGATTGGATCAGCCGCTTCCATTGCCGGTCCGTTTGTTTAAATCGTTTGACGGGCCGCCACCCTTCTCCCCCGCCGTCAATGATTCCTTCGCCTGTAATGGCTATATCTTGCAAGCCTTCGCCACTTATAAGCGGCAAGCATCGTACCGTGCGGCTTCCTTCCCAATGCGACCATGCAAGCGGATATAAAGCCGGATTATTATCGAATGCGATCAATGCGCCGCGTTCGAGATGGAGACGTACACCGCTGCGCAGCCGAATGGGTCCCGTCTTCCATAAGCCGGCAGGGACAATAACCGTACCGCCTCCCGCTTCAGCGCAATAAGCAATAGCGCGCTCGAAAGCATCTGTGTTTAATAGTAGATCATTGCCACGTGCGCCAAACTCCTTGATTGTACAGGTCCGCTCGGCCAAACGCGGCTGACTAATTTCGAATGAAGGTGTGTCTAACCTATACTCATTCATAAATTCTTATCCTCCTGCACGGCTGACAGCCGTTTAGAGGCAGATTCCATACGAAAATGGCTGAAATCAGCGAAGCCGGTTGGCACATTCGAACCGATGTCAGCTAGCGCATATAAACCAACCTTCGCGCCGACCCATCGGCTTTTGCTCGCCTTGAACGTCTCATGCCCAATACGCTCGAACGACACTCCATCCACGCTCCAGCTCCAATCGCACCTTGCATTCGTTGTAACCGTAACGCTAAGTGTAATGACCTGCATATCGATCGGGAGTGTTGAAGTTACACGCTCTTGCTCTTCGTCGCCCTCGACGCGGATTAGCGAAACAGAGCCATCTGTATCACGCCGCACACCGATTCTTGCATGCGAGAACCCGTGAACGACCAGCCCCGCTTCCTCTCCAGCGGCAAGCGCCTTCGCGTCCAAGTGAACACTCGCAGTGAACGATTCTGCAGGAAACTTCTGCATGAGCAGGTTAGGCGCATCATAAATCGTCGCTCCACCCTTCGGCTGCGAGAACAACCGAAGCAAGCCCTCGCCCCGCTGCGATGCATGCAAGGAATACCAATAGTCTTGTGCATTCGCCTGCCATTGCCACTGCAAGCCAAGCTGATCCGAATCGAAGCTGTCCGACATGGCAGGCACGGCAATCGGATAAGTCCCGCCAACATCAGGCTTCTTCATCCGTTCAATCGGCTCACCAATGCCATCGCCGTTCACATCGACGCCAATGATCGGCCAGCCATCATCCGACCATGTCATAGGCTGCAAATGCACGATTCGGCCATAGGCGCCTTTATCCTGGAAGTGGAGAAACCAGGATTCGCCTGACGCAAGTTCGACCCACCCGCCTTGATGCGGACCATTCACCTGTGTACCGCCTTGATGCATCACGATCCGATCCTCATAGGGACCGTATGGCGTACTTGCCCGAAGAACCGTCTGCCAGCCTGTCGCAACGCCGCCTGCAGGCGCCATTATGTAATACCATTCACCGCGCTTGTATATCTTCGGCCCTTCGATCGTCGGGTGGTAGAGCGTCCCGTCGAATACGACAGCACCTTCAGCCAGCAGCCGCGTACCGTCAGGCGACATCGGACATACCCTAAGCTTCGACTTGATGCCGCATCGGCTCTTCGCAAATGCATGAACGAGGTAAGCTTGCCCATCATCATCCCAGAACGGACAAGGATCAATCAAGCCGAGTCCGGCATGGACCAGCTGCGGAGCTGACCATTCGCCTGCGGGATCGATCGCAGTCGTCATATAAATGCCGGAATCCGGATCACCGTAGTAGATCCAGAACTTCCCGTCATGATGTCGAATGCTTGGCGCCCAAACCCCATCGCCGTGCTGTGGTCGATCGAATCGCGGCGATTCCAAACGCGGAAGCGCGTATTGGATCAACGTCCAGTTGACCAAATCATGCGAATGCAGAATCGGCAGTCCCGGCGTATGACTGAAGCTGGAAGCGGTCATGTAATAATCGCGACCTACGCGAATCACATCGGGATCGGAATAATCAGCATGCAGCACGGGATTCAGGAACGTTCCGTCGCCTTGATCAGAAACCCATGGTGCATCAATGGCTGTCTTCATCATGGTCATGCACCTTCAACTCCTCTCGTAATCGCTTCCGTACCGGCGTGATGGCGGCGCATGGTGAATCCGTCGATCTGTTCTTCCTCTACACGGACCAACCTCAGGCCAGGACCCTGCCTCGTCTCGACTCTCACTTGATGCAGCACAACATGGCAAGCGTCTCGGATGTACATCCCTTCGCCTGCCATTAGTAGAGGCGGGTCAACCATATCGGGTTCGCCGCCTTCTTCCGATTGATCGCTCGTCATTTCGATGGTCACATGGGAGAGCGACAATTCCTCAATCGGCATTTCCGGCAAGCCGCAAATGAAACCCGCCGCTGCACGAGCCCCTCTGGCCGTTAAACCATTAATGGCAATATGCCGAATAACAGGCGTGCCGTCTGTGACCGCTGTCGGCAAATCTCCCGCGAGCGCTGCATCGCGTCCCTCCAACCCAAACCGGTAAAAGCTGTTGATAGCAATCGGGCACAATACGTCTTCCATCAGAATGTTATGAAATTGTATCTTCTCGATATAACCGCCGCGCACGCGATTCGTCTTCATCCGGATGCCGCGGTCGGTACCCACGAATAGACAGTTCGCTACCGCAACATGACGAATGCCGCCGGCTGTCTCACTGCCCATAACTACGCCGCCATGTCCGTTCTTCATCGTGCAGTTGGCGATCACGACATTCTCGGTCGGTCTTCCCACTCTCCGCCCGTCCTCGTCGATTCCTGACTTTAAGCAGACGCAATCGTCGCCGACATCGAATAGACATTCCGTCACGGTAACATCTCGGCATGAATCGATGTCGAGACCGTCTCCGTTCGGCGCATCGGCTGGATTGCGGAATGATGCGCCTCGTATGCGCACGCCTTCGCAGTAGATGAGATGCGTGTTCCAGAATGGCGAATTGGATAGAGTGACATCTTCAATCACAACGTTCTTGCAATCGATCAATCCGATTAGCGGCGGACGCAGCAGTTGGCTGTCCCATTCCGCCATGGCCGGCGGATACGGCGATTCGCTTAGAAGCCGATTGCGAGCATGAAGAGCTTCTCTATGCGGGGATTCAACGGCTTCTCCAGCCTTCAGCCGGCGATAAGCATCCCACCAATCGCTGCCGCTGCCGTCTATCACGCCTTTGCCCGTAATCGAGATCCGATCTAAATCGCTCCCATAAATAAGCGGCGAATAACCGTAACATTCATACCCGCTCCACCTCGTTCGAACCGGCTCATACCGCTCGAACGCCGGGATGAACGATAGAATAGCCCCTGCATCCACCTGTAGGTTAATGGCGCTGCGCAAGTGAATTGGACCTGTGCGGAATACGCCTGGCGGTATACGTACCGTACCCCCTCCTTCCATGGAGCACTGTTCGATCGCTTCGGCAATTGCTCTGCTGTTGTCTGTCCTGCCGTCCCCGATCGCACCGAATCGCGTGATGTCATACGAAGTCATCGTTACCCCTCCCTTCTCGCATAAGGCAGCGGCAAGCCCGCTAACCCCAGCATGACTGGTGATTGGCGGCTTGCCCGCTGCTGCGATCGTTGTTATCGAAATTACTTATTCGATTTGGCGTACGCTTCCCCATATTCCTTCATCATCTGCTCGCCGCCAGCGGATTTCCAATTCTCGATCTCCTTCTGCCAGCCTGCTTCATCGATCTGTCCCATGATGAATTTGGTTTCCGCATCCGTAATCATTTGTTCCAATTCGGAACCGCGGTCCGTATAGGTAGCCGATTCTAAGTTAAGCGCCGGATTCGTAACGATGAACTGTTCGTTCTCTCCGCCAATCTTCTGATTTTTGCGGAACAAATCCGATTCTTTGCTCGGTTTGTCAATGTTGTAGTTCTCGCCGCGCTGCGGAAGCGTATCGCGGTATGGCTTGACGTCCCTCGTGTAGGCTTCCTTATCGAGCGGTTCAGTGAATTCACCTTTGTCGACCCAGTGCTTGTCTTGAATGCCTTTCACTAGAAGCGTCGCCATCTCCGGATCCATCAGCTGGTCGATGAATGTCAGTGCGCGTTTCAGATCTGCTTCCGTCTTCACCGTCGACTTCGGAATGGCAAGAAAACCTGCGTTGCCGCTTTCGCCTGGCAGTCGGCGTCCTTCGCCGCCCTCCAGCGCAGCGACATCCGTCAGAGCAGTGGGCACGTTCTTGACGAGCTTATCTTGGATCGATTGGGCATTGCCGCCGGATATCCGCATAGCAGAACGTCCGGATTCGTATACTTTATCAATCTCCGCGGCATCAACGACCGCGAAGTCCTGATTAATCAGCTTCTCCGCATACAACTTGCGGAACAACAGCAGCGTATCTTGGAATGGTTTGGTCATAAATTCAGGCACGAACTCCCCATTCTCGACTGCCCATTTATTCGGTCCGCCTTGCGTAACCGACAAGCGCGTCAGCGTCGATGCCGCGCCTTGGTTATACTTTTTGTCCAGGAGCATGCCATACGTGTCACGCTGGCCATTCTTGTCCGGGTCTTGCTCGCCGATCGCCTTCATCACGTTGTACCAATCATCAAGCGTCTTCGGCGTCGTCAGTTGGAGGCTGTCGAACCAGTCTTGGCGGTAATGAAGCGTCGCTCTACCCAGCTCCCGGAACAGCGGAACGCCATACACCTTGCCGTCGACCGAAATATTGTCGTAGAACAGCTTATTTTGTGCGGATAAATTCTTATATTCGCTCAGATAAGGGCCGATCTCCCAGAACAAATCCGACTTCAACGCGCTTACGATTGTCGGATTGAAGCCAAGCTTGATGACGGTCGGCAGCTCGTCGGAGGCGATCATTACATTCACTTTCTCGTCATAGGCCGATTCTGGAATCCATTGAATGGACAAGTCCGTATTCGTATATTTCATGATTGCCTGTTCGATCTCATTGCCTGCTGAAGGAATCTCGCCAACCTGATTGACGACTAATGACAGCGGGAACGGCTTGCTGTCAGCCTGCTCGGTTGTAGTGCTGTCACTCCCCTTCGAATCGCTCTCCTTGCCGGAAGAATCGTTCGATCCTCCGCCGCATGCCGCTAGCAGCATCGTCATTGTCAGCATCACCGCGATTGCGAAAGCCCCTTTATTCGCTTTCTTCACCTAAACCCCTCCAATGTATGTTCCTATTATTGTATATCAATCTATTAATATCCGCCCGCTTATGCGTACGGGTTAATAGCAAGTTAGAGCGGCGCATACTCGAAATAGTCAAAATCAGCAGCGCCAATCCCTGCCTCGCAAACGGTAAACATGCCTATCATCGCGCCTGTAAATCCGCCTGCGACGTCCGTGCTGACGATCGTTCCGTCGACGCCTTCCGCCAGAACCTTCCACTGCTCGGACTCTATTCCGTAACTGAAGGTCAGCTTCTGGCCATAGGCTTCAAGCTTCAAGTACATTCTGCTGCCCGCTTCGGGCGGCAGCGGCGATTGGGCCAACGTGGTCTCAATGCCGGCTTCCGTACGAACGAGGCGAATAACTCGGCCCTCTTCTGCGATGGCATCGGCAATCTCCAACCGATAATGGTAGGCGTGGCTGGACAAAAACACGATTCCAGCTTCCGATTTATTGGCCGGCTCCCATTCCAACGCAGTCCGCACCGCGAAAGAGGCATGCTGCTGACGGCGTCCGACGAAAGCCGGGTTCGCGCCTTCCTCTGTCATTCGCACCGGCTTGCTCTTGAGCCGGAGAAATCCCGGTCGCTCGCGCAGGCTGTACAACTCACCTGCAGGCGTTCGAATGAAGCACCATATGTTATCCAGTGCGAACCGGTCGAAGTTGTCACACGATGATGCAGATGGCCATCGATGCTCAGGCAAGTTCGGGGCACGCATCACTTCTTCGATGATCCCTTTACCCGGATTAACCACCGGCCAGCCTTCTTCCCAAGCAAGCGGGGCAAGAAACGTTTCTCTGCCCATATTGCGGAACGGGCCACCGTATGGTCTGGAACCGAGGCATACGAGCCACCATTCTCCGTTATGTGCCTCGACGAGATCGGCATGCCCGACATTAACGATGTCCGCCCCACGGCCCAGATGGCGGTGCGTCAGAATCGGATTCGTCTTCCCGGTCTCGTATGGCCCTGTAAGACTGCGGCTGCGCGCAACGGTAACCGAATGCGTGAAGCCCGTGCCGCCCTCCGCGATGAGCAGGTAATACCATTCGCCGACTTTGTATAGATGAGGCCCTTCCTGCGCATGAATGCCATTCAGCGCGCCGTCCCACAAACTGTAAGTCGGACCTACCAGCTGCTTCTTGTCGAGATCCAGCTCCTGCAGCCAGATTTCCATATGCTTCGGATAACGCTGACCGCCAGGCGGCATCCGATTGCCTGTATAGTAAGCGCGCCCATCCGTATCGAAGAACAGCGATGGATCGATGCCGGGCGCTTCCTCCAGCCAATTCGGCTCCGACCACGGACCAGCAGGATCCTGAGTCGTGACGTAGAAATTGCGCCGTGCTCCTGCCGCGCTCTCAACGAAGGTCGTAACCATATAGAAGACGCCTTCGTGATACCGAATCGTCGGGGCATAGATGCCGCGCGAGGCAGGGACACCGCTTAGATCAAGCTGAGAAGGCCGATCGAGCACATGCCCGATTTGCCGCCAATTCACGAGATCGCGACTGTGGAAGATGGGAACGCCGGGAAAATATTCGAACGTCGACGTGACCATGTAATAGTCTTCATCGACTCGACAGATGGAAGGATCCGGGTAAAAGCCCGGTAGAATCGGGTTGCGGAACGTCCTCAATGCTTCTCCTCCTTTGCGATCCAAGCATGCTCATCTACTCTCAGCGCTTGCAGCTCTAGACCGGCCATGATGAATGGCGATACCGCCTTCGGATCGTTGTCGCCAACGGCCTCCGCAACATAATATTCGAACGAGCCGTCACGATAAGGTACGCCGCCGAGTCCAGCCACTCGATTGCATCTGGTCAGATGGACCCTCCCTGACTCGTCTTCTACAACCAAATGTCGCAGCAGTCCTTCGTAGGCGCGGATGGCTGCCCCTTGGGCACGATCGGTCAGGAAGCCAAGTCTCCTGCCCTTCGATAATGCATAGGCGAACATGGCTGTACCGGATGCTTCGTCATAATTTCCTTTTCGCCCGGCTTCATCCGCCACTTGCGGCCAGATTCCGCTCTTCTCTCCCTGCACTTCGGCAAGCGCTTGCATGATCCGTTCGAACAGGCCTGCCAACCTTCCTCTTCTTGGGTGCGTAACAGGCAGCAGCGCAAGGACATCGACTAGCGCCATCATGTACCAGCCCATCGCCCGACTCCAGACATGGGGGGATCGCCCCGTTGCCGGATCTGCCCAGCGCTGCTCCGATGCAGCATCCCAACCATGCACAAGAAGTCCCGTGCTAGGCAGTCTTGTCTTCGCCTCCATCAGTTCCAATTGGTATGCGGCTTCGTCGAACCAAGCTTGATCCCCGCTCCAAGCCGCATATTGAGCCATGAACGGCGACGCCATATACAAGCCATCCAGCCACATTTGGAACGGATAAATCTTTTTGTGCCAGAATCCGCCTTCGTCCGTTCTCGGATGGCTGCGCAGTTGGTTCATAAGCCGTTCAATCGCCGTCTCGTACCTCTTGTCTCCCGTGCGCTCTGCCATTAGGAACAGCAGCTTGCCCTGGTTGATCTGGTCTAAGTTATAATCCTCGAGACGGTAACCGACAATGCCGCCGTCTTCGGTCACGAACCGTTCCATGAAACTGCGGATGTATTCAAAATAACGTTCATCGCCCGAAGTACGGTAACAGCCTTCCATTGCTTTCAAGAAGCATCCGTTCTCATAATGCCATCGGTCTGGCAGTGATTCGCCGCCGATCTCAGCAGATCCAGCCGCATATCTCTCCATGAATTGGTTCGCCCAGCGGAATGGGTCACCTAATCGCATCACATCTACCGCATCCACTTGCTTCTCCACGTTACCGCCCCCCCTCACCCTTTGACCGAGCCTAACATGACGCCTTTGGCAAAATGCTTCTGCAAGAACGGATATACGATCAGAATCGGCAGCGTCGCAAATACGATGACCGCCATTCGAATCGTGAGCGGTTGGATTTCCGCATCGTCCATGCTTGTATCGCCGATCCGGCTCTGCGCCAGTATGACGATTTCTCGAAGCAGCACTTGAATCGGCCATTTGGTATTGTCGTTAATGTACAGAATCGCATTGAAGAATTGGTTCCAATGAGCGACAGCGTAGAACAACGAGAACGTCGCCATCGCAGGCATGGACAGCGGCAGCACGATACGGAACAATACGCCGACGTCATTGCAGCCATCGATTTTGGCCGAATCCTCCAGCCCGTCCGGAATCTGCTGGAAGAAATTTTTGAGCACGATGAGATTGAACGCACTGATCGCGCTCGGAATCATGAGCGACCACAACGTATTCGTCAGATGAAGCTCCTTGACGACGAAGTATGTCGGGATGAGTCCCCCGCTGAATAACATCGTGAACAGGACGCCGAGCAGAATCGGCCCTCTGCCCCGCAGCGTCTGCTTGGCAAGCGGATAGGCCATGAGCGACGTCATCAACAGATTAATGAACGTACCGACCACCGTGATGTAGATGGAAACAAGCATGCTCCTCCACAAGGTGTTCGTTGAGAAGATGTATTCGTAAGCGGAGAGCGACCACTGCTTCGGGAACAAGATGATCCCTCCTTTCACGACCTCCTGCGGGCTCGTGAACGATACGGCCAACACATATACGAATGGGAGTACGCATAACAGCGCGATGATAAAGAGCAAAGAATAGTTGATCCAATCAAATAGTCGGTTTCCCCACGTTTTGTCATATTTCATGCGAACACCTCTTTCTTCGTACGCTGCGGCATCAGTAGACGCCCTCCTGTCCGAATCGCTTCGCCAGCCAATTGGCGCCGAGCACCAGCGCAAGACCGACGATCGACTTGAACAACCCGACTGCGGCGCTGTAGCCGTATTGCATCTGGGTCAAGCCCTTCACGTAAACATACGTATCGAACACATCGCCCACGTCCCGATTCGTCGGCGCCAACATCAAGAAGATGTGCTCGAAGCCGGAATCAAGAAAATTGCCAAGCCGCAGGATGAGCAAAATAATGATCGTGCTTCGAATGCCGGGCAGCGTAATATGCCACATCTGACGCCATCGCCCGGCGCCGTCGATACGAGAAGCCTCATACAGCTGCATGTCGACGCCAGCAAGCGCCGCCAGGAAAATAATCGTTCCCCATCCGACTTCCTTCCAGATCGATTGCGATACGATCATCGTACGGAACCAATCGGGATCGAGCAGAAAGGCGATTTTGTCTCCTGTAATCCGATAGATCAGTTCGTTGAGCACTCCGTTCTCTGTCGTAAGCAGCATATAAAAGATGCCAACGACTACGACCCAGGACACAAAATGCGGGATATAGACGAGCGTCTGGACGAACCGTTTGAAACGTTCCCTTCTGACTTCGTTAAGCATCAACGCAAGAACGATCGGCAGCGGGAAGAAGAAGACGATATTGTAAACTGCCAATAGGATCGTGTTGCGGAACAAGCGCAGAAACTGCGGTTCGGAGAAAAAGCGATCGAAATGTTTAAGTCCGACCCATTCGCTTCCCCAAATGCCCAGATGCGGCTTGTAATCTTGAAAAGCCATCAATATGCCGTACATTGGCACGTACTTGAATACGATGAAATAAATAATGCCGGGCAGCAGCATCGCATAGAGCCACTTGTCTCTCAGCACGCTCCTAAGCAGCCCGCCCTCCCTGCTTCTGCCGCGAACGGACGATGCAGCCTCCGTCTTCGCCGCAGCTGAATGTGCCAGCTTCACCTTCATAACGATTCCCTCCTCTGTCATGGCCTCATTATGCTGCCGAACGCGCGATACCGGCTATAATCGTTTCATAACTTTCTCGCAATAGGCTTCATAAAGCGCATAACCGCGCGGAACTCCATAAATTCGATAGCTTGCAGATAACGTGAATGTGCCGCCCGAAACCTGCCGGACTGCATAACAAAAAACGCCTCGCGCCGCTTCAGCGGCACGAGACGTTCGTTTCGATTATGATTGCGAAGCCGCTCGGTTCGCCACATCGAGCAGCTCGCGGTATTGGCCAGGCGTCATCTCATACTTTTTCTTGAACGTACGGATAAACGCGCTATTATTCTTGTACTGCAGCTTCTCGCCGATCTCGGCTATCTTAAGCGACGTACTCTCTAGCAGCTTCTTCGCGGCTGTCATCCGGTAATCGGCCAAATAATCGCTGAACGGCACGCCCACCTCCCGTTTGAACACACGGCTCACATAGACAGGATGGAAGTTGAGCTCCGTCGCGAGCATTTCCAACGAGATGTCTTGATCATACCTTGTATGAATCATCTCCACGAGCTTCTCCGCCATACTGATATAGTGGGAATCCGTTCGTTCCGAATGCAATCTTGCAATCGGAGCGAATAGGCGAGTCTGATACCAGATGACGATCTCTTCCTTAGTCTGCAGCTTATAGAACCGTTCGATAGCTCCCTCGCTCATTAACACCTGCTTCACGGATATTCCCTGGTCCTGTACGATGTGGAGAATCCGAGATAACAACTGCATGAGCAGAATGCGATGCTCCTGCGCATAGCTTTCCTTCTGGAGTATGATTGCCAGATAAGCATGGAATCGTTCCATCGCTTTGTCTAGATCGCCTTCCTTGAGCGCTTGCGCCATCGCGTCCTCGAGCGGACGGAGATGGGAATAAACCGTCGTTCCTCCGCTTCGATCCGCCCTGACATCCTCATAGTGGATAATGATGTCCGAGCCTAAACTGATCCTGTTGTTCAGCGCAGCCAGCGACTCCCCGTACGCTTCCAGCGTCCCCGCAAGCTCATCGAACGGCCTCGATATGCCAATGCTCACCTTCAGCTGCAAATATTGCTCTACGGAGCACTTGATTCTCTCAGCCGTATGGTACAATCGCGCCTTGTTCTGCTCTTCATCCTCCGCATCAAGCGTAATGAGCGTCGTCTGCGTCTGCTCAAGCGTTATCGGGCTGAATCGTTCGCTCTCCGGCACCAGCTCGCCTACCATATTGTTAATCGCGAATAACAGAAGCTCGCGGTCTCTTTCTTGATAACGCGTGTCCAGCAGCGTATCGATCTGCAAGGTTAGAACCGCCAGCTTCCGCCAATCGGTTGGGAAACCGTACATGCGCCAACGATCGTGATTAGCTAGCTCCGCATGCTGCCCGGCGAACAGCTTCAGTACGAAGAACTGTTTCAGTTGGCCCGCCTGTCCCTCCATTTGCTTCTCCAGCTTCGTCCGCGTTACGGCCATCGAATGTAAGCTGTCCCGAATATAGGCGAGCTCATCCACAGCTGCGCCGCCGCCTGCACCGCTAGACGTAGGCACCATGCTCTTCGTGTAATGGAGCAGGCTTCGGATCGGACGATACATTCGCCAGCTTCCGAAGAAGGCAGTTGCAAACACGACAATCAATATGAGCGAACAAGCAGCAATGGTTAACATTGCAATCTTCCTCGGTTGTTCGCGCAGTTCGCCGACCGACACGATCGACATATAGGTCCAGCCATTATAAGACGAGGAACGGTACTGCACCGCTAGTCCGTCCGCCGTCTGGAACATGCCGCTTCGCTCGCCTGACGCCTTCATTGCCGCGATCTTATTGCGAATTCCGGCATCGATCGGCCTATCTTGAGTCGCGCCGATGAACGATTCGCCCTGCTTATCGAGAATGTAATGGTTACCTAGATGATTGTGTGGTGCAAGCGCACCTTTCAACTCTGCGGCTGAGATTCGGACGACGAGCAAACCTTTACGGTCGGATGCTCTGGGCAGCAGCGGTATTTTGTATACGAGGTCGATCGACTGCACCGGCTTCGCCGCCGCAACTTCATCAACTGAGCTCTCATCGAGTGCCACAGACGTCATGACATTCGTACTCCATGACAGTGCGGCGTCTTGCTTGGCGTAATTCGTAAACCGCTGGTGCTCCGATAGCGATGAGAACGGTTTCAATACACCGAAGTCGACAGACCAGTCGTGGTTCAAATCGATCAAATAGGCTTGCTGGATCAGCGCGTCGGTCTGCATGTTCGATAGTTCCGTCATCAGCTTGCGCACTAGGACGAAATCCTCACCGCTAAGCGTCTGCAAGAGCGCTGTCTTCACCAATTGGCTGTTCACAAGCTGCGTCGCCGATCGTTCGAGCGATTCCAACGTCTGTTCGACCCTCATTTGCGTTTGAGTGAGCAGCTGCATGTTGCCTTCGTTCACTTTCTTCTCGATATCTCTCGATGAGATGTAGTAGGAAGCGAAACCGACGAACACGGTTGGGAGCGCCCCAAGAAATAGACTGAACACGAGTAAGCGAACCAAGTACTTGTTCATGACATACGACCTCCTTCCGGCTGTAGCGGCGGCATTATCGTCCAAACCAATCCAGTCATGCCGCCTTCTATGTAAGGCAAAGCGATCCGAACCGTTCACGCGATAAGCGCGGAACAGCCCGGATCGTGCCGAACTTCACTTATAACCCACTCACGAGTCTATCCTATCAGACAGATTCGATTCGCAGCATCGTACGATAGTCCTTAACTGTTTATCCATTATACGGCAGTCACTTGTCCACAACAATACGAATGGAGGCGGTCGACTTGTTGCCGGCGCGGTCCGTTACCGTGTAGACGATCGTGTAGACCGCCCCATTCTTACCCGATTTCGCGGCGCGAAGCATAAAGTCGAAATCATTCGTACCGATCTGCGCACCTTCAATATCGCTCTTGTTGCGCTGCCCGTCCCCATCGTCCAGGCTGCTCGTAATCGACGTCAGAACAACGGATTCGATCCCCGAGCCATCATCTGCCGCATCGATAGACAGATGAATCGGTACCATCTTGCCGTTCGCTGGCCAGATGTTGGACGGATTCGCTTCCAATCGCACGGTCGGCGCTATGCGGTCCGACGAGAATTGCACGGCTACGACACGCTTGCTTCCATCCGCAGCCAGTACTTGAATCTCTGCTCTGCCATTCGGGCTATCCGCTTGTTGAATCGTAACGACAGCGGAGCTGGCGAGCGCATTCGCATCGATAACCGGAGCCGTCGCAGCTTGCGGATCAAGCTCAATCTCGTAAGTGTTCAATTCCGTCGAGAAACCATTAATGAGCATGCCATCTGCCGTAATCGCACGGAGCGCAGTGCTGCTGTTGATCCAAGCGGAACGATCGACCGGGTTCCAGCCGTCCGCTCCACCAAGAAGCAGCTCTGGCGTGTAAGAAGCCGCTTCGGAGGTTGTAAGCTGTTTCGACCATGCATAACGCCCGACTGCATCCGATCCTGGTCCGTAGCTGCCATACTCCTCGTAACGAGCCGTCTTCTCGTTCGCGGCATTGCCCCAATTGTCCCAGCCAACCGTCTTGATATGATCGCCCATGTAGCTGTTTACATAAGCGACATGCGCGTTAGGACGCCATGGACGTCCGAGTGCCACCATACCGGTCAAGCCTGGTTCTGAGGTCAGCCGGCTGTTCAGGAATACATAACCAACGCTTCCCTCTGGCGTCGAAGCTGCCGTTACGTAGCCGCCGCCAAGACTGTGCAGCTCGCAGCGTTCGAATACGACGGATGCGCCGCCGAAGATGAAATCGACCGTACCTTCAATATAGCTGTCGACAAAATACTGCCGTCCCCCGTTAGCATAAAAGGTGTCCTGATGGCCTCTGAGCGCGACATTGCGGAACGTCATCCGATCTCCGCTCGCATACAGAGCCACCGCTTGACCAGCCGAGATGCCCGCGTCATTCTGGATGGTCAGGTTCTCCGCGCCGAAGCCGTTCGCCAATACTTTAAAGCTGTAGCTGCCGGACGTTCCCAGCTCTTTGCCGTTCGCGTCCAGCGTCTTCGCGCTGTCGCCATAGACGAGCACGGTTCCGTCACGGCTCTCGCCGATCAGATGAACATTCGTCTTGGATGAATCGAGGAGCAGCTTCTCGCGATAAACGCCGTCTCTGATCGATATCACGATCGGGGATTCGCTGCCGGCAGGCACAGCATCGATCGCAGCTTGAATCGTTGTGAAATCGCCGCTGCCATCCTTCGCAACAGTCAAGACACGGGCTGGCGTCTCAGCCGCCGTCCGGCTCGATGCCCCCTCACCGCTTCCGTTCACAGCAGCCACTAGATAGTAATAACGCTTGCCATTCGTCAAGCCTTCATCCGTGTACCTGGCTTCCGCAAGATTGGAAGCTATCGTCTCGAACGGGCCTTCCGCTTCCGAACTTCTACGAACCGTATAAGTGACGGCCATATCGCTAGACTGCCACCTCAGCGCGACGGCTCCGTCTCTTGGCTCAGCGTTCAGTCCTTCTGGAGCTGCCGGGGTTCCGTCTGAGACATTCGGTCTGACCGAAACAACGGAGGATGCAAGACCGGCCATGCCGCCGCCCATCGCTCGGACTTGATATCGATAGACGAAGCCAGCGTGCACGCTGGTGTCCTCATAGGAAGCTGCTCCGTCCGTCACAATGTGTACGTCATCCAGCGGACCGCCTGCGCCATTATCTCTCAGTATCTCATAGCTGTCCGCGCCTGCAACTGGTTCCCACTGCAAGTGGACCGCCTTGTTCGAAGCGGCAGCTGTCACGATCGGCGCGGCAAGCTGCGCAGCCGGACTTGCCTTGATCGGTTCGGAATCGATCCCTTCCCCTGCAAGGCCGGTTGCCGATACAACGTAGTAGTAGTCCGTGCCGTCGGTTAGGCCGCCATCCCTGTAAGATGTTGTGTCTAGACTCGATGCAAGAACAGTGAACGGACCTTCAGGAGCTGCCGCGCGTTTCACCGTGTACGACTGGGCACCCGCAACCGGCTGCCATGACAAGTCAATCTGCGTATGTCTCGCAGCTGCTGATAGACCCGCAGGCGCTTCCGGTTTCACTGCATCCGCAGATGGCGTCGCTGTTGCGATGTTGGAGTCGCCGCTCTCGCCGCTTGCGCCGGATGCCGTCACGACATAGTAATACGGTGTTCCATTCGTCAGCCCCCCGTCAGTATAAGAAGTCTCGGTTAATTCAGCTGCAACAGGCTCGAATGGTCCATCAGCCGCTGTTGAACGTTTGACCGTATAGCTGGCAGCGCCATCGGCCGCAGCCCAAGTTAAGCCGATTCGGCCATCGCCCGGTATCGCCTGCAGTCCGCTCGGCGATTGCACGGGCTCGACATAGACGTGGATATTGTCGTAGTAAATAGTCCCTTTGCCCGTACCTGGCGTCTTCGCCAACAATCGGCCGATGCCGACTTCCTTCATATCCGCCTGCAAATCGATGTCGTCGGCGACAAGCGCATTGTCGATGTAGATGTCTGCTTTGCCTGTCGCAGCGTTCGCCGTAACCTTGATGCGGTACCAACGATCGCCTGCCGGCGCGTCCGTCAGTTTATAATCGGCACCATTCTTCTTGTACACGAAGGTGTAGTTCGCTTCGGCGGCAGGCTGGGTCGGCTTCCGAATCTCGATAGACAGCGGCGTCTTGCTGCCCGCTTCATCCTGCAGTTGAAGCGCAACCGCCGTTCCCGGCCAAGAAGATGCATATAAATCCGCTTCAATAACCAATGGTCCTTTCTGCGGCGCGAATTTACGAATCCACTGCGTATTGCCGACGCCGTTGTCATACATCATGAGTGATTGCGAGGAATTGTTAGCCGCTGAAAGCGACGGGTTCGCAGCCGCCTGCAACCGGTGGTCGGCATCCTGCGGATCTGGTGTAACAATGTAACCGGCTGGCGTACTGCCAGATACAACCGTTTCATAGTCATCTTGAACGAAGTAGACCGTCTCCGGCGCGCCGGTTGGCACAGCCGATACTTCCGACGAGTTGAAGCTTTCTCCGCTCGCGTTCGACGCTGTTACGACGTAATAGAAAGTCTGACCCGCTGTTAGACCGACGTCTACGTAAGAGGTTTCAAGGATGTCCTCCGCAATCGTTTCATAGGGACCTCCTGGTACGACACTTCGCTTAACCTTATACGTCGCATCGGCAACAGACTCCCAGCCAAGTGTAATTTGGTTGCTGCCAGCCGAAGCCCGAACATTGGCCGGCACGGTCGGATAATCGCCAGCCACCGATCGAACCTGTGCCTTCGAGAAAGTGGAGCTGTTGTATTTGTCCACGTCATCATCCGCTTTGGATGCATCCGCGGCAAGTCCGAAGTAGATCGTTTCCGGCATGTCGATGTCAACTGCTCCGATGACCTCCCAGACCGTACCATCCTTCGAAGCAAGTGAGGTGAAGCGATCGCCTAGTCGAACGATCTTCACCCAATATGGAACGGTAATAAACGCCTCAGGCTCCACCGCATTCGTACTGCCTCCAGCCTCCGTTCGGGTTAACATGATGCTCTTGCGCCCCATCTTGACGTAAGGAATCATCAGCGATACTGCTGGCGAAGAAGCGTCAAGCGATGCACGCACCATGACGCCTGCTTCGGCGCCGTCATCCGTTGCCGTTACGCTGTCTACGCGTGCAATGACCTCGCCGTTACCGCTCAACTGCTGATACGCATAGTGGAAATTGTCTCTGCTTCCGCCGATGTCGCCAGCAGAACGGACCGTTACTTCACCCTCTGCTCCACGGAGCTGGGTATGCCCCTGTATGCCTGGATTGCCGATGTCCTGCGAATTCCACGGCGCAATCGATCCTTCTGCATTCACATGCACTGCGGCCATATCCGATTGAGTCGAGGTTCCCGAATCATCTATCGCTTTGGCCGTGACGAAATGGGAGCCATCCGATGCGCCGCTCCAATCCAATGCATAAGGTGGCGTCAGCGCTTCCCCAATCAATCGACTTCCATCATAGAACTCAACCTTCGCGATCGTACCATCCGAATCCGATGCTTCCGCTTCGATTCTCACGATCGAACCATCGGTGACGACGGCGTTATCTGCAGGCTGCAGCAAAGATACGCTCGGGTTAGCAGAACCGCTGCCCTTCAGCTCGTTCAGATAACGCTCCAGCATCGTATAGCCATCCGCTCCGGTCGCGTTCCGGTCGGCTGCATCTTCCGGGTTCAGACCCGCAGCCGTCTCCCATTGATCCGGCATGCCGTCATGGTCGGAATCAGGCTCGGCAGATCTCGTAGAGTTGAATTCCGGAACGCCTCCGATCTGATTCGGTGAATTGATATGATTGCCTGTCCGGTTGCGGACATCCGATACGACGCGTGCATCGACGGCGTCCCGTTTCGGCAGCGTAGCGCCAGCATTGGCTAGTACGCTGTCATATGCTTCCGCCGCAGGCTCCACCTGTGTCGGAATCGCTGGCGCGAAAGGGGATATCATCTTCGCTGCCGGATCAGCAACGGTCAGCACGCCCTTCCAGTTATCGGCTGTGACATCCGGATAACCTTCAGCAATGTTTCCGCCGAGATAGATATGGGACGTTGCCGCTACATCTGCAAACAACGTGCCTCTGACCGTCTTATAAGTGTTCGGGCCATACTTGTAGTAGTTGTTCATCAGATTGTAGGTCCCCTGCTCACCGCCGTAGGTAGAGAAGAAGCCCCAGTTATAGATGACGTTATTGAACAACTCCATCTGGTCGGCAGGGGAGAGCCCTGGCAATCTTGGATTCCGGCTCGCATTATGCGCGATCAAGTTATGATGGAACGTTGCTTTGTTCCCTCCCCAGATGCCGCCATAGCCATGACGTCCTTTCTGATGCGTCGTCATTAGCATACTCTCGGAAATAATCGACCATTGCACGGTCGTGTTCTCGTTCTCGTATAGACTAAGCACTTCATCGACAGACCAACTGAACGAGCAATGGTCAATCATAATATCGCGATGATAACGACCGCCGAACGCATCATCTTCGCTTGCGAAAGCATCGCCTAGTCGGAATCGCAAGTAACGGATAATGAGGTTATCACCCTCAATCGACGTCGTGTAATCTGCAACGGTGATGCCTTCGCCCGGCGCCGTCTGACCGGCGATCGTCAAGTTCGATCCCGTAATCTTCAGCGGGGACTGCAGATGAATCGTCCCTCCGACCTTGAATACGATCGTACGGCCGCTCCCGCTAACGGCATCGCGCAGCGATCCCGGACCTGAATCCGCAAGCGTCGTTACCTCGTAAACTTCGCCGCCTCTTCCGCCTGTCGTATATTTCGCTGCGCCTTCCGCGCCCGGGAATGCCGGGATGAGCGCGGTTTCTTCCGCAGATGCCATCGCGGGAATCGACGTCATGACCATCGCTGCGGTCAGCAAGCCGCTGAGCCATTTTTTGAACATAATAATCCTCCCTATAATCGCTTTCTGTTCTGTCTCAGTCCTATTTGGATTAGAACAGACCGTCGCGGAGTTACCTGATGCGCTCGCCGGTCAGATGCTGCGTCGCAATGCGCTTCTTACCTCGATTGGTTTTCGATCCCTCCTTGTGACCGTTACATTCGTCCACTTCGAATGACAGCGTTTTCATTTGTGCATAACCCATTATTAGCCTTCGAACGGATGTCTGCCTATACGGCATGCATAACTATCGTGTTCAGAATCGTATCGATTGCACAACTGCGCGGGCTGAAGCCTGTCTCCAATCGGAATGCACAAGGCTTGAAGTTACCTCGCGCATACCGGTTATAAGCTGCACATTGCATAAAAGAGACATCGTTTCGGTCATTTTGTTGTTGCATTATTCCGAAATGAACGTTAAAGTAAACGTAAATGAACCAAAGTAAACATACTTAAACCAAATGTACTGGAGGCCTCTTCTAATGGAAATCCGTTATGCAGCACACCCGACTGACGTTAAATCGTATGATACGACGCGCCTGCGTCAAGAGTTTCTGATCGAGAAGCTGTTCGTGCAAGACGAACTGACGCTTACTTATTCCCACGTCGATCGTTTCATCGTTGGCGGTGCATTCCCTGTATCGAAGCCAGTGAAACTGGAAGCGGATACGCACACGATCGGCGCTGCAACGTTCCTCGAGCGCCGCGAGATCGGCATCATCAACATCGGCGGCCGCGGTTCCGTTACGGTAGACGGCACGACTTATGATATGGAATCGAAGGACTGTCTCTATGTTGGCCTTGGCGCACAAGACGTTGTATTCGCTAGCGCGGATGCATCGCAGCCAGCGAAGTTCTACCTGAACTCCACGCCGGCACACAAAACATACCCGACGGTCAAAGCGGCAATCAGCGAAGCGTCTCCGAACCACCTTGGCGCGCTGACGACGAACAACGAGCGCACGATCTACCGTTACATCCACACGAACGGCATTCAAAGCTGCCAGCTCGTTATGGGTATGACACTTCTGAAGCCGGGCAGCAACTGGAACACGATGCCTTGCCATACGCACAATCGCCGCTCCGAAGTATACCTGTACTTCGATATGGCAGCTGACGGCAACGTCTTCCACCTGATGGGCGAGCCGCAAGAAACGCGCCACCTCGTTGTACGCAACGAGCAAGCGATTCTCTCGCCAAGCTGGTCGATTCACAGCGGTGTCGGCACGACTAGCTACACGTTCATCTGGGGTATGGGCGGCGAGAATCAAATCTTCGAAGACATGGACGCAGTTGCTCCACAGGACTTGAGATAATATGATGCATTCGCATCGCCGCCATGAATTGATCATGGAAGCCCTGCTCGCTTCTCAAGAGGTGACCGTTACGGAGCTCAGCGAACGGCTGAACGTTACGGGCAAGACGATTCGCGAGGATCTGGCCAAGCTGGAGGAGAAAGGGCTGCTCATGCGCATTCATGGCGGTGCGGTTCTAGCACAACACGATCAGCTCGGCATCCTGTCCCAGCAGGAGCCGCTCGTTCGTCACGCCTCCGAGAAAACAGAAATCGCCGAGCTTGCGCTGAAGCTGATCGAGCCCGGTGATATCATTGCACTGGACGGCGGCAGCACAACGCTCGAAATTGCAAGACGGCTTGCTAACAAACCGCTTACCGTGGTGACGAACGATGTGCACATTATCGCAGAGCTTGCTCGCAAGGATGAGATTCGTCTCGTCGTTCCGGGCGGCTATCGCGTACGTAACATGCTTGCCGGCGCCGAAGCGACCGCCTATATTCGCAAGCTGAACATCAGTAAGGCATTCCTGTCAGCGACAGGCGTTCATCTGGAGTTCGGCTTTACGATCTATACCGGCGATCTCGTTGACTTCAAGCGAGCACTCATCGAAACAGCCAAGACCGTCTACGCCGTAGTCGATCATCACAAATTCGGCCAAGGCGCGCTATTCACATTCGCGGCTTTCCACGAGATCGCAGCTGTCCTAACGGACGCAGGGATGACCAAGGAAACCGCTGAACAATACCGACAAGCCGGCGCTTCGCTTCAATTGTACGCCGAATGAGAAAGGTAGGAATATCCAATGCTATTTGACCTTACAGGCAAAACAGCGCTCGTCACCGGCACGTCCGGCGGACTCGGCGCAGCTATGGCACTTGGCCTGGCAGAGGCTGGCGCTTCTATCGTTGCGATCTCTTCTTCGAACAGCAACAGCTTAGTTGAAGCGGTACGTGCAATCGGCGGTCAGATCGAACAAATCTCCGCTGACCTCTCGAAGGCTGATACGCTCGAATCCGTATTCGAACGCGCAGTCGGCTACTTCGGCAAGATTGATATTCTCGTCAACAACGCTGGCATTATCCGCCGTACGCCTGCTGCCGATCACTCGGCGAAGGATTGGCAGGATGTCATCGATCTGAACCTGAATTCCGTATTCTATCTGTCCCAATTGGCAGGACGTCACATGCTGGTACGCGGCAGCGGCAAAATCATCAATATCGCTTCCATGCTCTCCTACCAAGGCGGCATCAACGTACCAGGTTATACAGCAAGTAAACATGCTGTTGCCGGACTTACGAAGGCGCTCGCTAACGAATGGGCCGGCCGCGGCGTGCAGATCAATGCGATCGCACCTGGTTACATGACGACGAATAACACGGCGCCGATCCTCGCGGACGAAGCGCGTTATAAATCGATTACGGACCGCATCCCTGCCGCTCGTTGGGGAACGCCGGACGACCTCAAAGGTCCGGTTGTGTTCCTCGCATCGGCAGCATCGGATTATATGAACGGCCACGTCCTGAATGTAGACGGCGGCTGGCTGGCGAGATAATAGGAGCCAACAGGCCCCTATTAGAACCCTCTTGTAGTAACTCAAAGATCTAAACATCAAATTTCTACCCGCCTAAATCCTCCCTGCTAGGGAGGACCCCCGGGGTTTCCAACCCCGGGACCCCGGATTGGGGGCGTGGGATAGACTGAGGTTCGAGTATGGTAATACGTGGCGGGAGCCGCGTGCCCCCTTCCAGGGGCACAGCTTTCGTTCGAGTATATTGAAAAAAGCGCTGCTGAACAGCGCTTTTTTTGTGTTAGTTATAAGATACTTGAGGTTCAAGATCATTCATCTATTTCACAGGCTGCGAGTTGTAAGCCTCCTGGATGTCAGCAAGCCTTGTGAGAGTCGGTTCAAGGTCTTTCATAAACCGTCTCTTCAACTCGGTATCGGCGGCTGAGTCGTCCTGCCGTGCAGCGAATTCCGCCCATTCCTTTAACGATGTCATGGTCGTTTCCAGATTATGCAGCTCTTCAGCGACATCCGCCATCGTCCCCTTCGTCCTCGTATCGAGCACCTTCGGCTTCGCCTTCCAATAACGATAGCTTGCATTGTAAGCGATACTCCAGATGTTCCCGCGGAAGGCTAGTGCAAACAACTCCTGCTGTTTCGAAGACGTCATAATCGAACGATTAATCATCAGTTGCGGATCCGCATTGGAGGTATTGTCATCGCAAAATTCAATTAACAGCAGCAGCCGTGCATTCATACGATCCCCCTGCTCCTTCGCCGCATCAAGCAGTTTCTGCACTTCGACGGGTGAATCCGTATCCTTCGCTTTACTGATCGCTTCGAGCACATCAGCAAGAGGAGTAAAAGAAGGCGTCTCCAGCACGAATGTTCGGAAAGCGAAATCCGTCTTCGCTTGATACAGCTGTTTGATCGTATTCCGGCGCTCCCCTTCTGCCTCCAGTCGATGCTGATACCACAATGCAATTAGAATAATAACGACGACACTGACCGACAGCAGCTTCGGTATACGAATAACACAATCCCCCCTTCCACTACGTCCTAATGCTCGAAGTATATCCAGTAACGTCAACTATTATCTCTTCGTCAAAATCGAAAAAGCCGAGCAAGACATTCCAGCGCACAATTGCGCTCGAATCCCGCTCGGCTTACCTATTTATACCTGCTACACCGCTCGAATCGTATCGAGCAGCTGAGACAGACGCGTCAGTCTCGCAATCGGCTCGATGCCGCGCGACTCAAGATCCTCATCCTTCGTCTGATAGCCGACGAATCGGATGCCAGCATCGATCGACCCTTTCGCGTCGATCCAAGAATCGCCGATCGACAGCCAATGTTCGGCCGGAATCCCGGTACGCTTCACGACTTCTTGGTATCCGGAAGGCCCCGGCTTCATCTCCGTCATGCTTTCTCGCCCAACTATAAGCTGAAACCGCGAAGCAATTCTCGTTCGAGTCAAAGCTTCCATCGCGGCCGATTCCGCATTGTTAGTAACAACGGCGAGTACATAATCGCCTTCCAGCTCCGACAACAGCCACTCTGCTTCAGGCTCGAGACTCGCATCGCTCATGCCGACTATCTCATGCTGCCTTGTGATGCGCATCGTCTCTTCATAACGTGCGGCATCGAGCCCTTGCCGCTTCGCTTGCTCAATGAGCATCGAAGTCGTATATTCCGTTAGCGTCAGATCAGGTGCCAAGAAACCTTCCGCCTGCAAAAACGTATATACATCCCGTTTCATCGCACCGAAATCAATGCGGGATTGCAGCAGCGTATTGTCCATATCAAATATAATGCCTTGAATCGTGCTTCCGATCAGATCCACCCCGCCAAACAATCGTTATTTCGCTTCGCCAACGACCGTGAAGCGGCGGTTCTGATGCTTCGGCTGTTCCAGTTCATCAACGATCGCGATCGCATAGTCCGCATAGCTAATATAGCTGTTGCCTTCCGAGTTGACAAGCAATTGATCTTCGCCAGCCGCGTATTGGCCCGTACGTTTGCCAGCAGGATCGAAGAACGCCGATGGGCTGACGAACGTCCACTGAATGCCTTCCGATTGCTGCAGATCCGCCAGGTTCTGCCCTTGGCTGCGCGCCGTTGCCAGGTAGATGGCCGGGAATTCAGGCGTATCGTACAGACGTGTCGTCAGTGCTGGATCAACGAACAGGCTGCCAGCGCCGCCGACAACGATCAGACGTGTAGATGGTGCGCCTTTAAGTGCTTGGATCAGCGCTTGACCCGCTTCAATGTGCAGATGCTCTTGACCGCCTGGCGCTCCGAATGCATTCACTACCGCATCGAAGCCTTTCAGATCGTCAGCCTGGAGCTCGAATACATCCTTCTGAACGATTTGCAACGCTGCATCCTGCAGTTTCGAAGCATCGCGGACGATTGCCGTTACCTCATGCCCCCGCGCTACAGCTTCCTTGACGATTTCTTGACCTGCTTTGCCGCTTGCACCGATAATTGCGATTTTCATTATTGAACGCCTCCTGAAAGTTTTTTGTAGTTTCGATAAATTAGTAACCACGACAGTTACAATTAAGGGTAAAAAAATGAGAAACTTCAGTTTGAAGATCTACTCTGATGGACGACTGTAATTCAAGGCGCATTAATAATCGATTAGCCCTGCATTTTGTTCGACAAGAAGCTTCTCAAGCCTAATCCTGCTGATCATCATCCTGCGAAACAATCGTATTCGTAACCTCTGCGACACTCGTCTTGGCTAAAGATTGCTCCAGCTCACGCTGCGCATCAAGAAGCGGAGGCATAATCGCACTTTGAATATGTCGTCCGACCATGCACTTGATGTTCGTATTCTGATGGACCGTGAACAGGATATCGTTCTCCGGCAATTCGACTGCACGATAAACATCGTACAACGTGATTTCAGTCAAAGGACGAACAAGCTTGATGCCTGTTACGCCTGGGCGCGATTCAATAATGCCCGCTTTGCCCAGCAAGCTCATAATACGCCGAATAACAACCGCATTCGTGTTGACACTTCCTGCGATACGCTCTGACGTTATTTTGCCATCGTGGACATCAATCAATGACAAAATATGAACCGCTACGCTAAACTTGCTGCTAATCACGATCGAATTCCCTCCTGCCAATACGTTGTCGTCTTGAATGTAACTATAACAGTTACATTATCAGGATGTCAATCTGATTCGAGTAAAAAGTTTCTCGTTCTTATTCTTGCCTTACAGCCAACCTTGCATGCCCTTGGCTCGCATCTTGCTTCGCTTTAGGGCATGCAATATTTCGGCTAACTAACTCCTTGTTTCAAGGCAGCGTGCTCTGAACACCGCGTTCTGCCCGCACTTCCTCAGGCAGTTGCTTAGAAGCATGCGGCACTTCGCGCGGCTTATAATGAATCATTTCGTTCGAATAGATCGCCACATACACTTGGCCATGCCCTGCGAACGCGCGAATCAGAATTGGCATGCTGTATTTGTTCTGGAACACAAAATCTGGCCCATGCCAACTTACTGTCGCATCTCGACCATGTGGCACATAATGCACATTGCGGCTGTGCGAATAACGCTGCACGATATGAAGACCAGCGCGATCGGCCGCATTAAACAGCGTAGATGAGATTTGACAGATGCCTCCGCCAATATCCTCCGACATTTCCCCTCGTACAATGACAGGCGCCCTCATGTAGCCTTTCTCTGAAGTTCGACGGCCAACTATTGCATTGAATGAGAAGGTTTCTCCAGGAAAAATGACCGTGTTGTTAATTGCGCTAGCCGCAAGCGAGATGTTATGGGATCGGTTCTTGTTATTCGAATTGTAGTAGGTCGCGTAATGACCGATCGCTTTCTCTTTAATCTGCGCAAGCAGTTCGCTGTCCACCTTCGGATAGATCGGCAGTTGAGGAACTTCAAGCTGTGTACGACCGCCTTCAATTAAAAACTGATACACTGATTCGGTTATGTTGGCCCGATCAAGCCTTGCACCTGCCCTCTCCTTCACGATGCGGCCCGCACTATCAAGCTTTGCATTCACTGCCGGCCGATCCGTACGACGAGCTAAATCAACAGCCAGTTTGTCCAATTGGTCCTCATGAACGAAAGGCTCCCCAAGCGCAGCAATCGTAAAATGTTTGCGATCGACCGTGACAACCGGCTGACCTTGATAGACGATCGTTAGCTTCTTGGGCAGTTCAGGTTTATAAGGTACCGGAATTTCCTGCGGCTGCTGCATGAGCATGAACATTAATGTCAGCCAAGAAAAGACCATTGTCGCATACCTCCTGCATTTATCCTCTGCTAATGTGCCTAACTTCCGCCCGCCTTATGCTGACATACAGCAATAACCAGCCTAGACAATATAAGAAGGCTACATATCAAAGGCGATACAGGACAACAATACAAGTCGGAGTATAGGCTAAGGAGGAGAAACGAAGGTGAAGCAGCATCATCATCGCTCACATAAAGGGCATAACGCAATCGTCATCGTCATTAGCTTCCTACTGGCAGCATTGTTGTTCCCTAATGATGCTTATGGCTCCAACGAAGCTGCTGCTCGCCGCTCTGCTGCTCAGCCCCTGAAGGTCATCATGACGGTACGGGCAGATCCGAACGCTCAGCTCGAAAGCCATCTGTCGATCAACAGCCCCATTATTACCCGAGCTCTGCAGAAGGTTAGACAAGAACGTGTTGATCAGGTGGTGTTATACCCTGACATTGAAATTTTGATCATGCAGCAGCAAGGACAGCAGAAAGTGTATCGGCTCGAGAAGCAGGGCAACCTCTGGGATGAAACGATGCATCAGCGCATAATTGTAACTACAGAAGCGGCCCATCAACTACGGCGGCTGGCTGAACTGCTTCGCGAACAGTACTACGGCAGGTTGATCGATTGGAATTCGGCAAGGGAGCTGGCGCCGCGCAAAAGTATATTTTCCATCACCGATATCGCATCCGGGAAGTCCTTCCGTGTCCAGCGGCGGGCGGGCAGCGACCATGCGGACGTGCAGCCGTTGACCAAAGAAGACTCCCATATCATGAAGGAAATTTATGGAGGGGAATGGAGCTGGAATCGGAAGGCCGTTCTCGTTCATGCGAATGGACAATGGATTGCCGCTTCGATGAACGGGATGCCTCATGGCGGAGACGGGATACCCGACAATGATTTCTCCGGCCATTTCTGCGTCCACTTCCTCGGAAGCACAACGCACAAATCGGATGAACCGGACATTGCGCATCATCTGATGATTCATAAAGCCGCGGGCGAAGTTCGGCAATATCTGGATAACGCTTCTCCAACCCTGCTGGCAGCGAGCTTCGTCGAGGCGCTGGATCATGACGAGCCTTATTTACTCGCGCAAATCGCGGTCGGGATGCCCCCAGACAAGATAGCGGGATGGAACGATCAGATGCCCGCTATACGTTCGATTCGAATTGACAAACCACGTAAGTCCAAGTCATTCGGTGTGGAAACGATCGATGCGAACGCATTAAACGCTCAAGTTCGTCTACAAGTTACTTTGATGAGGCAATCCGAGCAACGTGCATCGTATCTATTTCATTTCACTCGCCGGACCACGCAATCAAGATGGGAACTAGTTGATGTAACGACTCCGACTGGCCAATAACAACAAGACCGCAGCTGCCTTGTCAGAACAGCTGCGGTCCTTTGTTCTAGATTAAGCCCAATCTGTTGTAGACCAGGAATGAATGGTGTGAAACTGCTGTTCCTTCACCTTACTGAAGCAGACTGCAAGCTTATACGCGGCATCAAACGCCAAAATCTCGCCTGAATAGTGCTCGTATGGCGAAGGTGCTTGCAGAAGAATTCCGCCAGCATCTACTTGATCATAGGTAAAAGAAAATGAATCAAGCGGCATCGACAGCCCCATTCCAACCGCCTTCACGAAGCTTTCCTTAAGCGTCCATAGCTCATAAAATCGATTCAATTGCTCTTCCATCGGCAGTGCGATCAACTGGGCATGCTCCGCAGGCGAGAAGAACCGACGGGACACCTCCATATCAATGGGCTGAATTTGTTCAATATCAATACCCACGGGACCATCGCTTATCGCGCAAACAACCCAATTTCCCGAATGCGATACGTTAAAATGGAGCTCAGCAGGATATACCAACTCGGGCTTGCCATATGAATTGGCTCTGAATTGAATCGCTTCATTGCTTATCGAATAACGCTCCCTAACAATTCTGCGTACAACAAGCTCAGCGAATAAGCTCCGCACTGCGTCTGCTTCAATTCGGAAGCGTTCATATCGACGGCGCCGCTCGGGCGTAACTTGCTCTACCAGCCGCCGAAGAACAGAGGCTGACATCGGCTCCATGCGAACCGTGAATAGTTCGAGCATTCGCGAGACTCTCCTTCAGCGAGATAGTAGTTACGCAATACCTATTTAGATTAAACCATATTTTGGCCGTAATTACACATCAAATAAAGAACAGCCGTCATGATCGACAGCCGCTCTTCTCCAATTATTATTTATAAAGCGTTATCGGAAGCTAACATTGTGAACAAAGTCGCCGATACGCACATTTCCAGATGCCGCATTCGAAACTTTCCGATCATTCACATAGAAGTCCTCTATTAGGATACCTTCTACGGCCCGCTCCCCGTCAAAACCTATAATGCGAGATTCGACACCATCTGCGCCATGATAACGAATGTTGCGGAACTGAACGTTCTCGATTAGATTACCCGGTACAGGATTATAGTCTTTGTTCCACATCACGCGCAAATCTATGATACGGCCGAGCTCGAAAGGCTCGATGCGAATATCGGTGTAGCTAACATTGCGGACTGTATTGCGATCTCCGGCATTGATTGTAAGGCAGCCTTGGTAACCGTCCTGCGGCTCATGATGCTCGAGAATATCAATGTTCTCGAAATGAATATTTTCGATCACATTCCCTACACCTGTATGGTCGCCATGCGTGCCGATCATCGTCGGATGGGCCACGTCCGCCCACAGCACCGAGTTACGCACCGTAATGTTCCTGACATCGCCATAGTAGCCCCATCGATGCGCATAGATCGCAATGCAGTCATCCGAATTGCGCATGAATACATCCTCGACTTCTATATCACAGCTGGACATCATATCAATACCGTCCGACCATCCACGCGTGCTGAAAGAAACGAAATCCCGGATTTGGATTTGCTTGCTTTGACCGATATAGACGCTGTAATGCGGCGGATCAATGACAGATATTCCGTCAATCACAATATTGCTCGCATACATCAAGCGAATGCCGCGAAACGCAGAGAATCGCCCGAATTCCGCTAGATAGATCATTCCTCGGCCAACGATCGAGATATTCTCCGTTCGATCGCAGACGAATGATCCGGCGACGAAAGCGCCGCCTGCAAGGTATACCTTTTTATCAGACGGGATGTTAATGACTACCTGCTCAATATGATGCATGCCCGGCTTGAAATAAATTGTATGGCAGTTCATATCCGCTAGCTTCATACTCAAATATTCAATTCGATGAATACCGGGTTCAATGACGGCTACAGCCGAATCATTCACGTCCGGCCGCCGATACTCCATTCCTCTAGCCATCAAGTGCAAGTTATTGAATCTGCCTCCATTGACTTCAACGGAAAGCTTGCAAGGCTGATCCAAAGTGAATCGGATGCAGCGGTTATCCTTAATTTCCGCGATAATTCCTTCCGATAGCGGTCTAACTGCTGCAGCATTCACCGGCTCCCGATTGCAGACAACTTCCACTTCAACCGTTCCGGCGAAGTCGAATTGAACCATCCCCGCTTCCCGAACCTGATGCATATCTACCTTCACAAGCAATACGTCCAGCTCTTGCCATTCCCCGTCTAGTGTTCGCACATGGACGGTATAATCTCCGTTTCGAGGAATTGCGGCCGGGATTGAATAGGTGATCACTTCTGAAATCGCATTAACCATTACACGTTGCCCCCTCGATGCTTAGCTCTTCACTTTATTTTAAGAGGCTAGCTGAGAAGGTCCTATCGCAATTTTGCTAGATTCATTGTAAATTACGTATAAGATCATTTCATGCATTTAAGGTACATTCTGCGATACGACAACAGCATTATAGGATGGGGAGGTTACAGGATGAAACCACGTATTACGGTGTTAACATTGGGAGTGGATGATTTAGAGAAATCGCTCTCTTTCTACCGAGATGGATTGGGGTTTTCTACAGATGGAATTGTTGGCCGAGAGTTTGAGCACGGAGCCGTTGCTTTTTTCGACTTGCAGGCAGGTTTACGGCTTGCCATTTGGAGTCGGAACGATATCGCCCATGATACCAAACTGCATAAGACAACGCCAAGCCCAACGGAATTTACGATTGGACACAATGTAGGAAGCAAACAAGAAGTTAACGAGGTAATGGAACAAGCACGGAAAGCCGGAGCTGCCATTACAGTCCCGCCTCACGATACGTTCTGGGGAGGTTATTCCGGATATTTTCAAGACCCTGATGGTCATGTGTGGGAAGTCGTATGGAATCCGCAGTGGGAAATCGAAGATTGAAATACTGGCGTCAATGCAAACGATCGAATAATTGAACCAGTAGAATGAATACAAGACATAAACCCATCTTCAATAGATGGGTTTATGTTAGGTTAGACTAATATAATGAGCGCAAACAGAGCCTTATTCGTTAAAACCAATCCCTAAACCACTTTTTCAAATATGCGAGTTTAACTTCCGTCTGCGTCGACCCGCCTCCTTCATGGCCGTTGAACGGATAGATCACCATTTCTTTCTCGCTTTGAATTCGGTTGTACGTGGCATAATACATCTCCGGCGGACAAACTTCATCCTTTAACGCGACCGATGCAAGTACTTTGCAAGTGATCCGATCCGCCATATTCATCGTGTCAAAATAACTTAACGTGTCGAACACGACATCCACTCGCTCAGGATGCTTCTTCACATATTCCGCCACGCTTGCAAACGCACCATGGAGCCCTTCCACTCGGCGAACAAGATTGCTGTTGCTCGGCACATCAACCAGTGCCACTACCGGCCTGCTGTCCAATGCTGCCATAGCCATAGCAAGCGCGCCGCCTTGACTTCCGCCTTCCACGATAATTCGAGCAGCATCAACCTCTTCTTGCGCACAAGCAAAATCGATCGCCTTCATGCAATCCATATAGACATAACGGTAAAAGTACTCGTACTTATCATGAACGCCTTTGCTTGCCAGATTCGATGAAAATCCGCTCGTCGTCGCAGCATTATTGCCTGTATTGCCGCCTTGTTCCCTGCAATCGACTGATAGAACGGCACAACCCATCATCACCCAATGCATGAAATCAGAAGGTTCTCCTCGGTTATTCGAGAAACCGTGATAATGGACGATACAAGGATATTTGTTTTTGTTCAAGAAAGCAGGAACGATGTATAAGCCATGGATTCTCGTCTCATCCATTCCGCAGAATTGAATATCGTATACTTCGACATTGGGAATAGGATATACTCGCTTGATTCTGGTTGGGTTCAGCGGTACATTGTTAGCTTGCTGAATCGTTAGTTCCCAGAATAAGTCAAAATCTGGAGCCCGGGTTAACTCGGGAACATACGAACGAAATGCTCTAGTCGATTTTTCAATATAACCCATTATCGTTACTCCCCTTGCTTAATTTGTTGTCTTTCCCTCCCATTGTAGAACAGGTATTTACTTGATAATAGGTCATGGATTAATGTTATCCATCATATGGCGATCCCATCTTGGTCCAATCGCTGTTTCTACGAGGGCTATATCCTAAATCGAAGGGGGCTTGATTAAGAAACTGCTGTGAGAAAGGAGACGGGAAAAGGATCAAAAGCATAAATCAAACAGCGATAGTCTTGGACATCTAAGATGCCGGACTACCGCTGATTTCTTTCGTCAAAATGCCTGTTCGTAGGTCCAACCTATATACCTACCATACTTTTTACCATACATGCTCATGAGATGCGTCTGATAACCGATTAGCGCTAACGCTTGTGTTTTGACAGCAACAAACGATACGTGATTGTTCGTTGTTGAACTTCGTCGTAACGAGAACGATGCGAAAGAGATTTCTTGTTCGAATCGATCGGCATTTTCGATCGGAATTTCAAAGTGATGCGATATGTGGCACGTATTAGTCCGGCTAAGATTGATTCTGGATTCCGCTACTAATTGATCATTAAGTTCAACTCGAAGCATTTGTTCTTCATCCGTTTCGAAGATACCAGCGAGTCCTTCGCCGAATAGATTGTCAATTTGATAACGGTTATAATCTAATATCCATTGCCGGTGTAAATGAAAGAGAGGTAAAAGAGTTTCAATTTCAGAGCTATACACATCACAGCCGCGATCATCATACATGTGCAACAGGATATTTTTCTCTTGGTTATAAAGATAAATCCGCCCATCTGAAGTCGGTTTTCGATTAAAATCACTATTCGCGATACATTCGAGCACATACGACTGGCGAATCTCTACTGCTTTCGCTTCAACTGCCCATTCTATCGTGTAAAATTCATCATCGGATTCATCAAACTCGTATGGAAGAATTCTCCGTTGCATTTGTTGTAGTCGCGTTCTGAAGAATCGCTTTAATCGGGGAATACTTTTTTCTCTTTCGTCCCTTGTATAGCTGGTGCGATGAATAAATATCACACGATCTTCGGGTTCGAATATCGAACGATAGATCACATTAGCCCGTCGAAGACATTCACGCTGATAGTCTTTGCCCCGTAGCTCTTCGAGCCCTAGCTCAAAACGAATGTAATTTCGTTGACTGCATAATTCTTTGACCATATCATCCAAGTTTAATTACCCTTTCGTTCGCTTGATATATGCCAATACATTCCCCGTTCATTGCAGTTATCCTGCTAGCAAGCAGCTAAATGATTCTCCCTCACTCTGAGTTAGTAGCTTGAACACAAATAAGCCCCCGACGAATCGAGGGCTTACACACACATCTATCAATTCCTACAGCTCTACCTTCTTCATCAACCCGTCTTCGCCGAAGAACAACTCGCCGAGGCAAGTCTCGCGGTGGAACCCTTTGCCTTCCGTGAACCGCGTGAGCGGTGTAACGAAACGGTGATAAGCGATCCAATATTGATCGCGTCCTGGCTCGCGCATAATGGAGTGGTGGGCGGTGCCGAGCATGTCTTTGTCTTTATTTTTCTCAAGAACCGTGTAGTGGTAGTTAACCGGCCCGTACAGACTCTCCGACGTACCGTAATTCACATGGTAGTTCTCGCTGCCCGTATCATCGCACGACCAAGTGAAGTGATATAAGCCACCGCGCTTGAGCACCGTCACGGCTTCGCGGAAATCGTGCAGGCCATCAATGTTCGCCATCGTATCTTCGATTACGCTCACCATGTCATCACCTAGTTGAACGATCGCGCCATCGCCATTGCCGAACAGCATATATGCCGTACCGTCCTCCTCGATGTAAATGGAAGGATCAATGGTCTGGCCCATCTTGATGCCCAGACGCTTCATCATCGTCATCGTGATAAGCGGCTCCGGCTCTGCACGGAACGGTCCAATCGGCGTATCCGCAACCGCAACGCCAATTGCGCTTACACCGCTTTTCTCTTTGCCGCAGAAGTAGTAATAGTATTTGCCGTTGCGCGTCGCGATCGCGGGTGCCCATGCGCTGCCAATCGCCCATGGAACATCGTCGGTTGCGAGATCCAGAATGAGACCTTCATCCTTCCAGAGGCGGCGGTCATCGGAGGAGAATACATGGAACTGCGTGCCCGACCAGCCGTTGAAGCCGTCCTTCGTCGGGTAGATGTAGTATTTGTCGCCGAACTTCGCGATGTCCGGATCCGCGAATTGTCCGGGCAGAATCTGGTGTCCATCGCCGAATGCCGCAATTAGACGCGCGCACTCTTCCGCCGTAATCGGCATGACGCCGCCGTGGCGTTTCTTCGATTTGCCCAGATCGAACTGTCCGTCTTCCAGCACGCGGAAGTCGCCGCTTGCAAGATCAGACGTAACGAGCGGCAGGTAGCCCTTGCCCTCTGCGAAGCGGTCCACGATGAGGCACCATTCTTCGCGATCATTGAACTTGAAGATCTGTGGACCTTCCACGCCAAGCAGCGCTTCCAGAACGGGAGCGTTCACGTTCGTGAAAGCCTCTTTATCCAGAGAAGTGCCTCGTTCAACGCGAATGTTCTTCGTCGTTTCATCTTTGGAATAACGATAGTACGCGCCATTGCTCTCAATGATCGTCGTATCAATGATATGATTGTCGCGCACGATATAACGTTCAGCAGGACTGAAGCTGCGGAAGTCTTTCGTTCTCGAGCTGTAGATCTTATGCTTGCGCTCGCTCTCGCCGAGATCCGTCGTTGCCGAAGCCCAGAATACGAGGAACTCGTCCGCCGCTTCATCATAAACCGTCTCAGGCGCCCACAGACAGCCAGCGCCCGGAATCGCAAGCGTAACCGACCATGGAGACGACCAATTCACCAGATCCGACGATTCCCAGACGATCATGTCGCGGCTTCCCTCGTTTACTGCGTTTCCCCAGCCTTTGCCGCTCGCAATGCGAAGATCGGTTGCGATCAGATAAAACTTGCCGTCCTTAGGCGAACGCACAACGAATGGATCCCGTACGCCTTGCTCACCTAATTCCGAACGTAGGACCGGCAGACCTGCATTGAGGTCCTTCCAGAAGAGACCGTCCTCGGAATAGGAGAAATAAACCTGCTCTCCGTCTGGCTGTTCACCGATAAAATGAACGAGAAGATATCCAGTATATGCGCTTTCATGATTGGTCAAGTAAAGTCCTCCTCAAGCGTGTTGAATGTATAACATGATCATCAGTCTATTAGGATATAGCAAAAACAATAAACAAATCTATTATATACTTCCAGCATCGCTGCAAAATATAACATTCCGTTTCCCCAATATAATAAAAAGACATATAAAACGGTTTCGAACGGACAAATAAAAACCCATCGCGGTTTATCACCGGATGGGTCTCGCAATCGATGAGAATGGACAGCTAGTACAGCGGATACTTCTGACGCAGATCCTCGCGATGTAGAACGTTGGAATCCTCGCGGATATAATGACACACATACGACCGTCGCCAGCGATCCTTGCTGCGATTTTTCCTGGAAGAATGGATAAGCAGTTCACTGAAGAATAGAATATCGCCCTTCTTCATGACGATCGGAATCTGACGACTCGTGTCCACGCCTTCCGTCTCATCCGTCCACGCTTCATGCTCCTCGATATCCTTCACCGCGCCATGCGGCAGCAATCCGAGCTTATGCGTTCCCGGCATGACCCAGAGGCAGCCCGTTTCTTCATCGATCAGATCTTCCATCGCCGTCCATGCAGCAATCATGGTCATCGGATCATTCTCAATATAATAGTAGTCTTGATGAGAGGCTTGACCTGGCGAACCCGGCTCCTTGTAAAAGTACATGCTCTGTACGCATACCGCTTCTATTCAGCCACCGAATGGATTCGCACGCACTACGCCGATGAGATCACCTTGCCCGACATCGCGGCGAAAGCAGGCGTCTCTCCCGAGCATCTGCTCCGCCTTTTCAAGAAACATGAAGGCCCGACTCCCATTCAATATGTATGGAAATACCGAATCGACCGAGCCATCGAATTGCTGATTCATACCGGTCTGAACGTGACCGAAGTGTCCGAACGCTGCGGCTTCAAGACGACTCATCATTTTGCTCGCATGATCAAACAAGAAACAGGTCGAACCGCTTCAGAGATTCGTCGCCTATCTTGGGCTGAATTGACGAAGACATGAAGAAGCTCCGATAGGTAATCTACCGGAGCTTTGCGTCTCGATGTTTGCCGTTTATATTACCACTGATTCAACAGCATGCTGCTGCCGGTATTCGAGTGGCGTGATCCCATAACGACGTTTGAAGACCTGATACAGATAGTTCGTGTTCGCGAATCCATTGCGAGTCGCGATAGATTCCACTGTATTCGTTGTTCCCGCCAGTTCGTCGCAGATCCGTTGGATTCGATATTGTTCCAAATAACCGCTGAAGGAATCTATTCCGTATTTCTTAAGAATACGCTGCAGCTGCCTGCTGCTGATCTGGATGCGATCGGCAACCTCCTGCAGCGTAAGCAGACTGCTGTAATTGGCATGGATATATTGAATCGCCATTTCATACCGATGCTCTTGAATATCTCGAGACGGCATAAGCTGCTGTCCTTTGGAATTTACAGTAGCCTTCGCAGCTCGGATCAGAATCTGGATCAAACATTGACGTATGGTCGTATACGCACCCAATTCACCGGACTGCCATGCGAGATAGGCTTGAAGAAAGCAGGGCATCGCTTCGTACTGATCCAGCATAGGCCGATGCGGAAAATCGATAAGCGTCTGTACGCAGGCCTCCGCTTCTTTCCTCTCCCACTCCGAACTGCCGCCCGACATGCTCGCGGCTTCTGAATCAACCAGCCGCAGGATCTCCACGCGCAAGCTCAGCTCATCCATACCATGCCGTGCATCTGCTGTCTGTTGATGGACAACGCCTGGCCCGGTCAGGTAGAACATGCCAGTACTTAACTTAAACGTCTGATCGACAATCGTTACCGTGCCTTTGCCCCGCGGGACAAAATGAAACTCGAATTCCGCATGCTTATGGAATTTGATGAACAGCCCTGGCTTAAATGTCGCCAGATGCCAGTTCAATACGCGGATCTCATAACATCCCCACGTAAAATGCAAATCGAGCAGTTCAAGCGCATTCATCTTCTCGGCCATAATCGCATACGGATAGGGCTGCGACACTGGATTTGGACTAGCTGAGTTCATCGATTCGAACAGCTCTGCTGCCGGCGACGGAACGATTCGATGCTTCCATCAGCATGGTCAGTTCTCTTGCCATCTGGATGTTCGCCTCTCCGATCGTATCGTTCTGAATATGCTGTATCCATTGCTGAAAAGCAGAGATATGATCCGCTTCCTTCTCCGCTTCCGCCCACGCTAGATCGCCCGTTTTATTGCTCCGATACACAATTCGATCATCCGGCGTGCCATACAAAAGCGAGCCTTCCGTTCCATGCACTTCTATTGTGAACGGAGAATGAGCATTGATGAATCCTGCCTCCACGATCCCAATCCCGCCGTCAGCCGTAGTCAGAACAGCCACCGCATTGTCCTCTACTTCCTTGCCGGTCACATAGCCGTATGCGGCTTGTACCTGTACCGGCATGCCGAGGAACAACCTTGCCAAGTACATCGGATGACAGCCAAGATCGATCAGCGCTCCTCCGCCGCATTGCTCCTTGTTATAGAAATGCGCAGGGAGCCAGTCGGCTGTAGCGCCATTATGGGATAAGCGGGTACGCACCTGTGTAACCTGACCAAGCAGTCCGTCACGAACAATGCGTTCGATTGCAGTCGTATAGCCATGATTCAATCTTGGCAGCGATACGATCAGTTTGACGCCTGCTTGCTCGACGGCAGCAATAATCTCATCGGCTTCTTGCGTCGTAAGCGCTAACACTTTTTCCGTAAAAATATGCTTACCCGCCTTAGCCGCCTTAATAATGATCCGATGATGTTCGTTCGTAGGCGTATCCACAACTACGCCATCGATATCCGCTCTAGCAAGCAGCTCATCTAAGTTTGCGATAAAAGGAACGCCCAGCTTCGCTGCTGCTTCTTCCCCTCTCGCCGGCTGCTCGTCCCACACAGCGACGACTTCAGTATCCGGATGCTGCTGCACTTCCTTCGTATAATCCCAAGCATGAACATGCCAATAGCTGAGCATTGCGACTCTGATCATGGACCTGCACTCCCCATTCTATTATCACTATAGATTTAAGACTTGTTTTTACGTTAGCACACCAAACGATTGACGAACACTAGAACATCAGGACATCGATCCTATAATATTACGACATTCCGCATAACATTTCAGTCTACATATTGACGCGTCACAACAGTCAAACCTATATTATGGACAGAATGATAACTTCTATAATAAAGGAGAACAATCATGACCGAAACGTTGCGAATCGGAATTATCGGCTGCGGCGGAATTGCCAACGGCAAGCATCTGCCGGCACTGAGCAAGAACAAATATGTTGAGCTTGTCGCTTTCTGCGACATCATTGAAGAGCGCGCGGAGGAAGCGAAACAGAAGTACGGCAGCGAAGACGCTAAAGTGTATACCGATTATCGCAAACTGATCCAAGATGCCTCGATTGATGTCGTGCATGTGCTGACGCCTAACGACTCGCATTCTTACATATCGATCGATTCTCTTGAAGCAGGCAAACATGTCATGTGCGAGAAGCCAATGGCGAAGACCGCTGCCGAGGGCAGGGCAATGTTGGAAGCGGCTAAGCGTACGGGACTAAAGCTGTCCATCGGCTATAATAACCGCTTCCGCCCCGACAGCCAATATCTCAAACAAGTATGCGTGCAAGGTGAGCTGGGTGAAATCTATTATGCAAAGGCGCATGCCATTCGCCGACGCGCGGTTCCGACTTGGGGCGTATTCCTCGATGAAGAGAAGCAAGGCGGCGGACCGCTCATCGATATCGGCACGCATGCGCTGGACTTGACGTTGTGGATGATGGACAACTACAAGCCTGTGTCTGTTACGGGTTCCGTCTTCCATAAGCTTGGTTCCAAGGCAAATTCGGCGAATGCATGGGGACCTTGGGACCCAGCCAAATTCACGGTTGAGGATTCGGCTGTAGGTTTCATCAAGATGGCGAACGGCGCAACGATTACGCTTGAAGCAAGCTGGGCGCTCAATTCGCTTGAAGTAGATGAAGCCAAGTGTACGCTCTGCGGCACCGAAGGCGGCGCAGATATGAAGAACGGACTTAGAATCAACGGCGAGATCAACAGCCGGTTGTTCGTGAAGGAAATCGACCTCTCGGCAGGTGGCGTCGCATTCTATGACGGCGCGTCGGAACGCGATATTGACGTCGAGTGTGCCGCTTGGATCAACGCGGTGCGCAATGATACGGAGCTGGTCGTCAAACCCGAACAAGCGCTTGTCGTTACGGAAATTCTCGAAGCCATCTACCAATCTGCACGCACTGGCGAAACGGTCTATTTCGATCGTTAGTTTCTTTAATCGAAAGAACCTCAACTACGACTGCAAAGTCGAGTTGAGGTTCTTTCGTTAGGAACCGCTCGGTTCAAAGCCATTCCTAACCTCTGCTTCCACTCATTGCGTATATCCAGGTATATCCTGCAAGAAATTATCGGAGGTCATGCCGTCACGGAATATCTCCGCCTTCACCTTAACGGTAACGTCCGCCTTGACGAACTCATCGTCCCAATGCGACCTAACTTTCTTGAAAGTCTGATAATGGTTCCTCTTCAACTGTTCGCCGAAACCGAATATATCGACGCCATAATTTTTCTGCACCTTCGCAATCGTTTCTTCAACCTGGGATTTGATTTCTTTCTCGGTCAGCTTGCGAACTTGATCGTAGCCGGAGAGCTTGCTCAGACGAATGGTTGAGCATTGATTCTCGCTTATTTTGCCATCTACATCAATCTGAATGGTAACCTTCGGACGATTATTGGCATATTCGACGTTTAGACGCGTCTTCGATCGATCGATACGCACTTGAACAAAATGTTCCTTCTGGCATGGTATACTGAGCGAGGTGTGTTTGATCTTATCTTCGACCCACTTCATATTCCGGGTTTCTTCTGTATCCAGAAAACCGATAAGCCTCCCTCTTCTCAAGACGGCCGTTCCATCCGTCACGATCTCCGTCTGCGTATCGACACTCTTGCCGACCTCTACCGTATGCGATTTCTTTGACGGTTGATCGATTGTAATGGAAGACATCACAGGCTGTCGGCCTTCCGACGTAATATCTCCAATGAATTGCTTCAGCGTTGTGTCGGGAGACTCTCCCCAATTATTGTCTACCGAATCGATAGCGAAGCGAATCTTGACAGCAGATACTTGGGTGTCAGGAAAATACAGCTTGGCAAATTCCGAAGCCGGAACCTTGTGAGCCGCCACTAGCTGAATATCGTTCCGAATATCCTTCATCGTTTCGAGAAATTCAATAAACAAAAGGCCATGATCCGTTGCAAGCAGCTTCGAATCCATAATAAGCAGCATCATATGACTCAGCTCAAGTTCGCGAGAAGTTTTCTGCTCGATACGACTGAACACCTCGTCCATCGTGTTTCCTTCTGCATCGAAGGTAAGGGTTGGCGCATTCCCTTTCCCTTTGCTGGACGTGAATTCGAGCGAATTAATGACCTGCAGATAGACGTGATAGTTCGCATGTTCGCCGGTTGTCACCGACATGCTGCTAACGATCACGTATTGGCTCGCCGAACGCATATCCCAGCACCCCGTCAAGACCAAGCCAATCGCGCCAAGCCATAGCGCAATACCCCACAATCGTACAGCGCGGCTGATCATTTCGAAGACCCCTTGCTGATGTGCGAAGTTCGCACCAGCATATCTTGTTGCCCTTTCAATCGAAACGGAGCAAACGGCGTAAGGTACGGGATGCCGAACGAATTCAAATTTACCAGATGGATGACAAGCACAGCCGTGCCCAAGAAAACGCCATAAATACCCAAAGTTAATCCGGCCAGCATAAATCCAAAGCGGATCAGCCTGACAGATGCGCTAAACTCAAAATGCGGGACAACTAACCCGCATAATTCCGAAGCAGCCACAATGATCAAAATGATGCTGGACACGATTCCCGCTTCGACTGCCGCTTGCCCTAGAATGATCGCGCCAGCAAGGGGAACGGCTTGGCCGATATTTCTCGGCACGCGAGCGCCTGCTTCCCTCAACACTTCGAATACAAGCGACATCGCGATGAGCATGAATCCCGTCGGAAACGGCGAACCTTGCTCTTGTCCGCTTATTGAATAGAGCAGGCTGGTCGGAATCATCTCCGCATGATAATTGATGACGCACAGATAATAAGCCGGCAAGTATAAGGACACCATGAACGCAAAGTGTCTCAATATCCGCAACGCAGTCGAAAGCAGCGACGGGAAGTAGTAATCGCCGGCAGATATAAAAAACTGTCCATATACAGCCGGTCCGACAAGAACGAACGGACTTCCGTTCACAAAGACCAAACAGCTGCCACCCACCAACATTGATGCTGCAGTGTCGGGTCTCTCGACATCCAGTATCGTCGGAAAAAACCAAGAGCCTTTATCTTTAATGGCGTCTTTGATATTGCCAGAGTCAAATACCCCTTTGATCCGAACGTTGGACAAGCGCGATCGGAACGTTGAGACAAGCGAAGGCTTAGCCGCATTGTCCAAATAAACCAAATAAATCTGCGTACCTGTCTCAGCGCCCGCTGTAAAGGTTTCCACACGGAGAAGCGGATTACGCAGACGCCGGCGAATCAACGATAGATTCGTCTCTATCGCTTCGGTGAACGCGTCATCGGAACCGCGATTGACTCGCTGCGTCTTCGCCTCTTCGAGCGATCGGACCGCCATTCCCCCAATTTCAATGCACAGCACTTGATCAACGCCATCCGCAATAAGGAGCGCGTCTCCGGTCAGCAGCCGTTCGACGGCTTCTAGCAGCGTAGTCGCATAGACGAACGGCAGCACGCCAAGCCTTTCTTGTCGCAGTTGCTCCAGCTGGTCTCGCGTAATGGATCCAGCTTCCGCTGTCATCTCTTCCGTAAGCGGAAGAAGCAGCTTCTCTGCCATCGTCTTCGTATCTGCCATTGTTGTGAGCGTGCATACTATTCCGCTAGCAATGCCGATACGAAGCGACGTAAACTGCAGATCAACCGAGTTGCCGAACAGCTCGCGCAATTGTAACAGCGTTTGCTCCGGATCTGTACTTAGTGTGGAATTAAACCGACTCTCTTGCTTGCGTTCATGCCATTCTGTTTTACTCATGTGAGCCTCCTTCTTACCGCTGTCGAGCACTTTTCACGCCGAGAATCACCAACATGACGAGCGGGATGCCAAGCTGCATGGGAAGATGTACGACATACGGCGATAGCTCCAGCCCTTCAATGCTATGCTCCGCGAACGAAGTCGCGATTCTGATCGACAGAATCGCTACAAGGCATGCGACAGGAAATACAGATTCGCGATATGGAATTCGAACCAGATGCTCCACTCCCTTAAGCGCCCCGAATAGGAATAGAGAAGCTTTCACAAGAATAGTGATGAACATGACGAACACAACCATCATTTCCATCCGTTCGAAGAAATAGCCGAAAGCAATGTCCCTTATCGTAAGCAAGTAAGGAAAATTCGTTCGCTCCTTCATTTTCTCGCCTAATGTGATCGTCTCGAGAACGGCTGTGCCTACCAGAATCATTCCGGACAATCCGATAGCACCCATGGACATGAAACCCACTCGTTTAGCTGGCGCTGCATACCGAATGAATACGAGAATGACGATCAATTCGCCGAATGGAAACGTAAGCAGCGTCGGGAAGATCGATGTGACGACCGGTTCTATGCCGTCCCCTAGAATAGGCTTTAAATTGTTGAATTCATAATCGCGGTCTATCAACAGCAGCACGCATAGCACGAAGAGAATACCCATAATAATCGGGAATAATAGCTCTGCCGTGCGAACAATGGTGCTTAAGCCAAGTCCGATCATATAAGCGGAGACCAACATAAATGAGAATGCAAGCACTTCGATCGGTGTGTGATCCAGCACGGCACTTGCTAATAACTCAAGGAAATCGCGTAATACGCGTGCAGCAACGTAGAGGAAATAGATAACATACAGAAGAATGACGACGCTCCCGAGCCAGCGTCCGAACGACAATTGGACAAGCTCGAATAGATCGGACTCCGGCCGTCTTGCTTGCAGCAGCCGATATATAGCGAATATGCCCATTCCGAATATAGTGGCTGCAGCGATCGAGATCCAGGCATCCTGCTTCGCCGAATGTCCGACATTCATTACGATGGCGCTTCCCAGTTCGAACAACACAATAAGGGCGAATAACTGCCATGGAGAGATGGTTAACTTTGTTTTCATTCCCCTGCCTCCGCGCGAGTATGAACCCGATTCGTCCGCGTGCGCCAATCCTTCCAAATGCAATAAGCCAAGCCGATGCCATAAATGCCTATTTGAAAATAAGTGTTGCTGATATTCAACACTGCGAAGTCTTTCTTCCCGAGGCCAATAAAATCGATCAGAAAGATGAACGCGAACATTGCGCAAGTTAATGATAAGAAAACAGCCGTAAACATTTCGTTTGCCCACCTCCAAGCGAAAAAATGATGTTTGTGACAGTGTTCCACTCCAGATCCTAAAATATGTATAAATAGAATGTTGTTCCACTTGCCGTTCTGTGCCCCAAACAAAAAAAGAAGCATCCACCTTCGAATGCTTCTTGCTAGTTAATTGCGTACTATCTTATCCAATGCATCAGCTATGCACATCAGTAGCAATGCATCTGAATTACTTATTGACCTTTACAACCATTATTGAGCTTTCCGTCACACCGGCTTCGTTAATAAGCTCAACACGATATTCGTAAGTGCCCTTCGCGCGGCCCGTAATAACGGTTGCTGCGGTTTGTGCTGCAGGCGTCTTCGCCGTCAGCGATTGCGTATCAATGAGTACGCCGTTCTCATACAGCTTGTAGCTCGTGGCGTTTGTTCCCCACCACATGTTAGTCGTTACTGTATAATCACCGTTTCCATCCCAGTTGTCATTGGAAAGCGCCGGTTTGCCTGGCGATGCGTCCTTCACTGTAACCGTCAATGGTGAACACGCTGTCGTTCCCCATGAGTTAATCAGCTCGCAAGTATACGTATACTTGCCGTTCGCCTTGCCGCTAACGGATGCAACCGCAGTCTGGGCTGTCGGCGAATTGTCCGTCAGCTTCTTCGTATCGATGAGTACACCGTTCTCGTACAGCTTATAAGTGGAACCATTATAGCCGTACCACATATTCATCGTAATATTGTAGCTTCCGTCCAAGAGGCCCGTATCATAGCCGTTGTCGCTCGAGAGCACTGGTTTGCCAGGAGCACCCATCGCTTTCTCTTCCGCTTGCGCAGCCGTATATTGAATGCGCGGTGCAGAAGGAAGCGTCATGCCTGCTCCGAGGTAGAAACTTGTATGCGGCGGTTGATTATAACCGCTGTTCTGCCATGCAACTCCCAAGCGATATACCGGATCTTGCATCAGTGTACGAATCCGATAATCCGTCCTATCCGCTGTCGTATAGACTCGCATTTCGGAGCTGTCCGCCGAACGCCAGATGACTTCTTCGCGCCAGTCGCCGAACAGATCGGCTTGCAGCATAGGATTGCCCTTCGTCGAGTTATTCGACAGCGTGCCCGTTGCCGTGAAGATGTTCTCCGTTGTTTTCGTTTCATAGTTCCACTTGTCGATCTTGCCGACGCCGGATTTAACCGTCGTATCCCACTTGTGGTCGAGCAGCTCGCGGAGCGGATCGCCATCCCACCAAATCGCGAAGTTCGTCGATGATGGAATATTCGTGCTGATAAGCTCGCCTTGTGCGTTGTACAAGCCAGTAAGCTGGACCTGCTGCTCGTCTGTCACCGTTGTTGCCCACATTTCTTCACCGATGTAGTTCGGATCAAGATCGGCCGACAAGCCGCGGCCCGTATCGATGCCTGTACGCACACCCCAAATGATCTCGCCGGTAGCCGCGTCATGCATCTCCAAGCCATAAGCAGAGTCGGTATGCTCATGGACGTCGAACACTTCAAGGCCTGGACGCGTTGGATCAAGGTCGCCGAAATGCATCGCATCGCCATGCCCTAAGCCCGTCGTGTAGATCGCTTCGCCATTATCGTCAATCGTGAGCGACCCGAACATAATCTCATCTTTGCCGTCCCGATCCACATCGCCGACCGACATATTATGATTGCCTTGCGCGGTGTAGATGCTGCCGTTCTCAACCTCATTCGTGTCGAACTTCCAACGCTTCGCCAGCTTGCCATTCGCGAAGTCGAAGGCAGCAATAACGGTACGTGTATAATAGCCGCGGCTGAAAATTACGCTTGGATGTTCGCCATCCAAGTACGCCACCGACGCAAGGAAACGGTCTACGCGATTGCCATAAGCATCTCCCCATGCGCTTACATCGCCGCGCGGCGGATCATAATAGACCGTCGACACCGCCCCGCCTGTCAAACCGTTGAACACCGTCAAGAATTCATCGCCCAACAGCACATAACCCGAGCTGTTGCGATAGTCCTTCGAAGCATCGCCAATTACTTTGCCTTGGCCGTCAATCGTGCCGTCGGCCGTTTTCAGTACAACCTCTGCTTTGCCATCGCCATCCAGGTCATACACCATGAACGGGGAATAGTGGGCGCCCGCGCGGATGTTCGGACCAAGATTGACGCGCCATAGACGCGTGCCATCCATTCGGTATGCATCCATATAGACGATGCCTGTGTAGCCAGCCTGCGAGTTGTCCTTCGCATTGGAAGGCGACCACAGCATCACAATCTCATATTGGCCATCGCCATCCAGGTCGCCAACGCTTGCATCGCCAGCGCTGTACGTGTAAGGTTGTCCATCCTTCGTATACGCATCAGCCGGTTTCTGCAGCGGGATCGACAAGTACTGCTTCGACCATACGCCGAACGCCTTCGTTGCAGGGTTCTCTACGTTATTCAACACCTGTGTGATCCGGTATTGCGACTGCTCCGTACCGCCTGCATCGAGATAGTTCGTGCTGCTCGTAATCGGGGTCGCATTAAGCTTCACGCCGTCACGATAGACGTTGAACGCAATCGTGTCAGGATCAAGTCCAAGCATGCGCCATCCGATATATACGCCGTCCTGCTGCTTCACAGCAACCGGACTGCGATCCAAATATTCCATATTGCGATAGAGCGTCGTCACGGCTTGCGTAATAAGGACGCTCGACTGTGCCGAGATGCCGCCTGCATTAATCGATGCTACTTTGTAGTAGTAAGGAACGGTCGTCAGTACCGTCGTATCGGTGTAATTCCATTCCTTCGTTTTGCCAATCAGCTTGAATGGTCCATCGGCCTTGGATGCGCGATATACGTTGTAGGCTCTTGCCTTATCCGAACCTGTCCACTCGATCGTCACGCTGTTCTTGCCAATCGACTGTACCTTCAGGTCGCTTGGTACTGGCGCAAGCGCTACCGCCGGATCAATCGTCGAGATGGAGAGCTCATTCGAAGCTACAGACTCGAATCCCGTATTATCTACCGCAGTTACGGTATAAACATACTGCTGTCCTACATCGCCTGTCGTATCGCGGAACGTCGTCGTTCCCGATATTTCGCCGAGCAGTTCAGCAGTTGAAGCATCTGCTGCCTTGCGATAGACTCGGTATGTCGCAGCGCCGTCAATTCCTGTCCAAGACAGCTGCGTCTCTACTGGATCGCGATCAACTTGAAGCTCGTCCAGCTTCAGTGCTGTTGGCGCCAGCAGGATCGGCGTAATTTCAAGACCATTCAAATGTGCGGTCTGGCCGCTGATGATAAAGTTCATTTGGCCGTCTTTCACCGCGACATTGTTGTACACTTTCTCCGCAATGTTTTCTTTGCCCGAGGAGATCGTGCCGTAATCTTTGCCTTCAATAACGACATTCGTGCGGGTAGAACCAATCCAGTCACCTGTATACGATTTGACAGAATAGTAGCCATTCGGCAGATCGACCTTAAACTCATACGAAGCGCCGAAGTACGCCACGAAGTCTCGGCGCAGAGCATCTGTAGCTGAACCGCGGTCGCGATCGATCATGCCCGTGCTATTCGTGAGACCGTAACCCCGTTCAGGCGTATACAACACGCTTCGCGTCACTTCTGTATAGCCTTCTGCAACCGGAGCGCCTACCGGGCCAAAATCGTATTTGTACTTCGCTGACTTCGTATCAATCGTGACCTCATCCGAAGGAACCGATTCGCCGGCGCCGTTCACGCCCGTTACGCGAACCGTATACGACTGACCTTCCGACATGCCGCCCATCGTGAAGCCGGCAACCGTTGCTGTGCCTACCATTTGGTAAGAAGACTCGGGATCGGAAGCGAGTTTACGATAGATTTTGTAAATATCAGCTGCATCATCGGCATTCCACTTCAGCACCGCACCTGCGTTGCTGACGCTGCCTGCGGCCAACCCTTCAATCTTCGCAGGTGCATGGGCCGGGAGCTCGGCTTCCTTAACCGACTGCGCTAGCGGCAGGTCCAGCTGCTGGATACCACCTGCTAGCAAGCGTGCAAGCTGAATAGCGCCGTATTCTTGGAAGTGTGTATTGTCGGCTGAACCGGTTGGGAACGCTTGGTACACGCCTGGATCCGTATAGAGGAATACGGACGTCGTCGCTGCATAACCGATCGAATTGTAGTAGTCGATGCTAAGCGCGCTAAGGTCTACCAACGCGACGTGTTTGTCAGCCGCAGCTTCCTTCATCGCTTGAACATATTCAGGGAAGCTGACATTGAACTTGCCTGCATCGGCGTTATAGTCGCGGCGGCCCATCGGCGTTACTAGAATCGGAATCGCTCCGCGCTGCAGCGCGCCTTCGACGTAGTAATTCTCAAGATAGCTCTTATAATCGGCCGGCGATGCATAACGCTCCGGAATGCTGATCGTCGCATCGTTATGACCGAATTGAACGAGGAAATAGTCGCCTGGCTTCAGTGCGCGCAGCACATTATCCAGTCGTCCCTCGGTAATGAAGTTCTTCGTGCTGCGGCCGCCAATTGCTTGGTTGCTGAATGCTACATCGTTATTGAAGTATCTTGGCAGCATCTGGCCCCAGCCTGCTTGCGGCTCCCAATAAGGATCGTACGTCTGAACGGTAGAGTCGCCGGCGATATAGACGGTTGGGATTTCACTTGGCTGACGGTCTGGCAGTCTCGTAATGACGATGGCGTTAATCTTCGCTGCCGTACCGCTGAAGTTGAAGTTCAGTTGGCCGTCAACAAGCGCGATCGCAAACTCCATCTCTAGATATTGTCCAGCCGTCTTCGCGGTTTGCTGCACCTTCTGAATGTTCTCTACATTGATCGCGACATCCGTTGCATCGGATGCGTCACCTGCCACGATGGAGACCGTATAGTCACCATTCGGAAGATCGACATTAAATGATGTATCCTTCACCAACGCGAAGTCCGAGCGAATCGGATCCGATGTGCCGCGGTCTGACGTCGTTACTTTGGAAGCATCTGCAAAGCCGTACTTGAGCGATGATGTATACTTATTCGCTGCGGTAACGCGAATATAGCCGTCTGCCAACTCGCCGTTACCAAAGTCGAACCGTTGAACGCCGCCCTCAGGCAGTTCTGCTGGCGGTATGTAGATGGCACTCGATACGGTCGCCGAAGCAGCCGACTCGCCTGCGTCATTCACAGCAATAATCTGATAATAATTACGTTTGGACGTATCTGCGCTCGTATCCGTGTAGGTCGGGGCCGTCGTCTGCCCAATGTCTGCGAACGTTCCATCTGCTGCATCCGAACGAAGCACCCGATAGCCCGACGCTCCATCCGTTACGCCCCAGCTCAATTGAACAGAGCCAGCGCCGACCTCGTCGACTGTCACATTAGCCGGCGTTGCCGGAGGCTGAGGCGCCGGAATTTCAGTTACGTTCGCTGGTGCGCTAAGTACCGACTCCAGCCCGTTTGCGCCAACTGCAGTTACATAATAAGAATAACTGCTGCCTATTGTAACCGTATTATCACTATACGAAGTACCCGCTGCTTGTCCGACCAATGTCGGCATGCTGTCAACGCTGCTGCTGCGGTATATCGAGTAGCTTGCAGCGTCTGCAACGCTGCTCCACGCAAGCGAAACGCTCGAGGACGTAAGTCCGATGACTGTAAGTCCATCTGGCGCTGCCGGAAGTTGTTCAACAACCTGCTGGATAACGAGGCCGTTCAAATAACCGCCTGCGCCTGAACCAGTAACCCCGACTGTTAATTGGCCGTCGCTCACTGTTGTCCGGTAAGTGGCCGAAGTGACAGCCTGCCTTGAGCTAATCGTGCCTGCCGCTGTCCCCTCAAGCGTAAAAGTCGTCTTCGTCGTAGACGTTCCTGCCAACAGATCGCCGGAATAAGCCGTCACATCATATTGGCCATTCGGCAAATCCACCTTGAATGTATAAGACGTGCCAAGTATGAAATCGTTCGTCAAGTCATCGCCGCCCGAACGATTACGAGATGCAACCGCCACGTCGAGACCGTACCCTAACTCCGGCGTATAGAGCAGCGATTCCGACACTCTCGTATATTCACTCAGAACCGGACTTGACGCTGTGCCGAAATCGAACTTTTTCACGATCGGATCAACAGCCGCTGCATATGCAGACTGCACGCCGCTAATCGGCAAGCCCGAGACGAACGTCGAGCACACAAGCGCCGCTGCTAGAAACGATTTGAATCCTTGTTTTCTCAATGAAACAGAGCTTAGAGGTAAGTTACCAGTCAAGCTGTGTTTGAATGGCATATTATTGAATTCCCCGCTTTCCTATTGTCTTCCATTCGTCGAATGCTTGATGAACGTATCAACCGAAGGCTGAATGTGATGCAACCGCTTACAAGAACATCGAACATTGAGGCCAATGATGCCATCCTCTGGTCTCATGAGTAGAGTTCACACCACTCCTTTCGCACTCGCCCAAAATGTGGCGATGTTTCCAATTCTCGCTTCGCTATTAAAATACCACAAAAATAGAAAAAATCAAATAGAAAGACAGATATAATAATACGGAAACAGACATATTCAGTAGAAAACAAAATAAAACCAACAAAAGTCCCGATAGGTCTTCGGACTCTTGTTGGTTGGACACTTTATTCCGACTGTTTCGAGTATGCAACGAATCACCAACCGTTTCCTACTAAATGAATAATTACACCTTTTTCATAAAAAAGCTGGATCCGATCAGCACCGATACGGAGAAGCAAGATGCGACATTCCGTATTGTGAATTAGTTTTATTTCATGATCGAATATTACAAAGAGGAGACCGCATCGCGCGGTCCCCTCTTACTTTCCTTTCGCCATAACCCCACTTGTTAGAAGGATGCCTGAAATAAACATATGAATGCCCCAGCCAATAATCGGCAGCCAGCTTACCGACAAACTCAATATTGCCAAGATACTCGGAAATATAGGACCTCTGTAGACGATACCAACGATTAAAGTACTCAAATGCACAAGAAATGCGATTAACATTGGATACGGTTGATAATCCCAGATCAATATGTTCCCTATTATCGGTATTCCTAATAAAAACTCTATAATACCAGATGAAATCAATAGGGACTTAATAAGATATTTCTTCTCCATAAACTTCAACCTATCTTTGTTAATATGGTGGAGTTCAGTTTTTTTTGGGGGGGAATATTACAAATCTCTTAGCAGATTATTCGCTTCATCCACGAGGTTGTCTTTCAGCAACTCTCTATAAATGAAGTCCACCAGATTCTCATCGCTTAGCGCATGATGAAATTGAAGATCTCGAATTAAAGCAAGTTTGGTTTCCATACTACAGCCGCTTAGATATTCACTAATCTCATCTACTTTATATGTGCCGTTTTGGGTCACCGTATAAGGTTTGTGACCGCCGGAGTTTGATGTGCATCTTATTACGCCTAATCCATCTAGTGTTGGGAGCACTTTTTCTTCATGTCTCATCTGTTGAACGCTATGCAAGTATTGATACACATCTGTGATCGGTTCAATATCGAATTGTTGGATAAACATATCGAAGTAGGGCTCTAATTTAATGGATCTCTCATACAAACCTTTTTCATGTTTCCTCAGAAATTTATTGAACTGGTCTTCCCTCGAATAATATTTATACGCGTCCATCAAACATGGATCACCAACGGCAATCCATAAAGCTAACAACTCTCTAATATTTCGAGACAATATAGATATCGGTTTTTCGAAATCCATGGGAGAAACGCAAACAATATACGCGTTATCTAATGCATCGCATTGACTATAATCAGTAAGGAAACCGAGGTGGATTCCATCGACGCCTGTTCGGCCAAACGGAATGACGTCTAAGGGAGTTATCGAATATCGAAAATTGTTCAAACTAATATAGGCGCCTAATAAGCTGTCATGTTCATAAATGGATGAATATTGTTTATCCAATTCGGATAGAAACAATAGTTCTTCTGGTACCGAGTACTTTCCTATTTTATTCATTAGCATGGTTGAAAATCTCCCTCTGCTTGAAACTCCATTCATTCTTCTTCAGCTAGAGATGCTCCAATCGGTGTCATGATGCCATCCATGCTTATTGAATTCTTGTTCTTTCTATATTCAACTAAATTCTCTTCCCCTTTATTAACGGCCCACTTCAGCAATACATCTCTTTCCCCTTCGAAGGAATACAGAGGCACACTGAATCCGCAAGAAGTTTTCACGATTTCAATGTCAGAAATAATAATTTGCCTGTACCCAGGCAGCAAGTCGAAGTGAGTGACCGCTTCATCCCATTCGTCGGTGTTCGGCAATACGACTCTACCGTTCCCGTACAGTCTTAGAATTAATGGTTTGCCTTCGAATGAAACAAACATAAAGGTTAACCGATTGCTTTCCGTAAGATGAGCACTTGTTTCATTCCCGCTTCCTGTCAAATCAAGATACGCAACTTTATTAGGCGAGAGTATTCGAAAAACATCATGTCCTTTAGGCGAAATATTAACATGACCGGTAGACGCAGCCGATCCTACAAAAAACATCTTTTGCTCTTTAATAAACTGTTCATGTTCTGGCTTAATGGATTCGTATACAGTTCCCACAATGATCACCTCGTAATGTTTAGTGAAGTTACGGTATTGCAGATAACGACATCATATTCTCGATCGTTCAGTTGCATTTAATATTAATCCCGGCTTTACCAAGAAGTTTTCCCTGTTGCATGCTTATAGAACGGAGACTCTTTCTTCTCGCAGTATATCGCGATTTCATTGCCGGAAGGATCCTTTATGTACAACTCATTCATTAATCCATGGTCATGCGATTGGGTTATTTCAACTCCTAATGCTTCGAAAGTGTGACGAGCATGGTCAATGTCATCTGTTTCAAAGTGGAAATAGACATTACTGTTTTTATTGTTCACTTGGAAATGTAACGATGGAATTTGCTCCACCTGAATAAGAGCTAGTAAAGCTTCTCCGTCCTTAAAGGAAAGGCTTGCTCCCTGCCCCCAATTATCGATTAGCTGAAGTCCGAAGCATCGAGAATACCAAGTGATACTTTCTTGTAAATTCAGCACTGGGATAAATACGGCTCCAACTCTAAGTTTCATCGTTTGATTCCTCTCTATTGTTTGATAAGTTCTCAGCGAATCTGTAGTTGAACATCCGTACGTTTCATTTGTTGTCGTCTGGGTCGATATACTGTTCTAACTCATTTTCGATATCTTCATTACTTAAGTTGTAGTCATCATCCTTTATGATTCCTTGACGCCTCTCTAACTCAGTAATTCTAGATTCTAATTGCTTCGTAATAGCGTACAAATGACCAATTACGCCTGCAGCAATAACTAATAAAACCAAACTCCCAAATGGTCCGAAGAACATAGCAAATACAATTAAAAGTATGATGGCAATGATCGAAAGCGTTATGTATCTCATGATTTTGATCTTCCCTTGAGGTTTTATATGATGAGACGAATATAGGGTTAGGCGAAGTTGATCTCTTCTTGAATAGCCTTTATAGGTTTAATCAGGAGTGTGCAGTGTGGGGCATTTAACTCACAAAATTCGATCATTTTCTTGGACTTCAATAATTCCTTTTGTTGTTGATATCCATTCATAAGTCCCCATGCGATTACCAGTTTGGGTAACAATGGCTGCTTCTCAAATTTCAGTTCTAGGCTCTTGATTGGTTCTTCGATACTCAGCCCCGTTAATATTTGTCCTACTTCTACGTATGCTTCGAATGCTTCCATACTCTTCTTGGCTCCTGGGAAGGCTGATGTTGAAGCTAAGGCTTTTGCTCTTCTAGCATTTGTAAGGCCTAAGTGAATGTCATCCGTAAAATAATACATGAGACATCTAATATTATGGTTTAACGCTTGAAACATCGGTTCTTTGGCTTCCCAATCAATAGCACTTCTTCCAACATGGCTAATGTAATATGATGATTTACCTTGGCGTACTCAACGTATTTAATTGATTTCGATAGATCGTTATGTCCAACAATTTGCATAAAATATCTCTGACTATCGATTGGTATTGTTGTATCTTCTGTTCCGTGCAGAAGAAGCAGGTCTCACTGCTTCATGTGATCGAATGCTGTTATCGGATCCATTTTCTCAAACCGAGTTACCTATAACGCCCAATAGCCCGTCCTTATCACCTAACTCGTCAATCAACACATTCGCCTCTTCAACAGCCTGTGTTACGACGTTCCAATACATGGAATGCCTGCGATTATACATTCATGATTGGTGTTCATATGCTCTACATTGGGGCATATCGCTTTCTTTAATGAGCTATCACTGCTTAAGAATTCCCGCCCCGGTGCTGCAATCAGTGTTCTATTAAGAAAGACATCTTGAACCAGATTCAATCAACTATCTTTACAAAAATTGCCTGGTCACTAAGTTTAGTATTTCCTTTATGAATCTCATAATCTTTTATTATTATTGTTCCCATTCGATGTTCTCTATCAAATATAGGCATATCAATTAATTTAAAACTATTTTGATGAGGTTCTTCAAACGATGCTTTTGGTAAATGACTGGTTATATCAGGAGCAAAGTAACCTGAATCCATAAAGTATCCTGATATTTCGACCTCACCATCAAAATATGCATGTACAGTTTTTGTTTCTTTATCATAATCAATCGATCTCAAAGTGAATCCAGCAATTTCATCACCAACTTTTATCTTGGTGGGATTAAAATAAATATAGTGATCGTCTATTCTTGAATTACAACCACTCATAATTAAAATTGCAGAGAGTAAGAAAACAATCTTGCTCCACATAAAATCACTCTCATTTAGTAAATTTGAAGTTTCACAAATGTTTTCATATTCACAAGCCCTCAAATGTTGCAAGTCCCTGACTAGCTCTCATATGCTCTTGATGCATCTAACAATTTGTTGTTTTCTTCAAGATCTTCCAAAACTCTTTGAATGTCACTCACTAAATAGCTTCTAACGATTATCATATGTTTAATGAACAGTCCCGGAGGATCTATATTGCTCCTAGAGAGATTGTTCTGTAATCTTTCAGGTGTATATAATATGCTCCAACGTTTTGACCCATCATTAAAAACCATAGTTATTTCAATCCAATTCCATTCTCCTGGATCATCCCGAACTTCATCGTCAAATTTCCAATGAACTAATTTGGGCTGCTGTTTGCCTGGCATCTTCAGTACCCCGCTTCCATTACTGTAATAACGATGAGGAATTTGCTGTTACTGAGAGCTATGCTTTCACAGTCGCAACCCATACATCACCTTTATTTATCCTAAAACAGGTATCCTTTGAGCTTCCATTATTAAAGATTACTTCCTCAACAATTGCTCTATTTTTTAATTTGTCTACCTCTGTATCAGTTAGATCATCTAATGTCAGAAAATAATAATCTTCCTCTAAATAATGCCCCCATTCTAACTCGGACAAAAATTGACTACTTAGATAATACTCCTTGGGAAAATCCTTTATATTAGATGCTTTGTTAAAAGTTCTATTGTAAGACTCTAAACTTCCCCTTATCGCTACAACAACCTCAGAGTTAATAAAATTAGGATCGTACAACCATATCTGTAGATCGTAAGGTTCCTTCAATTCGTCCAGCTGCTTCTTCCAGTTCAAGCAAATCTCAGTTAATCCTTCGAACATTATCTTCCTCAACCAATGTGGCGGATTTCTTCTCGCTAGTCTGTACCAAGGATCTATCCAAATCTTCAAGTGTGTCTTTTCATTTTTTAATAATTGTTCTAGGTCCAGATGCAAGTAAGATTTTTTCCACTTATGGACATTGCGAACTCGTCTCTTCCAATTTCTAATCTTCTTCTTATTAGTAAAAAGGTTTCCCATACTGCGTCCTCCAAAGCACCCTATGCTCTTAACATAATTTTACTATACATCCCCATTATTTTATATTCATTTCTAAATCTTAGTACCCTAACGAATCAACAGAGCTTTATTAGTCAACTAACAGCTGGGTTTATCCGCTAACGAATCTCAAACACCTTATTAGTCTACATCTCAGCCACGTCTGCACATTAAACAGTCAATAGCGATATCTCGATTCGTTAGCGCGGCAGATTCCTCAATCAAGAGCTAATAGCATTTACTGCGTTCGTTATCCAATAACAAAGGGACAATAGCGTGGAAAGTTCCACACCCTCTTCCAGCGTACATACATCGATCGATTACGCTGTACACAACCACCTGGACTGGCTTTATGCTGACGAGACAAGCTATTGTGTAACTCCAAAAACCTCTCTAATCAACGGTTCCGGCAAGTTAAGATTTTCTCATAGTCATTAAAAACCGCTCAAAACCGCGCGCTTCGTAGTTTTTCTGTTTGAATCCGACAAATTTACAAGCTTGGTTTTCAGGCCTTTTGACAAGGTTTTCGGCGATCATTCGTTACAATCGGTTTAACTTATCTAGCTCCAAGATGCAGAAGCACATTCGAAAGTATGGCATCCTTTTCCCTGATAATTGATCGTTGGGATCATCCGATTTATTGCGATCCGCATCATACCCATTACGATTAGGAGTGGATATTCATGCTAAGAGAAAAGCGTAAATCACTTATTTCGTATGCGATAACCGTTATCGTCGCTTTTACCGTCGGCCTATATTTCGATGCCTTATCGAATCCTTTCGCCTTGGCCGCCTCGAAATCTGATTCAGAGCTACCTCTATCGAAGCAAGTGGCGCAATCCGCACCGCTGCTAACGATGCCGCTGCCTCATGCCGTTCAACCTCTGACTCCTCTTAAGCCTCCCGTTCAAGAGACGGCGACTCCCACCGAAGCCAAGCCGACCGAGCAGCCCGTGCTCCAATTGTCGGAACAGGCTCCTCCAACCGAAGCGAAACAAGCGATCCAAGCGCCGCCGACTATCCTTACATACGAAACAACGGCTGATTATCTGAACGTGCGGATAAACGCTTACAATAAATCTCAGATCATCAACACCGTGACTAAAGGGACCATTCTGGAAGTATCGTCCGTGACCGAGAACGGTTGGCTAAGTTTAAAAGGCGGAGGGTACGTGCATGGCGGGTACGCCAAGCCAATCACGCAAGAACAGTTAGATGAGAAGAAAGCTGCTCCACTGCAGAAGGCCGTGAATGAAGTGAAGGAAGTCAAGACGTTATCTGTCGCGACTAAGATTAATGAACCGACGTCCAAGGTCGAATCGACCTCAGGACTGACCGTCCAGCATATCGCGGCTATATTGAAAGGGACAGATCTGGAAGACCAAGGCTTGGAGAAAGCGATTTTGAAAGTGGAGCAGGAGTATGGCGTCAACGCGTATTTTACCATCGCGGTCATGAAGCTCGAGAGCGGGAACGGCAGCAGCAAACTGGCAAGAAAAAAGAATAATTTGTTCGGCCTCAACGCAAGCGGCAGCAATCCGTACAATAAGGCGCTCAGCTTCAAGTCGAAAGCAGATAGCGTGCTCAAATTCGGGGAACTGATTGCTGAGAAATACATAGACAGAGGTTATACGACCATCGACAAAGTGGCCAAAAAATATTGTCCCGCCAATTCGAAGTGGCCACGCCACGTGAAAGATATCATGGAACGTGTTCATGATCTTATATGATGTATAATGATGTGTATCCTTGAAGCCGATTGGCTTCGAGTCAGCCATCTAACCTAAGAAATCATTATATTCCTTCCAATAAACAAGGCTGCCTATCTTGTCAGGATCGTACTGACGGAGAAGCAGCCTTATGCGCGTTCGTTCTTTACTTCTTAAAGTCTTGAACCTCTAAATCTCAATCAGGTAGTAACCAAATGCGTTAATGATTTGCGTATCATTGAGGTTGTGAATTCTTACATTCCTTCCATAGTTTAAATGCTGGTGTCCGTGAAATAAATATCGGGGCTCATACTTATTGATTAGCTCTACAAAGCATTCAAAACCTCTATGACACAAATCTTCGCCATCACCAATTTTATATACTGGAGCGTGGGTAACAACGATATCTACGCCTTTGTTTCTCCATAACTTATATCTTAATTTGGATATCCTTCGTCTCATTTGCCTCTCGGAATATTGATGGTCCCCTGGACTATACCGATAACTTCCACCTAAGCCCATAATTCGAAGACCTTTATACAGCACCAGTTTATCTTCAATGCATTCACAGCCCTCTGGAGGGCTTGTTTGATATTTTGTATCATGATTGCCATGTACATACAATAAAGGAGCATTGATCATGCTCACCAGGAATGATAAGTATTCAGACTTTAGATCCCCACATGAAATGATAATGTCTACATCTTTAAATCTGTTGGGGTCAAAATAGTCCCATATGTAGTTGGATTCTTCGTCGGAGATCACCAATAATTTAGTCATATGTCCTCCTCCGGCTCTTCCTAATTCCAAGGAATCCCCAAAAACAACGGCTCATTTATTAATGATCTAATTACCCGATCACCAGTTTTAATCAACTACCATAATTTTACTACAATCTCTCATCATTGCATATTACGATCTGACGCGTAATCCTCTAACGAATCCTACATGCTCTATCAACCAGATTCCAGCGTGTGTCATCTGCTAACGAATCCCAAACCCCTTATTTGTCTACGATTCAGCCAAATCCGCTCGTTTAGCAGCTAATAGCGACAGCTAGATTCGTTAGCACGGAGATTACGCCTACTTTACCGAATAGCGCCGTTTGGGTTCGTTAACCGTCAGTCGACACAAAGAAGGGGCCGTGGAAATTTCCACGGCCCCTTCATCTATAGCCAACCAACTAGTGTGCTACAACTATAAATTTAATCGTCGTCGTCGTCGTGTAAGAAGAGCCTCTCTTCAAGCTCCCGTTTTAATTACAACGGCTGTACCCGCAGTTGCTGCAAGTTTTGCAGCCTTCTACATTCATCAGCGACGCTGATCCGCAGGAAGTACACAGGTCGCGCGAGCTAGGCTGGCCGACGTAGCCGCCATTTTGTCCCGTTGCTGGTGCCGAAACTGCGGCTTGCGGAGCCACCGCAGCCTGCTTGTGAGCTGCAGCAGAACGCACTGCCGCATACGCTTCGAATGCCGCAGCTTCCTCTGCCGCGTTCTCCGCATGCGTCTCGAGCGCCTTGGCTACTGCGTCGGCAATCGATTCGACGCGGTTAGCGCCGAAGCCGATCGCGCCGGAGCCGCCGATGCCTTTCAAGTGCTTCACGAGCAGCTTCACTTTGTTGCCATGATCGCCGTAGCGGAGGAACAACGAGCAAACGCGACCGAGTGCTTCAGCCATTGCGAAGACGTCCGAGCCGGCTTTGCCGACGTTCAGGAAGATTTCGCTTGGCGTTCCGTTCATATCGTTGATCGTAATGTACGCCATGCCGAATGGCGTGTTGACTTTATAAGTTGCACCGCGCAGCACTTGCGGACGGCGCTTATATTCTTTGTCGAACACTTGCTCTTGCTGCGGTGTTACGCTTGCGTTAAGCGTTGTGTTTAGTTGACCAACCGCCGAGCTATCCGTAACAGCCGATGCTGCTGCCGTCGCTGCAACTGCTTCATCCGCCTGTGCCACTGGTGCTGGTGCAGCAACCTCTTCTTTCTTCTCTTCCTTCGACGATGTGGACAACACTTGCACATCGCGGCTGCCGTCGCGATAGATCGTTACGCCTTTGCAGCCGAGATCGAATGCGAGCTCGTACAGCTCCTTCGTCTCTTCCACCGTGAAGTCGTTCGGCGCATTCGCCGTTTTCGAGATCGAGCTGTCTACCCAGCGCTGAATCGCTGCTTGCACGCGGATATGATCTTGGGCGGAGAGGCTCATCGACGTTACGAAATACGCCGGCAGCTCTTGACCAGGGTTCGCATCGATCCATTCCTGCGCGATCGGCACAAGCTGCTTGTCGAAGCCGAGACGGCTCTGACGATAATATTCGAAAGCGAAGTAAGGTTCGATGCCGGTCGATGTGCCAACCATCGTACCCGTGCTGCCAGTCGGTGCCTGCGTAATGATCGTTACGTTACGCACGCCATTCTTCTCGACTGCATCGCCAACCTCTGGATATTCCTCCACCATATTTTGCATAAATCCGCTCTGCAGATACAGCTCCGCATCGAATGCCTCGAACGAACCTTTCTCTGCAGCGATATCCGACGAAGCCAAATAAGATTCCCGTGCGATGAAGCCATACAATTTATCGAGGAACGCGAGCGATTCAGCAGATCCGTAACGAACGCCCAGCTTGATCATAAGCTCCGCCAGCCCCATCGTTCCGAGACCGACACGGCGTTCCTTCTTCTGATTCGCTTCATTCTCAGGGAAGTGGTAAGGCGTCTTGTCGATAACGTTATCCAAGAAACGAACCGACCAGCGCGTTACGCGGCTCAGCTCTTTCCAATCCACATCGTTCGTCGTCTCGTCGTAGAACTTCGACAGGTTGATCGCCGACAGGTTGCAGACGCCCCAAGCCGGAAGGCCTTGCTCGCCGCATGGGTTCGTACAGATGATCGGATTGAAGTACCAGCTGTTCGACATCTGGTTGTAGTATTCCATGAATACGACGCCTGGCTCTGCAGATTTCCACGCTGACTCGATAATCGTATGCCACACTTCGCGTGCACGAACCGTTTTGTAGTGAATAACCGGATGACCCGCCGATTTCCACTTCTCCAGATCGCCGTCCCACAGCTCGTCGTAACCCGGCGTCTTCGTATCTGGGAACACAAGCTCCCAATCCAAATCTTCTTTGACTGCTTTCATAAAGCCGTTGCTGACGCATACCGACAGGTTCGCGTTCGTCACTTGGCCTGGCGTTTGCTTCACCGTAATGAAATCAAGCAGATCAGGATGCCAGTCGTTGATCATAAGCATCAGCGCGCCGCGGCGGCTGCCGCCTTGCTCGATCAGGCCTGTCGTATAGCTGAATAAGCCGCCCCACGATACACTGCCGCTGGAGGAACCGTTCACGCCAGCAACGATTGCGCGACGAGGACGAAGCGAAGACAAGTTGATGCCTACACCGCCGCCGCGTGCCATAATTTCCGTCATCTCGGAGAGCGTCGCCATAATGCCGCCGCGGCTGTCCTTCGGCGAAGGAATGACGTAGCAGTTGAACAGCGTCAGCTCTTCGCTGGCACCGGCGCCAGCTGCGATGCGGCCGCCCGGCACAAGCTTCCAATCATCGAGAATGTAACGGAACTTATCCGCCCATTCCTTCTGCTTGTCAGCCTTCTCTACCGATGCCATTGCGCCTGCGAGACGATCCCACATTTCCTCCGGTGTTTTCTCGACGGTCAACGTCAGCTTCTCAACCGACGATTCCACTGTATCACCGCTGCGCAGCTTAACCGTTACACGTTTGCCTTCGCGCGCTACGACTTCGCCGACTTCCTTCGTAGGAAATTTAGGATCGTCTTTCGTTAATACGAGTACAACGTCCCCGACCTTCGTATCGTTCGTATTTGCATTCTTCCATGCATAACGATCCAAAAATATTTTCTCGCTCAGCCCTTCAAGCCGATTGCTTCCCGCTTTAACCATCCGTCCGACATCCTCCCCGAATTCGTGTTCCGCTGCCCGTATGAATCAGCTATATTGTATGAAGTCGATACCATATATTGTGTGCGAATACCATTATACTATACTAAATATAGATACACATGGCGTGTACAAGCCGATTTAACCCATTCTATGCACATTTTCGCCACCATCCTGCAATTTGCTCAAGAAAGCTCGTCCAATGTCGATATTTCACACGATATCGCACCTTGACTTTCCACCCTCTTATGAATTGCCGAAAGCAAGGCCATACTAGAGCAATCACATACCCACAACGTGGCAGGAAGGGAGCTCATCTATGCTGCAACCGAACCAACCGACGAATCCGTCACGCTCCGAACCAGCCGCGAGAGGCAAGCTGCATCCGCTCGTAGAATGGCAGTTTGACCGGTCCTGGTTCGACGAGCTGCAAGCCAGATTGAACCGCAACGGCCCATGGGATAACTGGCAGCTCTATCAATTGGCGGTAGAGGCTGAACAAGCGAAGCAGGTAACAAGCTTTGACGAGCTGCGATGTCTTCGCTGTCTCCCATCGTTAGAACCGATGCCTCACCAAATAACTACCGCCAGCAAAGTGCTTCACGAGATGGGCGGCCGGGCCATTCTGGCTGACGAAGTTGGTCTTGGCAAAACAATCGAAGCAGGACTTGTGCTCAAAGAATATATGGTCCGCGGGCTGGTGAAGCGCGCGCTCATTCTCGTGCCGGCATCGCTTGTGCTGCAATGGGTACGGGAGCTGAACCAGAAGTTCGGCATTTCCGCTGTCGCCCAGAAGAAAGAGCATACCTGGCAGTACGACATCGTGGTAGCGTCCATGGATACCGCCAAGCGGGACCCGCATCGCGAGAAGCTTCTAGCCCAAGATTACGACATGCTTATTATCGACGAAGCTCACAAGTTGAAGAATAAGAAAACAACGAACTACCAATTCGTCAATCAGATGAGCAAAAAATATTGCCTGCTCCTCACCGCAACGCCGGTGCAGAACGATCTGGACGAGCTGTATAACCTCATTACATTGCTCAAGCCCGGCCAGCTCGGCGGTCAGAGCGAATTCGCGGCGAACTTCGTCGTCGACAAACGTCTGCCGAAGAATGAGGATCAGCTCCAAGAAGCGCTGTCCGCCGTCATGATTCGTAATCGACGCGGCGATGGCGGCATCCACTTCACGAAACGGATCGTTCGCAACATCCCGCTTGCGCTGTCGCCTGAAGAGAAGGCGCTGTACGATGGCGTTACCGCCTTCGTCAAGGAGCGCGTTGTAGAGACGATTGCCGACATGGCCAGCATGCTGTCGCTCGTTACCCTGCAGCGGGAAGTATGCTCCAGCCGCGACGCCGTCTTCGTGACGCTCGTTAATTTGTTCAAGAAGACAGCCGAGGATTCCCCGCTCCGTGCGAAGATATGGGGTCTCGTCGAGAACATTCGCGCCATCACTTCCAATACGAAGGCCGAGAAAGCGATGGAGCTCATTCGTGAGATTGATGATAAAGTCATCATCTTCACGGAATATCGGGCGACGCAGGAATATTTGCTCAACTACTTCCGTTCGAATGGCTTGTACGCCGTCCCATATCGGGGCGGTATGAACCGCGGCAAGAAGGATTGGATGATGGATTTGTTCCGCGGACGTGCACAGGTGCTGATCGCAACCGAAGCTGGCGGCGAAGGGATTAATCTGCAGTTCTGCCACCATATGATCAACTTCGACCTGCCATGGAATCCGATGCGCGTCGAACAGCGGATCGGCCGTGTTCACAGGCTTGGTCAGCAGCATGATGTGCGGATCTACAACTTGTGTACGCTTGGGACGATTGAAGAGCATATTGTTTCCCTTCTGCATGAGAAAATCAACCTGTTCGAGCTTGTCATCGGCGAACTGGATCACATCCTCGAAAGGTTCGAAAAGCAGGAGCTGTCGATCGAGCAGCAGATTGCGAAGCTGGTAGCAGAAGCAGGCGACAGCACCGATCTGCAACGTCGAATCAGCGGTCTTGGCGATTCGCTCAACCGCATCCGCGATGAGGTCCAATCGGACGTCATCGAAGAGGAAGATGCACTCGGCGGGCTGCTAGATGCGGTTGGTCAAACGATCTCGATGGAGGCCAGCCAATGAACGAGCGTCAAGTGCACCGATATGTGCAGCGGTTTCTCGACGCGATGGACTGCACCATCCTTGAGAAATCGCCGGCCCACTTCAAAGTGAAACTATCGCCGGCAGCCGACCGAGCATTAACGAATCGCCCCTATTATTGGAGCTTCGTCGATCGAACCGGCGCCGATCCGGAGACGATGTCCATGTTGCTGGTCACCGACCGTGTGAAATACGATGCCGCCGAGGCTGCCGCTCTTGAACAACAGCAGCTGCAAGCGCAGCAGAAACATCAGCAGAAACCGGACGATCCTCTTGCTTCCGCAGCCGAAGCAGCGCTTGCCCGCTCCTTTGGTTTCGTCCATGGCGAGGTCAATACGATTCGTATGCCGCGGGAAGAAATGCATTTTGGCTCGCGCAGATTGGATCAGCTGTTCGATGCGAGCCAAGCCGCAGGCAGCTATGTCTATCTGTTCCAAGAGCCTGAACGCAAGCATCTGATGCCTTATGATTCGACGCCGTATACGGCGTGGCTCGGCGTCAACCTGAAGGTGGAATTCGCCAGCGACCGCAAGCGTGAAGAGCTGTATTCCTTTGGTGTGTCGCTTGCATCCGGACAATGCGTCGAGCGATTCCACGACCGTCTGCTGGAGCTGAAGATGACGCCGAAGCTGCCGCCGAACGTCCATATTACGAAGAATGGACTGTCTCTTGGCAAAGCGCTTTCGACCATCGAGCAGACGATCGAGCGCAAGCTGAAGGGCCAGGATTACAGCTGGGCAGCGCAAGCTCGTGAACGGCTGGATGAGGAGCTGGAGCGGATCCAGAATTATTATGAGCCGCTCATTGCTTCAGCGCTTGAAGAGAATAAACCGTCGATTGCTGAGCAATACGAGAAGCGGCAAGCCGAAATTCGTTGGCAGTACGAGCCTCGCGTGACAGCGTCCGCCATCAACTGCGGCATTTTTCACCTGGCTGGCATCGATTAAGCTATATTCGCTAAACGGCTGACGGGTTTCGCAGCTTTACGGCAAAAATAGAACCAATGCCGCTTACTTCCGCGCGACAGCTTCCAACAGCGTTCTCGGAAGCTTGTCCACTACAATGAGAAGGAACGTAAGCGGCTTCATATGAAGTGAAAGGCGGAGATACTATGCGGTTTCGTCATACGAAGAAGCTGTTCGTTATCGTGGCATGCGCTGCTTTGCTGCCAAGTACGGCAAGCCTCGCAATCGCCTCGGCTGATCAGCAGGCTTTCCCTGTTCAATCGTCGCAGCCGATCAAGCCTCAAACACCGGAAGAGAAGAAACGCTTATCCGATCAAATCCAGACCTGGATGGACGAGCTTGCCAAGCAGCAGCCGTTCGCCGCATGGTCCGGCGCTGAATTTACGGTCGAGCCGCTTGGGCCAGGCACCCATTCCTGGTATGTATCGATTACAGCGGGCGGCAATAAAGTTGGATATATGATCGTTCATGCAACGGAAAGCGGCGGGTTCTCACTTGGCGAATATGGCGCCGGCAATCGGCCGCTGTTCGATTCCGAAACGTTGAAGCTGTCCCTTATGCGGCAAGGGGTTATCGCTCAAGGAAGTACGGATAAAGAAACAGCCTCCTTCCATGCGGAGCGGCTTTATGTTAGCGGCGTGCTTGCGGTTTGGAGGATTGTGACTGCGGATCGAGAGGTGCTGTTTGCAGACGCTGCGACCGGGGATATTTTGCCAACAACCGATTCAACATGGCGCAGTACCACGAAAGTCGTACAGAAAGCCGCAGCAGCGCCATTCCCCATCTCTGCGGGCATTCGGTCTAAAGTGTATCGCGACCATTACGGATCGTCGTTCGACATCTATGCCGAGCTGCCTTGGCTGACGAACACGGCCATGAAGGTCAAATATGTCGAGCAGTTAACGAAACCACTCGAAGCGAATACGCCCATCCGCTATGTGGCCGAGCTGTATGATCATACCGCTACTTTCGTATGGGGAGTTGTAGGCTACCAACAATGGTCGAACAACGCATTGTATTTGGCGCTCGAAGAGCCCGATCCTGAAGGAACCGGGCGCAGCAGCGAGCTTCGTTATATTGGGTTATCTGATCTGTCCCCTGCGGGCAGCTTCTATCGATGAGTTTGTGCTTTAGATTGCCCTTGGTTGTGCTTATGTTCCGCATGCCGGCTCTTCCATCCGTTCATCCAGAACATGATCGATAAAGGTGCAATGCCGAACCAACGTGTCATCCAAGGCTCTCGCATCGCCTTCGCATCCTGCCGAAGCTGACGGCGCTGCTCGCGTTGTTCTGCCGGCTGGTCGACATAAGCGACAATTTGCTTGCCAACAAATTTGAAGAATTCATCGCGTTTATCTGCCATGTCCGTTCCCTCTCCCTTAATCAGTGTGCGATTGCTGACATTATCATTGTGCCCCGCTCCGCCTATCTATAATCATGAATGACTTTCCTTCTGATGAGCCACGATAACAGTATGATGGTTCATGCAGGAAGGAGTCCCTTAATGAGACACTATAGACATCGTATCCCTCATCCGTCAGCCCGGCGACTCGCCTTTGCCTGCTTATCATGTGCTGTTATTGGCTGGCTGCTTGTTGGCAGCACGCCGGCAGCTGATGCGGATGCTGACCAGGATCGGAGCTTTGAAACGCCAGATCAACGAATTACACCTGCCAACTCCGATAAGCAGACTGGCACGGAAGAGGCGGAGGCCCCTCCCCGCTACAAACGCGCGCTTCCGTCTGCTGTCGTACTGATCGATGCGGGACATGGCGGTATCGATGGCGGGACGACCAGCGGATCGATCCTCGAGAAGGATATCAATTTGGCTGTAGCCCAGAAGCTTTATTTGCTGCTGCGCAGCCAAGGCATTACCGCTGTGCTTAACCGCACAGGCGATTATGCGCTAAGCGAAGATAACCGTTGGCATGTCACCCGTTCGCGCCATCGCCGCGATCTATCCCAGCGCAAAGGGCTGTCGGAAGAAATCGAGACGACGTTATTCGTCAGCCTGCACGTGAATTCGGCCAAATCCCGTTCCAAACGAGGCCCTCTTGTACTGCATCAAACGAATGGCGAGAGCGCCCTTCTCGCTTACTGCATTCAAGACGCTCTCAACCAGCTCCAACAGACGAATGATCTGCCTAGACAAGGTCAGCCTTATTACTTGCTGCGGTCCGTCAAACAGCCTGCCGTCATCGTGGAGATGGGCTTTCTGTCGAATGCAGCAGATCGAAGCATGCTGACGAATCGGAGTGCACAGACGAAGCTTGCGGTTACGATAGCTGCTGGTTTACGGCAATATTTGCTGATCGCCGGTGCGCCGAACAAGCTCGGAGAGCTTGACGATAACCGCATTCTCTCGGAGTGAAGGCGTAGAGGATAGCAGCACAGCCGCTGTCTTCTTGCCCGATGGCCCAACATGGCCGATCGCGACACATTTCTCATGATCCACTAGATGCTTGCGCAGGATGCCGATTTGCTTGGAGATATGTGCGACGGAATAGACATCGTCCAGGAAAACATCATTAGAGACGAGTGGCACATTCAGCTCCGTTGCTACCTTAGGAATGACGGTCTTGAACGTCGTACGGCTATCGAGGAAAAATAACCCGCGCTCCTTGCACACCTGCAAGACGATGCGCATAACCCGCTCGTCGGCGGTTACCTTCGAGCCCATATGGTTGTTCATCCCGACGGCAAAGGGTACATTATCAATGGCGGCCTCGACCCGTTTCCTGATCTCATCGTCGGATAGGTCAGTCGTAATGGCGCCGGGGCCAAGCCATTCCTTCTTCCCGCGATTAGGCTCCATCGGCATGTGCACGATAACGTCATGACCAAGCTTATGCGCAGTCTCTGCATCAGCCTTCGTCGTCGGCATGAAAGGCATGACTGCGACGGTGAACGGAAAAGGCAGCTTCATCATCTCTGCCGTGCCCGTCATCCCATTGCCGAAATCATCGATGACAATCGCGATCCGTTTCGAAGCGGCATTCGACTCATTCGAAGCAGGTACAGGGTTAGGCTGTATTTGCGCCATTGTTGATGTATGGCTCGTAAGATTAGGAGCCGGCGCGAACGCCAACAATACGAATGTACCGATTGTTGCAAACGCAATACGCAGTTTTAGTCGCTTCCGCTTCTTAGTGGGCCGTTGTGGTGCATATCCTGCTTGAGGTACTGCCTTATCGCTTAACAATCGATTGCGAAATTTCATCATTAAGGCACCGCCTTCTGTCTCAAAGTAAGTTCATTGTGTGTGCCTTTCATGAGAAATATGTACTGACAGCAGGCTGTAAATCCAGGCTGCTATCCGCTTCGCACTTAGAAAACCTCGTCATGGCCTATTCGGGTCTACTGTCTGAAAATACAAAATTTTATTCGGTCGTTGACTTCACTTTATCGGACATGCTATATTAGTTTTCATCAGTTCATTTGTGCGGTCATGGCGGAATTGGCAGACGCGCTAGATTCAGGTTCTAGTGGTGTAACAACCGTGGAGGTTCAAGTCCTCTTGACCGCACCATCTATAAGAGGTTCCAGCGCATGAGCTGGAACTTTTTTTATTACCTTAGGAGGTGGATCGCTGATGGAATGCCGTATCGGATGTGCTGCTTGCTGCATTGCCATAACGATCAGTTCTCCAATTCCAGGAATGCCGAGCGGCAAGCCCGCTGGCGTACCTTGCGTTCAATTAACAGCGGATAACAAGTGCAAGCTGTTCGGCAAACCCGAACGCCCTGCCGTTTGCGGCGGATTCACCGCGGCGGAGTATACGTGCGGAGAGACGAACGAAGAGGCGTTCAGCATCCTTCGCATGCTGGAGGAATGGACGAAGCCGTCTTCTGCGTCGGATAATAAATAAACTGTCCCAATAACGTGTATGCGACACGGCTGGACTGGTTCATTAGATAGCAAATGGAAACGAAAATGATTTTTGAACAAAGAAACAGCTTATTCGACAATGTGGTCAACCTCCCACTAGGCCGAATAAGCTGTTTCTTTTTAACTCAACGATTCTCGCTCTTGAAGAACGCCAGCACTTCATACCAGCTGTTAACGCGGATGAAGCCGGTTTCGTCTCGGTTGTGCGGTGCGGTGAACAATAGTCCTTGGCCGCGGAATCCTCGGAAATTTCTCGAGTTGTCGTCGATTAAGTAATCAGCGTTAATGATGCTTTTGTCCCCGCAGAACACATAATTCATCGGCGAGATGAAAGAAAAATGCTCGCGCAGCCATTCATACTTCCCATGGAACGAGGTCGGATGCTCCATTGCTGCTGTCGTAATATAAATCTCATAATCCTTGCTCAGCTCACGGATCACTTCTTGGCTTCCTTCTACAACGCTTAAGTCACGGAAGAAATTGTCCTCGTCAATAATAGCCGTAATTTCGGCGGCCATATGCGGCCGTAAGTTCCGAAGTCTCGTCCCTTGCAGTTCCTCAATCGTCAATGAATCCTGAAACTTGTGATTGAATAGGCGTAGATGCTTCGACGAGAAATCAGCCATCACTTCGTCCATGTCGATCGCGATTTTTTTCATTTCTATCACCTCATATCTCTATGTATGGTTTGTTGCCCTCTCCACAGGACCGGCCAACCGATGCCATCTCCTATTCTATCTAAAAATACGAATAAATGTAATAGCCCGAAATTAACGTTGACTTATATTGCTGATCAGTGATATGATCTTCCTTGTGGACATCAACAAATTGCGGTCATGGCGGAATTGGCAGACGCGCTAGATTCAGGTTCTAGTGGTGTAACAACCGTGGAGGTTCAAGTCCTCTTGACCGCACCATCTTTGCATAACAGTGACAAGCTCATGAATTGCTGACTCAGCAAATCGTGAGCTTTTTTAGATGTTCACCTATTTATTTTGGATATAATCAAAAAGAAAAGCCGTTCAGCAGCCGGGTGTTCCGGACCGCTTGAACGGCTTTCGCGATTAATGCTTCTTACGGAAATTCACGATGAAGAACATAGCCAGTACGAGTACGATCAGCAGCGAGCCTGTCGTAATGGCATCTTTCGTGCTGCCTTGGTTAACATTCGTAACCGTATTGCCGCCGAAGCCGCCAGGTCCGCCAAAACCGCCGCCGAAGTTTGCACCATCTGGTGGCGCCATACCGCCGAATTCGCCGCCAAAACCGCCCTGCATGCCTTGCCCGCCATCTTGCGGGAATTGCCCTTCCTGAGGGAATTGTCCGCCTTGTCCGCCTTGTCCGCCATCCGGCGGAGCTTGGCCATCCATACCGCCATTGCCGGCGTTTGGCGCTGCTTGACTATTCTGGTCGGTCGTGTCCGCGTCCACTGCGACAGTCTGAATATTCAGTCCGCTATTGTTCGCGTCTAATGAAGCGGTTGTGATTGTTGGCGAATTGCTGACATCCGCTTGCGCTGCCTTGAGGTTCTGCGCCCCATCACCGCCTTGTGCGGCAGGCGCATTGCCCTGTGCATTGTTACCGTCTTGCGCATTGTTGCCTTCTTGCACCGCTGCATTATTAGCCCCATTCGCAGCCATGTTGTTGCCTCCCCTTCTGCCTCCTCCGAAGCCGCCGAAGCCGCCGCCATTGCCTGAACCATCGCCGGACGACTTAATCGTGCCGTCCAGCTGTCCTTGCACATTCGCAACTCGGCTCGACGTGAACGTCAGCAGCGACTGTACACCTTGCTCGAACTGCTCATAGGTGTAGAACGCAGTAGGGTCCGCTTTCACTTCGTCAGCGATCAGCTCCTGCAGCTGCTTCACACGCGCTTGGAACGTTTCGTCATTCAAATAGTTGTCGATCATGCTTTGAATCATCTCATGGTATTGAGCCTTGTATGTTTCGTTGCTCAATAGCTTCGCGACAAGCGGTCGTTCTTCTACGCTGCCATCGGTAGGCTCATCGATCATATTGGAGGTGTTGCTGCTCTCTCCTCCGCCTCCACCGCCGCCTCCGAACATGCCGCCAAGTCCGCTGAACGCCATGTTGTAATCCCACGGAAGAATGGAGAATATCCCGTTATTCTCGTACAAATAGTAGTTTTGCTTATTGCCGCCAATGTAGCTGTCGGTATTGACCGTCACAGCATTTAGCGCGATATAGCCGAGCGCGTCCTCGACGTCGATGACGCTCTCGATATCCGTACCCTCATTGAGCTTTTTGATCATATCGACGAGCACATTGCCATTCGATTTTTCCGATTTGCGCTCAAGACCCGGGTAGTCCGTTTCTTCATCGCCTCGGTAGATCAGATCACTGCCGTTGCCCATGATGCCTTTATACAGCGCGCCGTAGGAATTGCCGAAGTTGCGATTCAGGTAGGACTCGCCGACCTGCTCGACAGCCAAGTACAGCCCTCTAAGCTCACCGTTTACGTAGACATTGACGTAAGAGTATTCAGGTGTGGGCAATCCCATCGACTTCGCAAGCTCATACGTGAGAAACTCCCGCATATACGTTGCATCGCTGTAGTTGTTGTTTAGATTGATCTTCGAGATGCCTTGCAGCGTCTGACTCGAAATATATTCATCGAACGACAGCTTGAAGCTGTAACGGTCCGAATCCTGCATCTGCACAACCGCACGAAGCGACAAGTTACCCTTCGTACGCACGCCTACATTCTCAAGCTTAATGCCGTTGTATTCGACCGTTGCGGTCTTGAATTCCTCGGCCGAAGCATTGTCCAGCATATTCTGGAAGTCGTCTGGATCGAGCGTAATTTTCACATCGACGACCTTGTCCTTGACGAATACGCTCTTCTCCAGCTGTTCGGTAGTTGCCGCAGCCGAGACTCCGCCCGTCACCGCGGAGTTGTCGGAGCTCCGATGCCATTCATCGAACAATAGTGCTGCGATCAACGCAGCCACCATACATGCGACGAGAATCGGAACAGCGGTTTTCGATTTCATCAGGCACCGCCGATTAAGATACGTAATCGCCGCTGTAGCTGATGAGCACCGCACTCTTCACGCCTCGAAGGCTCGAAATCGCGTTAACGAAGCCGCTTTCCTTCTCTTTCACGCGCACTTCCAGCGTCAGCTCAATGTTGCCCGGCGTTACTGTTTTTTGTTTCACATTGTAACGTTTCACTTTGCCATGCACTTGCTCCATAAGCGTCTTCTCGCTGTCATCGCCATCGCAGTTGACAACGAGCAGATAAGGCGTTTCGAAAGTCGATTTCTTGATAAAAATAAACATAATGAGACCGATAATAACCGAACCTGCAATCGCGAGCGAGAAGAAGCCTGCGCCTGTTACGATACCTGCTGCCGCTGCCCAGAATAGGAAGATCAGATCAGTCGGATCTTTAATTGGCGTACGGAAGCGGACGATACTGAGCGCGCCGACCATGCCGAGCGACAGGACAAGGTTCGAGTTGATCGCAATAATAACCATCGACGTAACAAGTGTCATCCCGATAAGCGAGACGTTAAAGCTTTTGGAGTACAACACCCCGCTGAATATCCGCTTGTACAGCAAGAAGATGAAGAAACCAATCAGGAATGAAATTGCCATCGTGATGATGATTTTGGACAGGTCGATATCATTGACGAAGTTGTCCGTAATCGAGTTCTTAATAATGTCGGAGAACGTTTGCGTATCCCCGTTATCAGCGGCTGCTGCCACCGTTGTTGTCGTCGTTGCTGCCATTATTATTGATCCTCCCATGAGTTAAGTTTCAGAAACTTGCGGCACATGACATATTTGGAGGCTGACTGCCGAATTAAGCCTTCCAACTGCAGCGCATCTCGAATATGGTAAGGCAAATACTCGTCGAACTTCACCTCGAGTATAATGAGGTTTTCATCAAGCGTGCTGACCGTGCTCAGATTCGGGTTGAATAGATCGGTCGAATATAAACCCGTCCTCAGCTGCTTATCGAACGTAATTCGCACATTGCCATGCACGTTTACGTATGGCTCACGCACATAGTCGACAATGACTTTGGGCCTTAGCAGACGCTGCGTCATCTCCTTGTACAGCTCCGCTCGCAGCGGCTTCGAAGGAACATTCAAGCATTCGTAATTACCTGCGATGATGGCATCCGCTTCCGCTCTAGTCAGCGAGTCTTTCACCTTCGCGATGTACTCGTCCTTCTTGATTTTCTTCTCAAAATGAATGATCGAATCCGATGCGTTATAAATGCGAATTCGGTATTTGCTCCGATCACGCAAACCGCCCTGCTTATCCGCCAGCGCCTTGTTCTCCGCATCGTCGAAGTAGAGGCTGCGAATATGGTACTCTCCTGTAGGACCCGCATGCTTATCTCTTGCCATGAAACCGCTTAGACGTTGACGAATGATGAAGTACTGATGGAAGTTCACATAGTATTTGAGTTCATGACGGAATTTCAAACGCTGTGCCTGCACGGGCGCTGTCTCAACTGCCAGCGAGTTGTTCGTGTTTCCCTTGCGCTCCAGCTCAGATTCGTGCATTCCTTCGTAGCGCAGTTGTTCGATCGTTGTCATCGATGTCACCTCATTCCATTCGCTTGTTGTGTCCTTGATGTGTTTCATTATAGGTGCGCATCTTGAAAATACTCTTATCGCTAGCTGAATAAACGCTGAAAAGTTTACAATGCATTAACAAATCATTTGATTATGACCCTTCATACATGCGATAGTAAGCTTCAATACTTATTGCTAGGAGGCAGATGCTTTGCGAATGATGCTTCAAACCATTTCAATAGCCGTCGTTATCATTCTGCTGCTTGTTATCTTATACGTCCTTCAGCAGCAACGGACAACTCGCCCAGCAATCCCTTATTCGATCGTAACTACATTCAATGGCGATCCAACGGAAGCCCGTGCTTTCGCTTGGACGACCGATGATTCGGAAGCCGGATCGATCCTTCAGCTCGTACCCGGCACCGATGCAGCGGCGTTGAATACGGATGCAGCGCTAACGTTTCAAGGCCGGACCACACTTCTCGAGATCGATGGCACGATACTTGGTTCCCATAAAGTCGAGGCAGAAGGCCTTACGCCTGGCACCACCTATACGTACCGCGTAGGCAGCGGCGAAGCTGACGGTTGGAGTTCTCCTGCACAATTTACGACAGCAGAACAAGGCGACTCGAGTACCGGCGCCAAGCTGAGCGCCTTCACCTTCTTGAACTTGACCGATTCTCAAGGTGTAACCGAACAAGATTTCAAGCTATGGGGCAGCACGCTTAATAAAGCGTTCGAGCTGTACCCGGATGCGCGATTCGTCATTCATAATGGCGATTTCACAGAGGACGCCAATAATTCGGACAGCTGGCGCTATCTGTTCGAGCAGGCAATGCCCTGGGCGGCCAGTATCCCGTTAATGCCCGTAGTGGGTAACAATGATGTATGGAAGAAGGAAGGTGCGACACCGCTCACTGCCCGCTTCAATGTGCCCGACAATGGTGCTGCTGGTGTGACGGGCAACTATTCGTTTGACTATGGGACGGTGCATGTAGCCGTATTGAATACAGAGGAAGAGATTAGCACGCAGACCAACTGGTTGGATGCCGATCTCGCGAAGACGGAGCAGCCGTGGCTGATCGTTGCGATTCATCGGCCTATGTATGGAGGCAGTACGTATAAGAAAATCAAGGAATGGGCGGACATCATCGACCGTTATAAGGTGGATCTCGTGTTACAGGGTCATAATCACGAATATTCCCGCTCCTATCCACTCCGAGATGGCAAAGTAACTGGAGCAGCCGATAAGCCAGTACCCAATCACACAGGTACCGTCTATGTGGTGACGAACACTTCAGGTCCGAAGTTTAATGAGAAGAAGGACGATCAGTTCTACCATGCGGTTCATTTGCAAAATAATAAACAGATGTTCGCTGCGATTACGGTGGAGGTCAATAAATTGACCTATACCGCCTACACAGCGGATGGTGAAGAGATCGATCAATTTGCGGTGCAGCATTAGGGGCTTCGCCCCTAATAACCCCTTATTTTAATTGCCTTCAAAAGATTTTACTTAAAGAGTTTCTACCCACCCAAACCCTCCCTGCAAGGGAGGGCCCCAAAGGTCGTGTGACCTCTGGACTCCTCACAAGGACAATATCTAGGTATGGATGAACGGGCGCCCGCTCTTGCCACCTTGCGGCAAAGCTCCTGTTCGCTGTGCCTAGATACGGCCCCCACGTCCGCATACTTATTTCGAACGTGCCCCTCTGTCACCGCCCATTGACGATACTTTCGAGTAGTTGCTGGACCCCGAATAAGGTGTGGGATGAACGATTGAGCGTGTAAGCTTTCTCCGAGAATGGAACCGAGCGCCTCTGATAGGCACAGCTTTTGTTTGCACAAAAAAAAGGTTGAGCAGCATGCGCTGCTCAACCTTTACTGTTTAATGATGTTGATTCGCCCTTATTCACCGCTCATAACATCGGGGACGCTGCGGTCGTCGGCTGCACGCTCGAGCGTATAGTCTCGACTCAGCTTCACGACACGTTTGTTCACCTTGCGCAGTACTAGGCTCGAATCATCCCATGCTACAATAATGCCGTACACATCGTTCGCAGCCAAGCCGTCACGTACAACGCGGACCGGCTCGCCGGATTGACGGAACGCATCCAGCTGCTCTTCCGTTATCATGACGCTCTTCGCTCCTTGCAAGATCGAGATCGACGATTATCCAATATTGTCGACATGCTCCTTGGAATCATTCGTCTCATACCATTCGTCCAGCACACGAGAGGACATGACTCGCTTCGCAATGTAATCCTTCTGGTGATCCAAGAACTGTTCACGCCATTCCAACCCAAGCTCTTCAGCGAGATTAACAATCGTCAGCAGTTCAGACCAAGCGACATAACGCTTATACCAGAAAAATTGCGGATGCTCAATCATATATGGATATAGATCATCGAATTCCGTGTGCTTGCAATCGAGCGCACGCTCGAAATGCGTCTTCGCAGCTACAAGCTTCTGATTCATAAAGTCGTTCGTCATAATCTCCATCGTCTAGTGCCCCCTCTCGTACTCTTACGAAATAATTATAAGCGATTTCTATCAGGTAAGAAAAGAGTACAGCACAAGTTCCCAATAACCATTTTGGGCAAAAGATTGTGCTATTCGAACGAAATCGATCCGTTCGACAGCGAGGAGATGCGAACGAGCGATTCTACGCGATAGCCTTGCTCCCGCAGCGCTTTCGCTCCTGCTTGGAACGACTTCTCGACGACGATGCCGATGCCGGCAAGCTTCGCGCCGGAACGCTCTACGATTTTGACCAATCCGCGCGCCGCATCACCGTTCGCTATAATGTCATCAATGAATAGCACCCGATCTGTTTCGCTCAGCATCGAACGCGAGACGAGCAGGTCGGTTACGATCCCCTTCGTAAACGACGGCACACGCTCTACATAAGCGTCCGGATCATTAATGAGCGTCTTCTTCCGTCTTGCGAACACAAGCGGCACCCCAAGCTCATGAGCGGTTGCGAATGCTACCGGAATGCCGGACGATTCAACGGTAATCACTTTCGTAATTTGCGATTCTGCGTATAAGCGCGCGAACTCGCGCCCCATTTCCATCGTCAGCACCGGATCCACTTGATGGTTCAATATCGTATCGAGGTTCACTACGTCCGTCGACCTGACCGAAGCATCCTCTAATATGCGTTGTTTTAATTTGTCCATAGTCAAGCTCCTTTCCGAAAAACCCTTTCCGATAACTTACCATATAACGAATATGCGGCGCAACCGTTCTGATCATCATTCCTTGAACTGTCCGTAACCTTTCCTGACAATTTCACGTTATATCTATATACACCCATTTCCAATCTCTGATAGGATAGAAGTACCTGGGACGAACGGAGGCGATTGCGATGAAATACGCATGGAAGAAATCTATACTGGCGGTGACGCTGACTGTGACGCTTGCTGGCTGCTCATTGACATCGGGCCCTACAGAGGACGAGCAAGTTGTCGGCAACGATCCGGTGGCTGCTGGACAGATCAACACGAATAACGGCGGTCCGAATCAAGCGGTGAACAGCAATGCCGATTGGAACGGCGCAACCGACAGCGGAACGCTGGAGGCCACTGGCGCTGCGAAGCCCAAGCCGAAGCAGCAAGAGCCCAAATGGGACAAGGCAAAGCCGACGCTCGCCGGCATCTCGCTGAGCTTGCCGAGGGCAGATGTGAAGAAGAAGCTTGGTACACCATCAGACAGCTATACGCAGGACAGCGATACGGGCAAAATTGATATTTTGGAATACGAAGGTCTCACCATCGGATTCGGCAGCGCAGATCAAGGCATGCTGTTCATCGAAGTCTATGCGCAGGACGTTGTCACCGGTTTGAACGGGGTCCGTGTCGGCGATTCCGAAGAAACAGCGGTGAAAGCGCTCGGCAAGCCTGATTCGCAATCGACCTACCTGCTCACTTACAAGACCGAGAACTCGCTGCTCAAGCTGGACCTCGATCCGGACAGTCATGAAATTTTGTCCATCAAACTGTTTACAGAAGTTTAATCTACATACAACCTTAGGCTAGCCGATACAACAACCTGTCATGCCTGTCCGTCCGCCGTCATACCTTGTCATAGAGGGGAACGGAAACGGGGGACGGATCAAATGTGGAAACGAACCGGCGTCGTGCTGCAAGTGGCGTTTACTTATATGGGAACCGTTGTAGGCGCGGGCTTTGCGACAGGACAAGAAATATTGCAGTTTTTCACTCGATTCGGCTATTGGGGCTCCATCACGATTACACTTTCAACCGTATTGTTCATCTGGCTTGGCGCCAAAATGATGCTGATCAGCTCCGACATCAAAGCTGCCTCTTATGAGGATTTGAACAAAACCTTATTCGGCGAGCGGCTCGGGAGCTGGATCAGCATCTTTATGATGCTCATTTTGCTAGGCGTAACCGCTGTGATGCTCGCTGGAGCCGGATCGATTTTCGAGGAAAATTGGAACTTCTCCTATCAGTCCGGATTGCTCATTACGATCGTCGGCTGCTTCTTCCTGCTTCGCAAAGGAATGAACGCGATTCTAGCCGTCAACAGCGTCGTCGTGCCGATGATGCTGCTGTTCACAGGTATCGTCATGTACGATACGTTTACGACGCCAGAGTCAAGTCGTTGGCTCACGCTGCAGACCGATGATCCGCTGTTCGCCGCTTGGAGCGCTCCGCTCTTATATGCCGCGTTCAATCTGTCCATGGCACAAGCCGTGCTCGTTCCGCTCGGTGCGTCCATTCAGGATCGCCGAGCAATCAAGACAGGCTCACTTGTAGGCGGAATCGGCATCGGCTTCATGCTGCTCGCTGGGCACATTGCCCTCTCCCTTCATATGCCGGGCATTCAGCAGTTCGCCATCCCGATGGGCGGCATTGCCAGACAGCTCGGGCATACGGCCCAATGGATTTATATTTTCCTCATCTTCGCCGAAATTTTCACCACACTCATCGCTGATATCTACGGACTAACGCTGCAAATTCGCCAGCGTGTCAAATGGCCTGTTTCCATTATCACGATCATCATCCTATTGTTCTGCTATCTGGCAGGTCAGATCGGATTCGGTCCGCTGGTATCTACGCTGTATCCGATATTCGGCATGATCAGCCTAGGCTGGCTCGTCCTTATTATCCGACATCGCAGAATGCAGCCAGAGCCTCGGCCGAGGGATCCCAACAACAAACAATAGCTAAGCAATTAATTAGTCAGCAAAAAAAGGGTGAACAGATTCGATATCTGTTCACCCTTTCTCTATACCCCCGCCCTAAAACGAATGGTCATCGTCCTCTAATGGCTGCGGCGACAAACTTACATAAACCTCTTTCAGCTGGGACACGACGCGAGTCAGCGAATACGCACGTTTCGCTTTATCCCATGCTGTACGCGCAAGATTATACCGATAGCTCGGGTCAACGATCATCTTCTCCATCGCCTCAGCAAGCGCGTCTACATCCTCTGCCGGTACCAGCAGGCCGTTCACTTCGTTCTCGATCTGCTCGCCAATGCCGCCAACATTCGTCCCTACAAGCGCTAATAAGCAAAGCGCAGCTTCAGCGAATACGGAACCGAATGATTCAGCCCTCGACGGAAGAACGAATACGTCGAAGAACGGCATGAATTCTTCCGGATGAAGCATATAGCCATAAAAAATAATTTCATCGTATAAGTCCAGCTCTACGGCAAGCTGCTCCAATTCTGCACGCATCGGACCGTCCCCGATGATGTGGAGCACGAACGGATGACCCTCCTGCTTCAGCTTCGCACAAGCTCGCAGCAGAATGTCGAGCCCTTTGGCCGGAACGAGGCGGCAGACGGTAATGAACTGCGTCACCTGATTATCATGGGCAATCGGACGGAAACGCTTCTCATCAAATCCGTTCGGAATGACGATAACATTGTCAGGATGGTTGAGATAAGGCGTCATATATTGACGGAATGATTCCGATACCGTTAGCAATCGATCAACCTTGTGCTCCAGCTCACCGTAGATGGCTGTCAAGAATTGATGCTCTTCGCTGCCTTCTTGAATTCGGCCATTGAGGATGAGTTCCCGCTCAAAGCTGGAGTGAATGGTCATAACGATCGGCGTATCTGGAAACAACTGCTTCATCACTAACGCGGCGATTGGGTGATGCGCATGAATCATATCATAGGAACGTTTGATGCGCATTCGCGTCCACCAGACGTAATCGCGGTAGGTTTGCAAATATTTGTCCACGATTGGATTGCCGGCAAATGCAGCAGCGTCGAACGTGTCAAAATGAACCTCTTCGTGACCCTTGTTACGAACTCGCTTCGGCAGCGAGAACAGCTCCATCGTCCAGCCAGCACGATTGAAACGTTCCTGAATGTATGGCACCATCGAGGAGACACCGCCCGGCTGCTCCGGAGGAAAGAATAATGCTTGTAAAATATTCAAGGCAACTGCCCCCTAACCTGGAAACTAGAAACATAAGCTGCCTACGGTCCTTCGACATCATCTGACTTTCGTCTCTAGGCGGTATGCCTTAAACATGATATACTAGAACATATGTTTCTGTAAATAAGACTCATCTACCGAATTCATTCGAGAATGAGCGCGGCAAACAATATGTAACTCTATTAAACTGGTGGTATCGTACATATGACGATCGTCAATTGGCTAACCGGTTCAACCGGAATGATTCTCTCCTCTGCATGCGTCATCGTAATTGTAATACTCATGTTGTTCATGTCGGCGAAGCTTCATCAGAGCTATCGAAGATACAAGGTTTATGGATGGCTGATCGCTGGATTATTGCTCGTATGCAGCCAGTATATCATCCGACTGTACACGGCTTCTTCAGAGTCCGACGCTTCACCTTGGGCTTACTTATCGGCTTCCATTGTTCAGATCGTGTCATTCATCATTATAAACTTTGTTTTCATTAAATTATATACCCGACCTTCTGGAAGATTGATTGGATGGGCTTTTATCTCGATGCTCGCTGCGCCATTCCTATTGACCGGCATCCAGCTGTACTTCGACGGCAGCTTGCTCGAGCAGCCTGTCGACGGTTCCAGCCTGCAGGTGCTCACACTTGATTTCTATGCGCTCATTATTAACTTTCTCATTCTGGTCGACACGCGCGGCATTACCTTAAACCGCAAGTTCGTCCTTAGTCTCGGCATTTATTTCTTCTATCAATTGGCAAGCGTTGCAGACGGATATGTGTTTCATGGAGAGAAGCCGTTTATTGTAATGCTGACTTATTATGTGCCTTTGATCTATTTTACGCTGTTGTTCCTTATGTTGTTCGAATGGGTTATTGAACGCATGCTCGACATTCATCAATCGTCCATTACAGATGGCTTGACCTCATTGTATAATCGCAAACATTTCATTAGCCGATGCGAGAAATGGCTGCGTGAACACGGTGTCATCTCGATAATTTTTTGCGATATCGATAATTTCAAGAAGCTTAATGATACACAAGGTCATCACGCCGCAGACATTATACTGAAGAAGGTCGCGGATATTATCAAGGAAGAATCGAACGGCATCGGCACGGCCGGCCGATATGGCGGTGAAGAGCTGCTGGCCGCTGTACGCGGCAATGTGAAAAGTAACGCTGCAGACGTAGCCGAGACCATCCGCCGCCGAGTAGAGACGGAGACAGGCGTTACGATTAGTGTCGGCGTCAGTACATCAAGCTCGGGACAGACCGTCCTAGACGTCGTCAAAGAAGCGGACGAAGCGATGTATACCTCGAAGACGACTGGCAAGAACAAAGTTTCCGTCGTCGCTAAGTCGAATCGTTCCAAGTCACGGCGCAGTAAAGCTGCTGGCGAAGCCTAATTCATCATCTACTCTCCTTATAACGACAGAAGGCTGCTCACGAAACGCTTCAAGCGCGTCGTGAGCAGCCTTTATTTTGGACGAATGTCAAATCAATGTTCAATGGCATACGGGATCGGATCGCGATGACCCGCTTCCTTGAAGCCCTTCAAGCGCAGCTTGCAGCTGTCGCACTCTCCGCATGCGTCCGCTTCGCCATTGTAGCAGCTTGTCGTGAGTTCATAAGGCACGCCCATTCGCGTACCTTCCCGCACGATGTCCGCCTTAGAGAGTGAGATCAGCGGCGTCTCAATCGTAATTGGCTTGCCTTCCACACCAACCTTCGTTGCGAGCGCCATTGCTTCCTGCACCTTGGCAATAAAGTCAGGACGGCAATCCGGGTAACCGCTGTAATCAAGTGCATTCACACCGATGTAGATGGCTTCTGCTCCAACTGCTTCTGCGAAGGACGTTGCGATCGCCAAGAACATAAAGTTGCGTCCTGGTACATACGTAACCGGAATGTCGCTGCCCGCTTCCTCCGCATCCTTCCCTTCAATGCCCGTACTAGTGGGTACCGCAATGGTATGGTCGGTCAACGCACTGTTGCCGATCCCGCGCAGGAAATCAAGCTTTATTACCTTGTATCTGTCGCTAACGCCGTAGAAATCAGCGACTTGCTGCGATTTCTCCAGCTCGATTCGATGCCGTTGTCCGTAATCGAACGTGATCGGATACAGTTCATAACCTGCTTCCTTGGCGTACCCCATACAAGTCGTGCTGTCTAAGCCGCCGCTTAGTATAATGACTGCTTTTTTCGTATCGCTCATGGCGTTATCCGCCCTTTCTATTAGACGCCGCGCTTCGCCGGGTCCCATATAATTTTGTGCAGCTGCATATTCAGCTTAACATGCGACAATCCCGCTTCAAGCATCCGCTCCACCAGCTTAGCTGGCGGCATGCTTTCCCATACGGGACTAAACATCGGCAGCGCTTTCGTTGGATACCGATTCAGCGTCTCAACCGCAAAGTCGAAATCGCGATCCGTCGCAATGACGAATTTCACTTCATCCTGCGGACGAAGCAGCGCAAAGTTCGAATGATCCATACGCTCATTCTCGCCCGAATCGGGCAGCTTGTAATCCATGACGTAACGAACATTATCAGCTTGTACTTTGTCTAAGAATGGAGCTAGTCCAATCGCGCCGTTCGTCTCGACATGCACATCGACAATGCCATCAATGTCGGCAAGCGCCTGCAGCAGCCGCGCCGACTTATCGCCGTACAGAAGCGGCTCCCCGCCAGTGAAACAGATATGCTTGGATTTGTAGCTGCGCACCTGTTCGACGATCTCGCGAATCGAGAGCGTGAATTCGGATTTGGCCGGGGGATAGCTATACGTAGTGTCGCACCACGTACACCTTAGGTTGCAGCCGAACAAACGCACAAAAACGGTCGGAAACCCGGCACGCGTGCCTTCGCCTTCGACCGTTTCGAATATTTCTACCATTGGAAGCTTCTGATCGAGCGGGTCGCGCTCGCCCTGATGCAAGTCTATGCTACTCATGGTCTGCCTCCATCCATTGGCGCGTGATAGAAGCGAAGCTTGTCGGCGTTTCCCACAGCCGCACTTCCTCCACACGTACTCTCGGATAAAGACCTTCTTCAACGAGCGCCTCATGCACCTGCTCATACATCCAGACGACCATATTCTCAGCGGTCGTGTTCATAGGTGGCAGTACTTCATTCAAATATCGATGGTCGAGCGGCCCGATAATACGAGCCTGCGCAATTCGCTTCATATCCGAGAAGTCAATGCTGATGCCTCGTTCATCCGGCACACCAGACATCATCAACTGGACTTTGTACGTATGCCCGTGCAAATTCATGCACTTGCCATCGTAATTATGAAGGTGATGCGCGCTATCAAACGTAAATTCTTTGGATAATAGCACTCTTCGGTTATGATAACGCAGTTGATTGGCTTGAATGTCCTCACCAAGGACCTGCACTTTTCTTGGAATCTCGTAATTCATTACAGCACCTCATTGTTCGCAATACGCCTATTATAGCATGGGGGCATGGCCCCTACAATGAGACATGCCCCCATCTATAACAAGTAGATTCTAGAGGAAGTTTAAAAAGCCCGCTTTTGATCACGATGAAGCACAGGAAGCGTAGTCGACATCAGGTGCTGAAAACCGGTCTTTTTGAACACGAACTTACTTGAGGAAGTTCAAAAAGTCCGCTTTAGATCACGAAGCAGCACGAGAAGTTTAGGCCAACAATCGGCCTGATAACACCGTAATCGCCTGCCCGATCAGCATGACGCGATCCTCTTCCACGCGAACGGTCAAGCTTCCTCCGCGGGCTGAAGCTTGGTAAGCTCGGAGTTCATCCTTGCGGAGCCGCTTCGCCCAGTATGGGGCTAGTGCGCAATGAGCCGAGCCTGTCACAGGGTCCTCATCAACCCCGATTGCTGGGAAGAATGCTCGGGATACAAAATCATAACTGCTCGTCGCTTTCGATCGACTCGTCACAATAACGCCCCTTGTCTGGAGCGTTCGCAGCAGCGCCAGATCCGGCTGCAGTCCCCTGACGGTTGCTTCATCATCGGCTTCCACCAAATAATCGAGGCGATTGCTGCCGACAAATCGCGGGATGAACCCGAGCGCTTCGATGAGCTCTTCTGGAGGTGACAGCGGACTGACTGGCTCCGAAGGAAAATCCAGACGTATGCCGCCATTATCTCGATATGCGGTAATAACTCCGCTCTTCGTCTCGAACCGAGCTGCTTCTTGCTCACCGATCCGACCTGTCTCATACAGAATGTGAGCGGCGGCTAACGTTGCATGACCACATAGATCGACCTCAACGCGTGGTGTAAACCATCTCAACTCATACATGCCATCCTCGAGCGGACGAAGGAAGGCCGTCTCAGACAAATTCATTTCTGCTGCTACGCGCAGCATCCAGTCCCGTGACGGCTGGACGTCTAATAAACACACGGCAGCGGGATTACCGCTGAAGGGCGTAGCCGTGAATGCATCGACGATCCATATCGGAATGGAACTGCCAGGCTGTTGAATCGAAGCGTATGAACTCATCAATCTTCCTCCTTGATAAGAAACATCTTCAGCCTCTAGCTGATCGCGCAGTGTTACCGAACTGTCGCTGACTTCGCTGCGAGCTGTTCCTTCTCTTTCTTTGCTTTCCGATTAACGAGCACGATGCCGCAGCATACTGCCGTTAGCGAGGCGATGACCGCGATACCGACTTCTTCACGCAGGAAGAGCGCCGACATAATAACGCCGAATACCGGAGTGAGGAACAGGAACGAGGCGGTCGAACCAACAGAATTGTATTTCATCACATAATTCCACAAGACGAAGCCCGCAGAGGAAATAAGGGCAGAATAGAACAACAGTACGATTGCCTTAGTCGTCCATTGAAAAGGTGCGAATCCTTCGGCGATTCCTCCGATGAGGATAAGCGCAAGGCCGCCAATTACCATTTGATATCCATTCACATACGCAACCGGAAACTTCGATACCGACCGCTTCGATAACAAGTTGCCATAACCAGCGAAGAGCGCAGCTCCAAGCAACAGGAGTTCACCCTGTCCGAAAGCATTGTGCCAGCCGAGCTCTACCCCCTTCGGAATAGCCAGCAGCAGCAGACCTGCAAGCCCAAGCAGCAGTCCTCCCGCTTTGCGACGGTTTATCCGATCGGTCGGGTCCGCGAAATGTACAAAAATAATAGAGAAGAACGTAATGGTCCCTGAGATTACAGCACCGAATACGCCTGAGCTGTGCGATAAGCCCGTGTAGAAAAACATGTACTGCAGGACGGTCTGCACGAGCGCAAGCGTCAGAACCGCTCGAGTCGATCCCGATCTAAATTTGAGCGGTTCCTTAATTGCGATCATAAATAAAAAAATGAGCAATCCGGCAAGCGTGAAACGATAACCGGCGAACAACAGCTGTTCAAACCAATCCGTCCCATCGATACCGAGTTCCTCATAGCTGCTTTTAAGTGTTGGATAAGCACTCCCCCACAGCAGCGTTGCGCCGACTGAGCCGGCGACAATGCCGAGCGGGTGTGTGAAAAACGATTTAGCATTCATTAGACGATATCAAGACCTTTATTCTGTATTCGAACTTTCGGTTAACGGGATCAGCAGATCGACCGTCACTTCTTCCAAATGCTCGTCGAGGTAAAAAATTTCAAGCGACACGGCCGTATCCTGCTTGGCGAGCTTATGCTCCGTCATCCAAGACGTCAGCTGATCGTAGCCCTCTCCGATCCGCTTATTCGTACAAGTGACCATCGCATATTTGCGCTCTGGAATTGTGAACTGCACCATGCCCGGCGGTACATGCTTAAGATGATTCACTTCATAGCACGCCCAATAGGTAGCAAACACTTCATTGCCAAAATAAGGACTGTACAATGCGGAGGAAAGTTCCGCCCCGTTAAGTTCATGTCTCCTAGCGAGAAATTCGCCCTGCAAGCGGATCGATTCATCCGGAAACGTCGAATAGGGTCCGCAGTAGCTTATTCCGACCAAATGGATGGCGGGCTTCGCAATGATCGAGCAGTTATCCAAGGCGCACTCCTCCTTGCAATCAGAAATGGTGAACACCGGCGGCTTCGCACTGTAGCCGTGTCCTTAGTGTATCATGTTTTACTAGGGCAAGGGTATACGATTGTTTCGACAATCCGGGTCATTTACAGCAATTTCGCATATGCAGGCACCACGACAGGATGCCCTCCTATCTAGTCATTATGCAGATTTGACAAAAAAAGAGCGATACATCGGAAGTAAGTTCCGTATCGCCCTTATCCATTATTCAATTGCTATGCAGGATCATTTCGTTGTTGTGACAACACCGTGTTCGCCTCTATAGCCTCGAGCAGTTCATGAATCGGCATCTCCGCCATCGAACTCAGCATTCCATCATAACCTACCGTTTCGAACGGAAAAGCGCGAGTAGCGGGATTCGGGACAACGATGCAGCGTATGCCGGCCTGTTTGGCCGCCTTCAGGCCGTTCAAGGAATCCTCGAACGCTATCGCTTCGTCGGCATTTATTTGCAGCTCATTTAATGCTTTCAGATAGAGCGCAGGATCTGGCTTCACGTGCTCGACCTTATCTCCCGTCATGATTAGATCATAATAACCATCTAGTTCAAATCGCCGGATATAAGGGTCAATCCATGCCCTTTCGGAGCTGGATACAATCGCAATACGCAAACCTAATGACTTTGCTTCATCCAGATAAGCCCTAACGCCAGGACGAAGTTCGAGCTGACCCGTTTTATTGGTATATATCGCATCAACCATCCGCTTCAGCTCTTCGCGGGAGCGATCCACCCCTCGATTCATCAATTCTTGGTACGGATCGAACGAGGCGAATGTCGTGCCGATACACTGGGCATATTGTTCCAGAGAAAGCTCCTGCCCATGATCGCGGTACAACTCGACAAAGGCCTCATACCACAGCGTCTCTGTATCAACGGTCAATCCGTCAAAATCGAACAATAACGCACGAATCGTCATAGCTTCCCTTCGCCCCTATCCAATCGAACCAAATTTGTTCAGCGGCCATACACGGAACAATACGCGGCCATCGATATCTGCGTAACTCACAGCACCGAAAACTCGGCTGTCTTCGCTGCGTTCCCGGTTGTCTCCTAACACAAACACGTGGTCATCCGGCACCATATAAGGCGTCTTGAAGTTGTTCGGATAAGACTGTCCTTTGGTATAAGGCTCATCAAGCTTCACGTCGTTAACGAAGACTGCGCCATCACGAAAATCGATCGTCTCGCCAGGCAACGCAATGACGCGCTTAACGAGATTCCGATGTTCTTCCTTGCTGTTAATAATTACAATTTCGCCCCGCTTCGGTTCCGTAATATGATAGGACAGCTTGTCTTCGAATAGACGCTGGCCTTCTACAAGCGTATTCTGCATCGAGATATTAAACACTTGCACTTGAGCAAAAGCGTAGTTCTGAATCAGCAGAGACAGAATGACAGCGACAGCAATCGCTGTCAGCCATTCACGAAGCTCTCTCGTCCATTTCTTAGGACGTTTGGTTTCGGTCTGATTTTCCAACAATTCCACTCTCCCGACTGATCTCGTGAATCGTAATTTCAGATGCCCGTTTCGCCTGGTCGGCGAGCCGATCGACTTGACGAAGCAACTCCGATAACTGCTTGGACGAGTATGCAATAAATCCTAACTGGTCTAAATGATGCTGGATCGGATATGGCGAACGATGGTAATGGATGCCGAAATTCCGGAAAGTGCCGCCTGCAGCGATATAGCAGCGCACCGCTTCTCTTCGGAGCAGCCAATGCACGGTATGGATTTCGCTGCCAGCCGATAGCATCCTCTCTACTTTTCGAGCAATCTGCATGTCCATAACCGGCTCAAGGCCGCTAATCGAACCATTCTGCTCTCGCAAATAATGCCGGTAATTCGCCAACGACATCAATGAACCATCGATCGGCACGGCATTCTCCTGAGCACAAATACTACGGAACGCTGTATAGGTTTCAGGCTCTTCCGTCTGAATAATCGATAGCACGCGGCCATTCGAACAGGCACCATGACGCATCCAGGCGACGCTCGACGTTGCTGCCATCCAAGCTGCTTGAACAGCTAAAGATGCGCCAAGCAGATCGTCATTGCGGATGCAGCTGTCCAAACACTGCAAATAATGCTGAACTTGCTCTTGTGATTGAACCAGCATCTTCCTGCGCCCCTCGGCGCTCTCGAAGTACTCAAGCGCTGCAGGCTTAAGCGAATCGAATGCGCCATGAGGATCGTAGACGATGCGTGCTTCGCGCAAAAATCGGTGTGCCCACGGCTTCGAACGCATGACGCCGCTGCCTTCCCATGACTGAATATTGAGATGGATCGTAACGCCATCATATAAGACATTCGAACAATTCCATTTGCAGTCGATAGAAGAAACTACGATATACAGATTAAGATTACTGTACGCGTCGGCATCTCCTCTTCCAACTGATCCGCCTGCATACGCAAACACCCAATCCGATTGCTTATTTGAAACGATATACTCCCTAGCGGTATTCATTAACCGCTCTGTATGAGTCATGACGCTGATCCGCCCTTCCAATTACCAGTGATAGCTCAACCAATGAACAGGTATAAATACCTATTCATTTTAGTCTAAACGATCAGGCAGGCAGTGACGGATAAAGTTTCTCTAAAATTTTAAAAAAGGTGCCTCTCACCAGAACGATTATCCCATCGGGAAACCTAATTAGGAAATACTTTCATAGGTTCTACCGTTGTTGACGATAAGAAGGAACATTCCAGACCGCATAGCCGCTGCTAGTAATTTCAACTCCGTTCAACTGCTGACCGTAGGCACAGCCGCCATCGATTCCAATTTTATCGCCGGTGAACCAGACAGATGGTTGTCCATGCAGCTCGACCGCTCTTGTATGGCCGAACACCACCTTGCGATCCAATCCTGTAGGAACGCCCCAGAATGGTTCTTTGACATACATGAATTCATGTTCCGGCTGCAACCGCCAATTATCCCGATAATCCGGATGTATCCCTGCATGTACATAGAGATGACGTTCGTCCTCCGCAAACAAAGGGAGATTGCTCAAAAATGAAATATGGTTCTCATATTTGTCGTTCAACCGTTCACGCAGCCGTTCGATATTACGCACACTAACCTCAAGGCCAGGTGTCCAATCTGAAATATCGACCGTCTCATCCAAGTAGCTGGATGCTGTCGCAAGTCCGCCATGCGTCAGAAATTTATGAATCGTCTGATCATCGCCAACTCTTGCAAGATCGACAAGACGCTGGTCGTGATTGCCTCGCAACGCTATCGCCCCATTATGTACGAGCTCCATTACCCTCTTGACGGTGCCGCTCGAGTTCGGTCCACGGTCAACATAATCTCCGAGCAGCATGAGCCGATCACGATCCGGCTTATATTTCATTCGAGCCAACAGCTCATTCAACTCTTCGACACATCCGTGTATATCACTGATCGCAATTGTTCGCTGCATAACTAGAACTCCTTCCTACTGCTTCATATAGTTCCTGTCCCTAAAAAGCGCTTGTTATTGCAGGTTCAAGCAGCCAATCGACTAATTCCTGAACCGTATTCACGATAACCGCAGGCTCGCAAGCGGCCAATTCCTCCAGAGTGCCATAACCGTAAGCAACACCAATTGAGGCTATCTGATTATTCGAGGCGCCAATAAGATCATGTTTGCGGTCCCCGATCATAATCGCGTCTACGGCAGCAATGCCTTGTTCCTGTAGAACATGAGCAATAATCTCGGATTTATCCGATCGAGTGCCATCCAAGAAGCTGCCTGCGACAGACTTGAAGCATGACATAATATCGAAGTGATGCAAAATTCGCTCAGCGAAAACAGTCGGCTTAGATGTGGCGACATGAAGCGTGCAGCCTGCTTCCATCAATTTCAATAGCGACTCCTTCATCGCCGGATACAGCTCGTTCTCGAAGATGCCATGCTCGCTGAAATACTCACGATAGTAAGCAACCGCTTCCGTCACCTGCTCTTCGGTGAAGCCGTATTTCTCACGGAACGACACTTGCAGCGGCGGTCCGATGAACGATTTCAACGCATCGCATTCCTCCTCGATACCGAACTTATGGAGCGAGTACTGAACCGACTTCGTAATGCCAACACCTGGATCGGTAAGCGTACCGTCCAAGTCGAATAGAATATGATTGTATCGCATGATAGAAACCTCTTCCTTAATATCAGATAAAAGTTTTCATTACGCTGTGTTAGAATTGTGACACCATCAGCGCATTGCCTTCACAATCACGGAAACTGAACGATTGATGTTCGTCGCTGTACGTCTGAATCGGCTCAACCTGTACGCCTCTTCGTTTCAATACGCCATGAATATAGGCGATGTTATCCGTACTGAAGGTGAAGGCCGCTCTGGCATAAGGAACGCAATTATCGTCGCGGAATAGATGCATGACATAACTATCATCGATCATCAACTCTGCGAAATCGTTCTCGTCATAAGCGCCCAGCTCGAAACCCAGCTTACTGCAGTACCACTCGCTTGCTTCCTTCAGCTGTTTCACATATACCATTACGCCAATAATGTTATTCTCCACCAACGCAGGCATCGTCTTCTTCGCTCCTTAGGTAAGGTTCGTTCATCATTGTTATTCGAAATTTATAATGAAGCCGGTTTTAACGCCTTTCACGAAACCGACGCCTTCATAAAATTGATGGACCTCATCCCGCTTCGAACCAGTCATAAGCATGACCTTGTAGCAGCCTCGTTCTCGTGCAGACTCGATTGCTTGCTGAAGCACCGCATGACCGTAACCGCGACGTCGCTGGTCTGCGCGAGTGACAACATTTTCAATCAACGCATACGACCTGCCTCCCCGCGTCAAATTATCGACAATCACGAGCGTGCAGGAGGCAGCAAGCTTCCCCTCAGACTCCACGACCCAAATCTCCAAACCTGGATTAGCCAACATCCTCCTCCACTGTTCATTAAGCCGATCGCCACGTTCCAGCGGAGCATCTTGCTTGTGCAAATCGGTATATAACTGAAGCAAATCTTCTAGTTCATGAGCTTGAATCTTTCTTATCATTGGTTTCATCGATGAGACCCTCCTAGAAAGCATCAGTCCTCTAAGACATGCAGTTTGGGCCATTGCCTCTGCCATTGCTTCTTGTACATACGCCCCAAGTAATACGCGTGATCCTTAAATCTTGGGCTTCTGCGCAGCACGACGTGGAATAAATCTGCAAGTCCATATGGCGCAGCAATCTGCAGCTCATCTGCATCGTCTAATCGGACGCCAACAGCCGTTGCCGTCTCCGGCCACAAGCTCATCGCATCTGCCGATGATTCGTAAGGCGCATCGCCATTGCGGATATGCATCCGAGCTTGATTTTTGACCGACCATTTCGAGTTGCCGGTTTGCTGCTTCAGCAGCAGCTCCAGTTCCTTCTCTCTTGCCTCGGAACAATCCGATGGATCGTAATAAATCACGTCGATATCATCGTGACGGTCACCGGGCTCAAACCCATGAAGTTCGTCCCACACGCAACTTCGAATGTAGCCAGCAGCGATATACCAGTCGGGAAGCCTAAGCGCCTTCACCAGCCTTAAATCGCTCATAATACCATGATGACGAGTAATAATCTGTCGAAGCCGAGCTTCAAATGAAGTCTCTATACCAGGCTGCATTCATTACCTCCGGATCGAATTTTGTACAAAAGCCTTATTGCGGCCAAGAGATTAGATTAATCTATCTTAATATAATCTTCCATTTTTTGAAACAAAAAAACCGACCGCTGAGGTCGGTGCTAGAACGAAGTTTCATACTTGCTAGGACTTAACCCATAATGCCGCCTGAACAACTCTGCAAAATGGTTATAGTTATTAAACCCAACATCCAGAGCCGCTTCGGTCGCATTCCGTCCTGAATGTTTGAGGAGCAGCGCTGCCTGTTCGATTCGCATACGGTTCAAATGCTCAATCATGGTCGTGCCTGTCTGCTGCTTGAACAGATGTGACAGACGCGAAGTAGACAGATTGACTGCTGCAGCCAATTCGTCGATACGCAGCGGTTCGATCATATGGCTGGACAAATGCTGCAGCGTCTGCTCGATGCGGGGATCGAGCACACGGTCGGTTCGTCTGGCAAGGAGCAGAATAATCTCCTGCAGGGAGTTGCTGCACAGCTGCTCCCAATAGCTGCTTCGTTCTCTTGAATCATGCAGCATGCTGAGGAACGCCTGATGGACGCGTGCTCGCAGCTCTCCTTCAGGAATCGTATGCACAAACACCTCTTCCTGTGGCAAATAGCTGAATTCATGTATTCGATGACAATGCACCCACATGAAATTCCAGCTCTCGCCAGCGGCTGTGCCATACGTATGCGGCACACCGGCACGAAGCAGCGACAAGGTGCCTTCCCCAACACGCTTCTCCCCTGCAGGCGTTCGAAAATAACCTTCCCCGCCAAGCGTATAAGCGAGAAGCCAATCGTTCATCCCAGCTGGCCTGGCCACTTGATAGGCTTCATTCTCGTTGAAGTGACCACCGAAGATCGGTCCGGACGAATGATGCCCATAATTCTCGGGCCGATCATACTGATTCATCGATGACGACATTACGCTTCACATTCCGCAATGCGGAGCAGCTCACTAACGGTCACCATTTGCAAACCGCGCTCTGCTGCCATATGAATCAATTGACGGACTGCCTCCACCGTCTGCGAACGGTCACTTCCTCCGTCATGAAAAATTATAATGTTTCCCCCACATAGATGATCGCGCGACTCTGTTACGATATGCTCTACACCCGGATCGCTCCAGTCATTGGAATTCATATTCATCGCACCAATGGACGGGTAACCAAAGTGTTCAGAAATTGTCGTATCCACTTCATCGTTGTGCGCTAAATACGGTGGGCGGAATGTGCGAACTACCGCGCCTGTCTCAAGCTTGATGATCTGATCGGTGCGCGTAAGCTCGCTCACAATGTCTGAGGGATCAAGCTCCGTCAGATTCGGATGGGTATAGGTATGATTGCCGAGCTCATGTCCTTCCGCATAGACCATGCGAGCAATATCAGGATTCGCCTCCACTTGACTGCCAATCATATAGAACGTCGCCTTGCCGCCAACTTCACGGAACAACGATAACACCTGCGGTGTATAGATCGGATCCGGTCCGTCATCAAACGTGAATGCGATTACATTCTTCCTCGTAGTTGCATGATCCACTAGCTTCATTGGATGTTCTCCCCTTCTCGCGCTCATAGTAAGTCTAGTATACAGCATCCCCCTAGCCTGACAAAGCTAAAAACCAGCCTCTGAATAGGCTGGTTTCAAGCAACTATTATTTGCCGCTGTTAAACTGCAGATCAAACGCTCTCCGGTGCTTACGACGATAAGCCGTTGTGCTCGTATCGATTGCTGCATCGATCCTACTGGCATCCGCGTTCGAGCATTTTTTGCACACCTTCACTTGTGTACGATCTGATTTTGTCTTCGTATACAGAAGCTTCACTCTTGTTGCGTGACATACCGGGCATATGCCTCTCGATCTGTTCTCGATCTTCCAAATAGACCGCCCACGATTCGATTTCGCCATTCAACACTACCACCTTATATTAGAGAATTGTTACGTTATCTCTTCTATAGGTATGTACAGGCCTAGGTAGATATGATAGATGGCGTATCACTCGCACTCAATAATCCAAGCAATATCATCTTCTCTTTCGTCTGGCTCAATCGCTGCTCCGCGCCGTGCGGCAGCAGTGGATCACTCCAAGCAAAACCGTCTCCTTCGTATCTTGGTATCAAATGCATGTGATAATGGGTAAGGTCATTGAACTTCCCGCCATTTTGAATAACGCTTATTCCGTCAGGGCGGAACGACTGCTTGATGACAACCGAAAGTTTCCTTGAGGCATCCATGACAGCGTAAGCCGTCTCGGCATCCATATCCTCAACATCCAGGAAATGCTTCTTCGGAAGAATTAAGGTATGTCCTTCATTAAACGGGGCGATATCGAGTACACATGTAATCCATTCATTCTCATACACGATGTTTATGTTCGGTTCAATCCCGTTCGCAATTCTACATCCTAAGCATACCATCTATTGCAGCACCTCCTTCTCTCTTCCTGTTATTAGAGTAGTTGAAATTTACCATATAACTAATAAAATGAACAGCAAGTTTGAAAAACAAAAAATCCCGAACCAAGACGATAAGTCTTAGAACGGGATGTTCGTTTATAAAATGGTGCCGGCGATAGGAGTCGAACCCACGACCTACTGATTACAAGTCAGTTGCTCTACCAACTGAGCTACACCGGCATATAAGTAATTCAAAAATCGTCCGTTGATCACGAGGTATCTCAGGTTGCATATTCGGCATCGAATCTTGATCCAGCCCTCGAACTCCGTTGCTCATGTAGGGTTAGCCTACACTCCGCTACTCATTCTTCGGTCTAAATCAACCTTCTCGGTGCTTAACAGCCAATTTTTGAATCTTCATTGTAAGCAAAAGCTCGACAGTGTCGCTCTGATGCTCGCTGAAGGTTACACCTTCAAAACTGGATGCGAATGTTTGAAACTTTAGCTTAAGTAATGCTTGTTTAGGATAAGCCCTCGATCGATTAGTACTCGTCAGCTGCACGCATTGCTGCGCTTCCACCTCG
>NZ_BTCK01000005.1:0-230000 GCF_033239625.1 Paenibacillus sp. CCS19
GGTGTGCGAGCCATAAGGTGCAGAAATGCACCATATGAGGGCGGTCGGCGCCGGTGTGCGAGCAATAAGGTGCAGAAATGCACCATATGGAGCGATCGACGCCGGTGTGCGGGCCATAAGGTGCAGAAATGCACCATATGGAACGGTCGACTACGGTGCGCGAGCAGCGCCCGCGTCCGACAAACGGCCTCATAGGTGCATAACTGCACCTACCGCAGCGCCCGCGTCCGACATACGGCCTCATAGGTGCATAACTGCACCTACCGCAGCGCCCGCGTCCGAAAAACGGCCTCATAGGTGCATAACTGCACCTACCGCAGCGTCCGCTTCCGACAAACGGCCTCATAGGTGTATAACTGCACCTACCGCAGCGCCCGCGTCCGACAAACGGCCTCATAGGTGCATAACTGCACCTACCGCAGCGCCCGTGTCCGACAAGCGTCCCCCGTAGGTGCAGATACGCACCCTGCCTCGCGCGCAAGCTTACCGCAGCGTCGCGGTTCCGCCGTCGGTGAGACGCTGGACGGCCGCGTCCAGCATGGACAGCTCGGTTAACGCGCCGATGGCGTCCTGCCGCTGCTCTGTCGCGCGGAGGAACGATAGAATCGCCTCGCGCCTTCTACCGTTCAAGAGAAGGGCGGTACCTTGCAGCAGCTCATAGTCTGCACGGTCTCTAGCAGACAGCGACGAGCTCTGCCCGAACCATTGGTACGCCCGACGCACGCATCCGGACTGCAGCAGCGAGTCGATCAGCAGGCGCCTGGCTGAAGCTGCTGTACGGTCAGCCTGCATCGACATAAGCTGCTGATCCCTCTCAATGTGCTTTTCCTCCGTCCTCTCGCCAACGCGTCCACCTGCACCGTCCTCAGTCTGCCTACCGTCGAATGCTGATGCTTCACCGCCCGGTACAGCTTCTTCCGACTCTTCTAGCAGCTTCTCCAGCCTCACAGCCGCTTCCCGATAATCATCATTCAGCCGAAGCAGCATAACAGCGACGAGTGCATCTTCGCCCAATGAGAGTCTTCGGCGCAGTTCCTCTGCGTTGGCGCGCTCTGCTGAAGTTGAAGCGGTCGCTTCATACGCCTGAACGGCTGCCTCAAGCTTGCCCTGTGAGGCGAGCAGGGAGGAGCGAAAACGATAGATGGCGATGAGCGCACTTTCTTCGCCTTGCAGCACGGCGTGCTCGAATGCATGGAGCAGTTCGCGTTCAGCCTGCACTGCATCGCCGAGCAAATATAGATAGACCGAGCGGTAGAACATGAGCGTGGAATTCGTACCCGTTGCTGACAGTCGTTCACGGTATGCGGCTTCGCGACGTTGTCGCTGCAACCGGCACAGCGGCAGCGGATCCGTGCCATCCGCCGCCCACAGGCCGGCCTGGGAGGCGAACCAATCCGATGTCTCATCAGCGCCATCCCACACGAACACATTGTCGCGGCGGAAGGACAGATCCAAATAATAGGGCTCGGACAGTGTCATCACGAAGGAGGCTTCACCAGCCAAACGCCCCCGCCAGCTCGCTTCCAACTGATCCTCTCCGGCTGAGCCAACCGTCCATGCGCCAAGCAATCGAGGACGCAAAGGTAGTACCGTTACCGCCCAGCACGGATGAAGCACGAGCGCCGTTGTTTGGCTCCAGTCGATGTGCTGCAGCTCGTCGGTTGATAGGGCTGTTACTTGGGACGGGGCGCCTGCAAGCGAGCGCTGCGGGTTGTTCGTAACCCAGCGGATCGGGTGTTTGGCAGCAATCGAAGACAGATGTGCGGCGAATGGAGTGCTGCTCCAAGGCGCATCGGGGAAAACGACCACGCAAGGTCGTTCCGATGTTGTCGTTATTGGTTTCACGGCTGGCGCCTCCCTGACCTAGATAGATGCATTGTATGGGCGAATGCCAGGGATGGTGCGAACTGCGTCATCCGAATTGAAATGGGTATTGCTGACAACAATACAGCTATCGAGAACAGATGAGCAGGAAGAGCGAGGTGAAACAGCATGAGTAAGGAGCAGCGTCAAATTAGTAAATCGGACAAAGATATCGAATCAAGCGGAACGAAAGAACGGTTCACGCGATCGGGGTTTATTTTGGCGGCAATCGGCAGTTCGGTCGGGCTCGGCAACATGTGGAAGTTTCCGTACATAACGGGTCTATACGGCGGGGCAGCATTCTTCCTGCTGTTTACGATCTGTCTGCTGCTAATCGGTCTGCCGGTTCTTATTGCGGAGATGACGATCGGACGCGGTGGACGTGGAAGTCCAGCAACTTCACTCATTCGACTCAGCGGTCAGCGGATATGGGGTAGCTTTGGTGTGCTGTCGATTGCAGGCGCCTTCTTCATCATGTCCTTCTATGCGGTTGTTGCCGGTTGGACGCTGCATTACGCGGTTATTTCATTCGGCGGCGCCATTCGGGAGGGGGTTGATGTAGAGGCGACCTTCAACCATTTCATAGGCGGTTTTCTCCCGGTCCTATGGCAGTTTGTCGTTATGCTTGTGACCGGATGGATCGTCATTCGAGGCGCTTCAGGTATCGAAAAATTCAATAAGGTGCTCATTCCGGCGCTCGTTCTTATCCTGCTCTTCCTAATGGTGCGGGTGCTGATGCTGCCTGGGGCAGGGGCGGGCGTCGAGTTTTTCCTGCGGCCAGACTTCAGCAAGCTCTCCAATGAATCGGTGCTTGTTGCACTCGGTCACGCCTTCTTCTCGCTGTCGCTCGGGATGGGCACGATGATGACATACGGCGCGTACGTCGATCGTGAGCAATCGCTTGGCGCAGCGACGCTTGCGGTTGGCGGCGGCGATTTGTTATATGCGCTGTTGGCGGGGCTGATTATTTTTCCCACGACATTCGCGTATGGCATCGAGCCTGGACAAGGCCCGGGGCTTGCATTCGTGGCGCTGCCCGCTGCATTCTCGGCCATGCCGCTGGGTTGGCTGTTCGGGGGACTGTTCTTCATCCTCCTGGCCATCGCTGCGCTCACGTCTTGTGTTTCGCTGCTCGAGGTTCCGATCGCTTTTGCGATTGACCGTTGGGGCTGGGGGAGGAACAAAGCGACGGTCATTACGTCAGCGCTCTGTTTTCTCGTAGGCGTTCCTTCTGCAATCTCGGTAGGCGGCGCTGTGAACGGGCTTCATTGGGGGCCTCGTTCCTTCTTCGATTGGACCGATTTTATCGCGTCCAACATCATTCTCCCGCTAGGCGGGCTAGTAGTGACGATCTTTGTCGGCTATGTGTGGAAAAATGTTGCCCAGCAAGCCGGCCTGACGGCAGGCTGGTTCATGCTATGGCTGTTCATCCTCCGCTTCGTAGCGCCGATTTTGATCCTGCTGGTGTTCCTCCATTCGTCAGGGCTGCTATCGTTCGGATAACAAGGTGAAGACTGCCTGCACAGAATGGTTTAATGCGCACCCATGCAAGCTGACACCGACTGAAATCGGATCAGCTTGTTTTAAATTTAGGCAAGTTTTAAGATAGGGCATCCTTCGCCTTATGGCTGGTCGCATGGAAGCGATGGTATAATTAGTCATATTCGAACGGGCGAAGGGGCTGAGTGCGGATGGGCAGAGAACGGGACAACGATAACGGGAGCAGAAGCCGAATACCGGAGGCGGGGAGGCAGCAAACTTCGACTGGGAACGGCACCGGATCGGCTGCGCCATCTCCTGGCGCGGCGCCCGTCAGCAATCGTGCGATGGTGCAATATTTACAGTCGGTGTCTTCCCCCAATGCAAGCGGGGACGTCGGCGCGGAAGGATTGACTGCTGAGCAGGAGCTCACCGGAGGCTCCTATCACACGTCGACCGTTACGCCATACGGCCCCCCTTCCCATGCGAAGGGCTATTTGGGGGAGGTAGAGGCAACCCACATTCTAGGGCGCAAATACGGGATGGAAAACGTCATTCTCGCACCTAAAGGCGCGGTCAATCAGGGTGGAATCGATATGGTCGTGTACGATGCGGCTCGCGACAAAGTGTTGTTCGTCGACAATAAAGCGATGAAATCGGCTTATATTCATAATGCAACGGCGCTTACGGACAATTTGGCTCAAAATACAGTGAAAGCACGCGCGCAGATCGACGCCTTGACCTCCATCGATCCTGTGCTGAAGGACAAGGTGCTGTCGGCAATCGACCAGAAACGAATCGAGTTGACGGTGACGACGTCATACGGCAACGGGGCCATACTTGGCCCGAAGCTCAAGAATGCGGGAGCCGTGCTTGAGAAGCTGGCGCTCGACCCGCTTCCGGCGTCGGCGGCATCGAGCGCAGTAGTCTCATCGGCTGCTTCTGCAGGGACGGAAAGCTCGCCTGCTCCTATAACTGCTTCGGAAACACAACAGCAGCGCATGGGTGGTCCCGATTCCGAGGCGCCGGATCGCACTGCGAGCAGACGGCGGACGACCAATGCAACAACAGCCGCTCCTGAGGTATCAACGGAGGAGCCAGGAAACATGCGGAGAAAAGCATCCGCAGCAGCAGGGGAATCAGCACTCTACGACCGGCCATTCGGTAATACGAGCACGATCATCCAAGGGGCGGCGTTGGACCTGGCGTTAGGCGTTGCGCAGAACCTTTTTAACGACTGGTACAAAGGGTATATGAAGAGGCAGCTGGCGAATATGAAGATGCCTACGCTGGATCGGCGGCTGGCTTCCGGATACTTGACCGATCCGAAAACGTCGGAGTCGATGAACGTGCTTCAGCTGTTTCGCAAAGAGCTTCCGGCGTTCGGTAAGCAGCTTCAGGAGCAGCATCTGGACATCGTCTCAAGCCAGTACATGGAGACGATTCGTGCGCTGGGATCGTACTCGAAGTCGGAGGATCGGGTGTTTTCGCTCGAGGAGGCTGCGGCCCGGCTTGATGACCATGAGACAAAGCTGCGCACCGTTCGAAATAATCTAGAAGCTGCGCTGGAGTACGAGGAATCCGCGCTTGCTGCCGCTCGAGGTGCAGAGGAGCTTGTGCCATACATTAATGCTTCGCAAGGACATATGGTCACGTATCAGCTGTACACCCCTGACGATGTGCTTAAAATGATGTCCAATCTGCGCCTCTATGCCAGGACGATTCGAGAGGGCTTCGCCAATGTCCATGCGCTGCTTGCGATCATCGAGCCGCTGCTGGAGGAGTCGTACAACGTTAGTCATCAGGTGAATCAGCTCTATTGGAAAGAGGCGCTTGGCAGCGCCAAAGCGAAGTCTCGTTAAAATGAAACAGCCCGCTTCCCTTATCAAGGGATAGCGGGCTGTTTCACTTATGCATGTCGAATGCGAGCGGTTAGATCGCTTCCGGCTGCTTCTTGCTGCCTGAGAACTGGCTCTCGTACAGGTCGGCGTAGAAGCCGCGCTGCGCAAGCAGCTCCTCGTGCGAGCCTTGTTCGATGACGGCGCCTTGGTTCATCACGAGGATGCGGTCCGCATCGCGAATCGTCGAGAGACGGTGCGCGATGACGAAGCTTGTGCGGCCCTCCATCAGCGCGTTCATCGCCTGCTGGATGTGAACCTCGGTCCGTGTATCGACGCTGCTCGTCGCTTCGTCGAGAATGAGAATTTGCGGATCTGCAAGCACGGCGCGAGCGATGGTGAGCAGCTGCTTTTGACCCTGCGACAGGTTGGACGCTTCTTCGTTCAGAATGGTGTCGTAGCCGTCTGGCAGCGTACGGATGAAGTGATCCGCATAGGCAGCCCTTGCCGCGAGCACGACATCTTCTTCCGTTGCTCCGATACGACCGTACGCGATATTGTCGCGGATCGTACCGTTGAACAGCCAAGTGTCCTGGAGCACCATGCCGAACTTGCTGCGCAGCTCTCCGCGAGGCATGTCGACGATGTTCTTCCCGTCAATCGTGATCTGCCCGTCGTTCAGCTCGTAGAAGCGCATGAGCAGGTTGATCAGCGTTGTTTTGCCGGCGCCTGTCGGTCCGACAATAGCGATCGTCTGTCCTTGCTTCACGTCGATGCTTAGGTCGGTCATGAGCGGCTCATCTTCCTTGTAGCCGAACTTCACATGCTGGAAATTCACTTCTCCTGCAGCGGCTTTGTTCAACGCAACAGCTTTACTTGGAGAAGTTGCAGCTGCATCCGGCACTTCCTCTTCCTCATCCAGCAGCTCGAATACGCGCTCCGCGGAAGCGATCGTCGATTGAATGATGTTCGCGATTTGCGCGGTCTGCGTAATCGGCATCGTGAATTGGCGCGAGTAGGAGATGAACGCCTGCACGTCGCCGACTGTAATGCGCTGATGAAGAACGAAGAGACCGCCGGCGACGCTGACGAGTACGTAACCGATGTTGCCGATGAAGCCCATGAGCGGCATGATGTTGCCCGAGATAAACTGCGCGCGCCAGCCGGACTGGTACAACCGCTCATTCACTTCGTTGAACTTGCCTACCGCCGTCTCTTCACGTCCGAACGCCTTGACGATCGTATGGCCCGTGAACATTTCTTCAACGTGGCCGTTCAGCTCGCCAAGCGCTTTCTGCTGGCCGATGAAGTGCGCCTGCGACTTCGATGCGATCATTTTAATAACAACGAAACTGAGCGGCAGTGTAATGACCGTAATGAGCGTGAGCAGCGGACTGATCGTCAGCATCATGACGACAACGCCGATGAGCGTGACGATAGCGGTGATGAACTGCGTTAAGCTCTGTTGGAGCGTGCCGCTGATGTTGTCGACGTCATTGACCGCGCGGCTGAGAATCTCGCCATGCGTCCGTCCATCGAAAAATTTAAGCGGCAGCTTCGCCAGCTTCTTATTCACATCTTCGCGTATCCCGAAGACGGTACGTTGCGCGACGCCGGCCATTACGTATTGCTGGATATAGCTGAAGACCGCACTGATGACGTACAACACCGCCAGTGTAATGAGAATGCGCCCAATCGCGTCATAGTCGATGGTGGCATTCGGATCGCCGTTGATACGGCCCATCAAACCTTCGAACAGCTTGGTTGTTGCTTTACCCATAATTTTCGGTCCCAGAATGGAGAAGACCGTACTGAGTACTGCGGTGATAAGCACAATCAACAGGGAAGCACGGTGCGGGCGAAGATAGCCGACAAGCCGGCGAAGCGTGCCTTTGAAGTTCTTCGCCTTCTGGCCCTTCATCATCATGCCGCCAGGGCCGCCGCGTGGACCGAAGCCCATGGCGCCTGGTCCCATGCCGCCTCCTGGCGGTTTATTGCCGCCTCCTGGTCCACCGGCACCTTGTGGCCCGCCGCCACCGCCGCGTTCAGCTGATTGAGCAGGCATCGATCGGAATTGTCCTATGTTTCTCATGCGATCTCCTCCTCGGACAGCTGCGACATGACGATTTCACGGTAAACCTCATTGTTGTCCAGCAGCTCGCGGTGCGTGCCCATTCCTGCGATTTGACCGTCGTCGAGTACGATAATGCGATCGGCATCCATTACGGTGCTGACGCGCTGCGCGACGATAATGACGGTTGCTTCCGTCGTTTCGGGACGAAGCGCCGCACGCAGCTTGGCATCGGTCTTGAAGTCGAGCGCAGAGAAGCTGTCGTCGAACAAATAAATCTGCGGCTTGCGCACGAGCGCGCGTGCGATCGACAGCCGCTGCTTCTGGCCGCCCGATACGTTCGTGCCTCCTTGCGAGATGATCGATTGATAGCCCTCGGACATCTTCTCGATGAAATCCGATGCCTGCGCGACTGCAGCAGCATGCTTGACTTCCTCATCCGTTGCTTCTTCACGGCCGAAACGAATATTGTCCGTTACCGTGCCGGTGAACAGCATGGCTTTCTGCGGCACGAGTCCAATCGTTTCGCGCAGCGCCTGCTGGGTCATCTCTCGAACGTCGATTCCGTCGATCATAACGACGCCTTCGCTGGCATCATAGAAGCGAGGGATGAGGTTCAGCATCGTGGACTTGCCGGATCCGGTGCCGCCGATAATAGCCGTTATTTCGCCAGGAGAAGCTTTGAACGAAATGTTCGTCAGCGCCGTCATCTCCGCGCCAGGGTAACGGAACGATACATCGCGGAATTCTACGGTGCCTTTCAATTGACCTTTACTATCGGTCGCTGGTTTCGCTGGGTCTTCAATGTTCGGCTGCATGTCGAGCACCTCTTGGATGCGGGCAGCGGAAGCGGATGCACGAGGAACCATAACGAACATCATGGAAGCAAACATAAGCGCGAACATGATCTGCCATGCGTATTGGATAAACGCCATCAGGTCGCCGACTTCCATGCCGCCGTGGTCGATGCGAATGCCGCCGAACCAGATGATCGCGATGCTCGCGCAGTTGATGATCAGCATCATAACCGGCATCATCGCGGCCATCATGCGGTTGACTCGCATGGCCGTATCCGTCAATTCGCCGTTAGCCGTCGTGTAACGATCCTGCTCGTGTTTCGTGCGATTGAAGGCGCGAATAACGCGAATGCCCGTCAGATGCTCGCGAAGGACGAGATTGAGACGGTCCAGTCGTTTCTGCTGCAGGCCGAATAGAGGAATTGTCCGCTTCGAGATGAATAAGATTACTAGCGCAATGACGGGCACGATCGCAATAATGACGAACGACAGCTTCACGTCGCGCGACAACGCCATAATGATGCCGCCGAAGCACATGAGCGGTGCCATGACGAGCACGCGCATCATCATCGTCAGAACCATTTGAACCTGTGTAATATCGTTTGTTGTGCGCGTAATGAGCGAGGCTGTGCCGATTCGGTCAAACTCGTTCAACGAGAACTTCTCGACATGCGCGAACAATCGGCTGCGCAGGTCGCGCCCGAAGCCGCCAGCCGCTTTAGCAGATAAGTAGCTGGCGCCGACGGAGCAGGCTGTGCCGACGAGCGCGACGAGCAGCATGAAACCACCGATTCGCCAAATATAAGCGGTGTCTGCATACATAACGCCTTTGTCCACGATATCGGCCAGCAAAGTCGGCAAATATAAGTCGGACAACGTCTGCAGGAAGACGAAGACAAGCACACACGTAACGGCAATCCGGTACGGTTTCAAATGTCGCAAAAGCTTGATCATGTGGAGAAACGTCACCTCTTTCTATAAGTAGGCGGATTATTATTGATATTATTATTGATTCGGATCTAAGGGAGAGGGAGAGCATGTGACGGTATTGGCGTCCGCATAGAAACGGAATATTTCCTGCAACGTTTCGACCAGCTCGCGGCTTCGCGCCTCGCCAAGATGGGCAACGACGCTGCCGATCGTATTCAACATGACGGTATGGTTGCGATTCATTACGGCTTCGCCTTGTTCGGTCAACCGAATGCGAACGGCTCGCCGGTCAGCAGGGTCGCGATGCCGCTCGAGCAGTCCGCGCGCTTCCAGCACATTGACCATCTGGGTAACGGTCGGCATCGTTACGTTCAGCGAGCGTGCCAGGTCCGAAGCCTTCGGTCCTGCGGGCTCTTGCCTGGTGGCTCTGAAAATGTGAAAAAGGGTCATCACTTCTGCCTTCGTATGGCCGTCGCTTGCTTTCAGCCCCGTCCAGTTCAACTGCCGCAGCTGGCGAAAAGCAAGCATCAGTTCACGTGACAGCTGCTGATTGTCCTCCAATTGCATATCGCCTCCTTCAATCTTTTATATTATTTGATTAGCTAACCTAATTATATGCGTCTGCATGAACACTCGTCAACGTATAATGTGCTCATTAATTGAAGCGGCCAGGTCATCGCTATTATGAATTTGTTCTTTCAATGAAACTCAGAAACTTATAATATGATAGGAAATTGTGTATTATAAGAGGATAGGAATTTCCGCAGGAAGGGTTGGGCGCTATGGATAATAAAACAGTATCCTCGAACTTCATTCGTAACATCGTCGTGGAAGATTTGAGCAAAGGCGCGGTAAGCGAGATTGTTACTCGATTCCCGCCAGAGCCGAACGGCTATCTCCATATTGGCCATGCCAAGTCGATTTGCTTGAATTTCGAGCTGGCTGACGAATTCAAAGGACGTACGAATTTGCGGTTCGACGACACGAATCCGCTTAAAGAAGATACAGAGTATGTAGAGTCGATCAAGCAGGACGTGCAGTGGCTCGGCTTCGAATGGGACGAGCTTCGGTTCGCTTCCGATTATTTCGAGGAGCTGTACGATCGGGCGGTTCTGTTGATTAAGAAAGGGAAGGCCTACGTGTGCGATCTGACCGCGGAGCAAATGCGCGAGACGCGCGGTTCCCTGACGGAGCCGGGACAAGACAGTCCTTACCGCAGCCGCAGCGTAGAGGAGAGCCTTGATCTGTTCGCACGGATGCGTGCAGGCGAGTTCAAGGACGGCGAGCGCGTGCTGCGTGCGAAGATCGACATGGCTTCGCCGAATATCAGCCTTCGCGATCCGGTGCTATACCGGATTTCGCATACGCATCATCACCGGACGGGCGACGCATGGTGCATCTATCCGATGTACGACTACGCGCATCCGCTCAGCGATGCGATCGAGAGCGTCACGCACTCCATCTGTACGCTTGAATTCGAGGACCATCGTCCGCTGTACGACTGGGTCGTTGCAGAGTGCGAGATGAAAGCGACGCCTCATCAATACGAGTTCGCCCGCCTCAACATTACGAATACGATTATGAGCAAAAGATACCTGAAATCGCTCGTCGATAACGGCGTTGTCGACGGCTGGGACGATCCGCGCATGCCGACGATCAGCGGCCTGCGCCGCCGCGGCTTTACGCCGGAATCGCTGCGCGCGTTCTGCCGCGAGATCGGTGTCGCTCGTGCGAACAGCCTCGTCGACGAACGGATGCTGGAGCATTTTATCCGCGAGGATCTGAAGCTGAAGACGCTTCGTTCGATGGCTGTTGTACGTCCGCTGAAGGTCGTCATTACGAACTATCCGGAGGGGCAAGTCGAGCAGCTCGAAGCGGAGAACAACTCCGAGAACGAAGAGATGGGCTCGCGCATGATTCCGTTCTCCCGTGAAATCTATATCGAGCAAGACGATTTCATGGAAGTGCCGCCGCCGAAGTACCATCGTCTGTATCCGGGCAACGAAGTGCGTCTGAAGCATGCCTACTTCATTAAGTGCGAAGAAGTTATCAAGAACGAAGCTGGCGAAGTGATCGAGCTTCGCTGCACGTACGACCCTGAGACGAAGAGCGGTTCGGGCTTTACGGGCCGCAAGGTGAAGGGGACGATCCATTGGGTCGAAGCGACGCAGGCGAAGGCGGCTGAGTTCCGCCACTTCGAGCCGCTGCTCATCGACGACGAGGCGAATGCGGACAAGCCGTTCCTCGAACGGATCAATCCAGAATCGCTGGAAGTGCTGCAAGGCTATGTGGAGCAAGGCGTGGCAGAGTCGCAGGGCGGGGACAAGTTCCAATTCTTCCGCCACGGTTACTATAATGTCGACACGAAGCTGTCCGGTAGGGACAAGCTCGTATTCAACCGGATCGTATCGCTGAAGAGCTCGTTCGATCCGAGCAAAGGTTAACCCCAATAACGAAGCACGATTGAAGCGGCAGGACGCCGTCTCGATCGTGCTTTATTTTTTGCGAAATGTTAATTAACTGTTAGATAAATATTAGTTTGTTAGCGATTGGGGTCATTGACGCTGGAAAAATAGGAATGATAGAATAGGGAAAAATAACTATTTATTTCGTTGAATTGTGTAAGTTTTCGCGTGTTTGTGGCTAAATATGTAAGTGCAACATGTAAAACATCGTTATATTCTTCCATTGGAATGAGGGAATTTGTGTTGCAGGAGGAGCTTGAGCTACTCGATATTATAGTCATGCTGCGCCGCAGATGGTGGTTGATCGTGATCATTGTCATGCTCGGGTGCGCTGCCGCACTCGGTATAGGACGCACGCGGACCCCGATCTATGAAGCTTCTTCTAAGCTAATAATGACTAGCAAGATTGATAAGAGCGCTAAGGGCGATGAGGATTCCGCTGCTTCATCTTCAGTAGATCCCAAGGTTATTCAAGCGAATTTATTGATGCTCCAAACGTACAAGGATATCGTTCGTACGCCCAACGTCATGAAGAAAGTAGCAGCTGAGCATCCGGAACTGGGGCTTTCAGCGGGCGCAATAGCTGGTAAGCTAACGGTTTCCGCCAGCGCTACTTCACAGCTGCTGACGATATCGGCACGAGATGATAACTACAGCAGAGCGGTTCTTATCGTGAATGCGGTCTCGACGGCATTCATCGAGGAGACGGTACGATTATACGGCTCTGGTGATTTAGAAGTTTTGTATCCAGCAGAGGATCTGCCAGGTGCATGGCCTCAGCCGGTTAATATGGGATTGAAGATGCTGCTTATGGTGGCATTCGTTCTATCGGCCATGGTTAGTGCGGGTTTGTGTTTTGTACTGCAGTATTTTGATAGATGGATTCGAACGGAATGTGATGTGACGCGGACGCTTGGATTCGAGACGTTAATAGAGGTGCCATTATTTATTGAGAGCGGGAAACGCGGGCTCGGCCGCCGCTATACATCTTATGCGAAGCTCAGAGGAGCGAAGGAGAGCCATCATGTCCCGATCGAAAAATAAGCTTGTCATGCTCAGCGGGATGAGCAGCGAAGCGATGGAACGGTATCGCTCGCTGCGTGCACAGCTCGATCGGGCGAGCGGCGGTGATGCAAGAATCGTCGCTGTGGCTTCTCCGAAGGCTGGTGGAGGCGCAGCGGAGATGGCGGCCAATTTGGCGGCGGCTTATGCGCAGAGCGACCGACGGACGCTGCTTGTCGATGGCGATTTTAATGCTCCGCTCATTCATCAGTTTTTTGGTCTGTCGAATTGGACCGGATTAAGCTCCATCATAGATGCTTCCAGTGAGGCCGGCGAGGTCGATGTCGTACACCGAGACGTTATTGCTAATCTGGATGTACTGACGGCAGGACCGAGGCTGCCTTACTCGAAAGACTTCGTCGGTGCTTTCCCGTTACAGCTGCTGTTCGATAGCTGGAGGCAGCAATATGATCAGATCTGTCTTGCAGTACCGTCGTTGATGTCCTCAGCTGACGCACAGCTTATGACGGCGGCGTGTGATGGCGTGCTGCTCGTCATTCGAAGCGGACAGGTGGATGATAAAGAGGCTGTCCGTGTGAAAAGACTGCTTGCGCTGCTGGAGGTTCCGACGCTTGGCGTTGCGCTTGCGCATGGATAATCGACCGATGTAGATGACAAACGCCCTTGCCGCGATGTGCGGTAAGGGCGTTTTTGTTGATTGCAGGACTAACCAAGCGCCTGCTGCAGCCGGCTGATTGCCCAGTCCAATTCATCTTCTGTAATGGTTAAAGGCGGGGCCAGTCGAATCGTATATTCGTGGGTTTCTTTGCACAGCAGTCCAAGCGCCATCAGCTTCTCGCACAGGGGACGGGCGGGTGTCGTAAGCTCGATGCCGATAAACAGTCCGCGTCCACGAACCTCTCGAATGATCGGGTTTGTCATGCGCTCGATAGCCGCGAGCAGCCGCTTCCCAAGCGCCTCGGATCGTTCTGCCAGCCGCTCCTCTTCCATGACAGCAATGGCTTCGACCGCCACCGCGCTAGCCAGTGCATTGCCTCCGAAGGTGGAGCCGTGCGACCCTGGTTCGAATACGTCGAGGATAGCGCGATCGGCCGCAATGGCGGAGATCGGCAGGATACCGCCGCCTAGCGCCTTGCCCACGATATAAACGTCAGGGATGATGTTCTCATGATCACAGGCGAATCGGCGGCCGGTTCGGCCGAAACCGGTCTGAATTTCATCCGCAATGAAGAGAATTTGTTGAGCTTGGCATATGGAGGCCGCAGTTGCTAGGTAGCCGTCTGGCGGGAGAATGATGCCGGCCTCGCCTTGGATGGGCTCAACGAGAAAAGCGGCTGTGTACGGAGTGATGGCTTGTTCAAGCGCGTCAATGTCGCCGTAAGGAATAACGCGGAAACCAGGTGTGAACGGGCCGAAATTTTGCGTATAGGCATGGTCGGAGGAGCAGGAAATAGCGGTTATTGTCCTGCCGTGAAAATTGTTGGCGCACACGATGATTTCGGCAAGGTTCTCGGGTATGCCTTTCTTCTGATAGCCCCATCTTCTTGCGGTTTTGATCGCTGTCTCAACAGCTTCCGCTCCGCTGTTCATTGGGAGTATCGCTTCCTTGCCTGTATACCTGGTGAGGGCAGAGCATAGCCGAATATAGGGTTCGTTATAGAAGGCGCGAGAAGTGAGGGTAACATGCATCGCTTGATCGAGAAGGGCACGTATGAGCCTTGGATGGCGGTGGCCGGCGTTTAAGGCGGAATAGGCACTGAGCATGTCCATATAGCGCTCGCCATTGGCATCGGTTACCCACACGCCGGAGGCATCTACAATTACGATTGGGAGCGGATTATAATTGTGGGCTTCCAGCGGATATACAGATGCAACTAGACGGGAGTTGGCCAGTTGTGAATCCTCCACAAGACACACATCCTTTCGAAGTCAGCAGGCGCGAAGTTCAAACTATTAAATTGTATGCGAAGTGTAGCAACGGCTATGCCTCGTGGGACGAGAGGTGTGTTGGTTTACATTATTGGTGGTGTCTGGAGTAACAAAATGTATTATATAATTTCCAGTTAAAATGATACAAATTGTATTGTTGTTACGAAAAGTAATAGAAATCATAGGGTGAAACAGCGCTGTGTAATACTAAATACCTAGATACATTATGTATCTTTAGCGAATAATTAATTGACCTTGCACTTTTTTGGATGGTAGAATTATAACAATTAATTTCCGACATCTGGTGCTAACAGCTTAGAAGAGTACAAGTACATAGAAGAAATCTTAATTAGAGTATATGATTCTATTATTTTTTTTAGCTTGAATATTAAGGAATTGTGTACTCGCAAGTAGGTTGTACCATTATTTCAATGAGGTGATTAGTTGTGAGTGTCAAAGGAAAATGGTTGAAGTATACGCTGGCAGCAGCGATCGTGTCCACTAGCTTTGCGGGTATTCCGTTCAGCGAGAAAGGATTGGCTAATCATCTGGCTGCGCAAACGGCGTTCGCTGCAAGCACGAACAATCTGCAAGTTGCTATCGATCGTTTTAATGCTGTATCTGCAGCGCTGACTACAGACGGCAAAGTGAAAGTTGAAGCAGCTCGTGCGGCGATTAAGGGCCTAACGAATAACCAGCTTGAGGCGATTGCAGGGCCGATTGCAACTAAGCTCAAGATCTCTGGGGCTGACCGTGTTGTGTTTGCTCAACTGCTTGCTGAAGCGTTGTCCATTCCAACTACGTTGAATGTAAGCGCATTGGATACCATTCGCACGACGGATGCATACCGCCAAGTATTGAAACAAGCGGCGGCTAATGTGAATGTGACGGATACTTCCGCAATTACGGTTGATGCTGTGGCGACGGCTGCAGTTCAAGCGGAAGCGTACGTTGGTGATCAATTGAAATCCAAGACAATCCTCGAGTGGATTGACCTTGCTACGGATAAAGACGCAGCGAAGCAATTGGTGAATGGCGCATTGAATGCAGCACTGTCTACATCCGATGCTGCTGCGCTTAAAGAGCTTGCTGCAAACGCAGGTATTACGGGCGATGATCTTGCTACAGCGTTGGAACAACTTAAGCAAGAAATAAATCCGACAGTATTTAAGGATGCTGCCAAAGCAATTGCTAATGCGTATATTACAGTTTTGAATGCGTCAACTGTAACACAGCCGCCTGTAGTCACAGTACCTACGGTGTCGGTAGATCAACAATTCACCGATCTGATGAAGAAGCTGGAAGGCGCAACAGACGCACAGAAGCAGGAACTTGTGAAACAAGCGCTGGCTCTGTTCGCGCAAGTTGTTAAAGATGCGGGTACTATTGATGCTTCTTCGCTGGTGAAGTCAGTAGATGGCGTAGCTGTAGCAGATGTAAGTGATGCAGTAATCGCTAAGTTGGATGTTGTAATTTCGGCGTTTGCCAAGTTGCAGGAATTCCTCAAGGCGGCTGGCTCCGATGCGAAGGCGGTAGCAGGTGCGTTGGCGGTTAACCTTGGAAAGATTGTAAATGAATCAGTAGAAATCAAATTGTCCGAAGCGGCAATGAAGAAGCTGAACGCTTCGCCATTCGGCAAGCTTGATCTTGCATTCAATGGACTGACGGTGTCCGTTCCTAATAGTGCTGAGTACGGCAAATCGCTCGGCCTCAAGGTTGGGACGAAGGATAACGCAGGCGAACCGGCAGTTAAAGGCTACTCGACTGTATCCTCGGTATACGACTTCAATCTTGCAGTAGGCGGACAAGATGTTCATGAATTCGTAAACCCAATCGTACTGCGCATTCCGCTTGGTAATCTGGATGGCGTAGACAAAGAGCTACTTAGCGTAGCTAAGATTGTCGACGGCAAGCTGGTGTTCCAAGGCGGCGTGCTCGATGGCGATACGATCGTAGAATCGCGTGAAACGTTCTCCTCGTACGTTGTTGTGGAGAACAAAGTAAGCTTCTCCGATATTGCTTCGGTTAAATCGTGGGCTGGCCGTCAGATCGAGGTGCTTGCTGCTAAAGGCGCTATCTCGGGACGTTCGGAGAACGTATTTGATCCTAAGGGAAATGTAACGCGCGCTGAGTTCGCGAAGATGCTCATTCGTGCACTGAACCTTGAGAGCTCCGATCTGACGACGAGCTTCAAAGATGTGAAGTCGACGGATTGGTTCGCTCCTTACGTAGCTGCAGCGGCTAAGAAGGGCATTATTAATGGCCGCGCTGCTGATACGTTTGCTCCGAATGCGAAGATCACGCGTGCTGAGATGGCCACGATGATCGCTCGTGCACTGAGCCTGACGACGGGCGTTGAAGCAGTTAAGGATGTAGAAGGCGCTCTGAAGGCGTTCAAAGATGCTTCCGAGATCAACGCTACGCTTAAAGCCGGTGTTGCGCTTGCTGCTCAGGAAGGTATTGTGATCGGAAACAACGGCAAGTTCAATCCGAACAATAATGCATCCCGTGCTGAAGCGGCTGTCATTCTGTACCGTACGATTCAAGTGAAATAAAAGATATATAAGTAAGTTCAATTGGGTTGGCCCCCTCTCCAGAAGAATAGGGAGGGGGCCGATCTTGTTATGTGAAAAGCGACCAATGATCGTGGGGGAGAATGACGTGAAAGAACTAGAAATCAAGGATTACGTCCGAATTATTCGCAAACGTTTGTGGTGGATTGTAACCTTGGTCGTAGTAGCAACGCTGTTGTCTGGCATCGTCAGTAAGTTTGTAATCAAGCCTGAGTATGAAGCATCGACGAAGATCATTGTTAATAAAACATCTGACGTGGAAATCCAACAGCTCAACACAGATACAGTGAATACGAATATTAAGCTGATTGATACATACAAAGAAATTATTAAAACACCAGCTATTATGGATGTCGTTGCCGAGATGTACCCTGAGTTTGGGTTCGATGCAGAAGGATTAACCGAGAAGGTCAGCGTCAGCTCAGTGAACAATACGCAGGTCATGACACTGATTGTTCGGGATCGGTCATACGAGAAGGCTGCTCGTATTGTAAATGCAGTCTCGAAGGTTTTCCAGAGTGAGATACCAGCTCTGATGAACGTTCAGAACGTATCTATTCTGAACTATGCGAAGGAAGATGGCGCGAATAAAGAGCCGGTATCTCCTAATGTACTGTTGAATACTGTCGTTGCGTTAATACTGTCGCTCCTCATCGGTATTGGAGTGGCATTCCTTCTGGAGTTCATGGATGACACCCTGAAGTCAGAGGATGATGTACAGCAGATCTTGGGACTTCCAACACTGGCAATGATCAACCGAGTTAGTGCATCAGAGATGAACAGGTCCAAGGAAGCGGTTATCGTAGCGAAACAGTCAGCGCAAGCAGAAGCTAGATCGACTCCATCGAGGAAAGCGGGGGAGCTAGAACATGTCGCAATCGGGAAATAGACGTCATTTGATTACGTTAGCGAATCCTAGATCGCCAATTTCCGAAGCATATCGGACACTTCGAACGAATATCGACTTCTCAGCAATCGATTCTGCAATTCAGGTTATTGTCGTTACCTCCGCTGGCCCTGGTGAAGGCAAGTCCACGACGATTTCTAATTTAGCAATTACGTTTGCTCAATCGGAGCGTCGGGTGGTACTAATAGATGCGGATATGCGGAAACCTACGGCGCATCACACATTTCGCGCTTCGAATCGTGTAGGCCTGTCCTCCTTGCTGGCACGTAAGAGTCAGTTGGAAGATGTACTGCAGGAAACAAACGTGCCCGATCTGTTTATTATTACGGCTGGTCCAATTCCACCCAACCCTGCCGAGATGCTTGCTTCTAAACGGATGAGTGAACTGCTTGAATTGTTGAAAACTGAGTTCGATATCATCCTAATCGACACGCCGCCATTGTTAGCAGTTACGGATGCTCAACTTATCGCATCAAAGAGTGATGGCGTTGTCCTCGTTATGGAATATGGTTCCGTTAAGCGTGAAGCAGCCTTAAAGGCAAAGGCAGGATTAGATACAGTCAATGCCAAGATACTAGGTGTTGTCATGAATAATGTAAAAAGAAGTAAAGCAGAACAAAGTTATTACTATTACTATGGAAACAATGAATAATTACCGTTATTTATTAAATCTTTAGGCATTAAGTGCTGACTAGAGGTAATTTTCGTAGTATTATAGTACTACTATAGTCTCATAATACTATGAAACTTTGTCATTATTTGTGGCCGGGTTATTGAGGAGAAAGAGGTGCATTTCATGCAGTCCGTTCGGAAGGCGTTGATTCCTGCGGCAGGGCTTGGGACGAGGTTTCTGCCCGCAACCAAAGCAATGCCGAAGGAAATGCTCCCGATATTAAGCAAGCCAACGATTCAGTACATAGTGGAAGAAGCAGTGGCAGCAGGTATCGAAGATATTATTATCGTAACGGGTAAACATAAGCGGGCGATTGAAGATCACTTCGACAGCGCTTTCGAGCTGGAAGAGAACTTGCGGGTGAAAGGGAAGCTGAAGCTGCTCGAGAAAGTGCAGAAGCCATCGAAGATGGCCGATATTCACTTCATTCGTCAGCAAGAGCCGCTTGGTCTTGGACATGCGATCTGGGTTGCTAGGAAGTTTTTCAATGATGAGCCGTTTGCTGTATTGCTAGGAGACGACATCGTTAGATCGGAAGTCCCTTGCATAGGGCAATTGATACAGACCTATGAACATGTACAAAGCCCGGTTATTGCGGTGCAGCGCGTTGCAGAGCACGAGACGGATCGATATGGCATCGTGAAGCCTTCTATTAACAAGGGACCTTTATATGAGGTGGATCAGCTCGTAGAGAAGCCTCCATCAGGCCAAGCTCCATCGAATCTAGCGATTATGGGGCGATACATATTAACTCCTGAAATCTTCGATCTGTTAGGCAAGCAAGAGAGAGGCGTTGGCGGGGAAATTCAGTTGACTGACGCGATTCAAGCCCTCAACAGCATGCAGCAAGTATACGCTTACGAGTATGAAGGCAAACGGTACGATGTAGGTGATTTGCCTGGTTTTATCGACACGACGTTGGAATTTGCACTTCAGGATAGCAAGCTAAGGGAGCATACGCTGAATACAATTCAACAGCTCTTGAATACGTATGGTCCAATAGACTCGAACCTGAAGTAATGATATAGAGTTTCTAAAAAGAGTTTGGTAATGTCTACTAGACCGTTATCATCGTAGGCACTCGGATGCACCGTGGGTTATACAACCTTAGACGTACATCGTCGGTGGTGTGTTGTGAGGTGGGGTTCGATGCCCCACTTATATTTGGTTTGAAATACGAGCTATGCTTTTCTGTGTGATCAGGAAGGTATAGCTCGTGTTTTTAACGCAGCAATTCAATTTATGCTGCAATAAATTTATGAGAGGGAGGATTAGTCGATGTTATTACCTGGTCGCAATGATGTGGAGAACATCATCGTGAACGATGAGCTTGGGATGGGTCTGAGCAAGGTGTCGAATCGTGGATGGTCAGTCTATGGTGTGCTCAAGAGATTAATCGATATTGTAGGCGCTTTTGCTGGTTTAGTCGTTTTATTGCCACTTCTAATCGTTGTGTCGATATTGGTGAAGATTGATGATCCGAAAGGCTCGGTATTTTACTACCAGACAAGGGTGGGCAAAGACGAAAAGCATTTCCGAATGTATAAATTTAGATCCATGGTTAGGGATGCGGATAAACAACTGGAAAAACTGTTGGGTCAGAATGAGATCGAAGGTGCAATGTTTAAAATGAGGCATGATCCTCGTGTTACGAGAATTGGAAGGTTTATTCGTAAGACAAGCATTGATGAGCTTCCGCAACTTGTGAATGTATTACGGGGTGATATGAGTTTGGTGGGGCCGCGTCCCCCTTTGCCAAGAGAGGTAAAAGAATATACTTTGTATGATAAGCAAAGGTTGAGTGTAACACCAGGATGCACGGGGCTGTGGCAAATAAGTGGCCGTAATGAGCTAAGTTTTGGCCAAATGGTAGAGTTGGATCTAAAATACATAAATCAATGCAGCATAAGATTCGATTGTCTTATTATTTTAAAGACGATAAAGATGCTATTGGGATCTAAAAATGCTTATTAAGTGACTCTCATAATGGTTGCGGAGGAATGAAGTCGATGAAAATATGTTTCGCAGCTTCATCTGGAGGACATTTAGAGCAGATCATGATGCTTTATCCGATGATGACAAAATATACAAGCTTTATATTAACGGAAAAGACCAACTATCAACCTAGTTTGAAAGATGTAAATGTATATAGAGTAGTGCAAATTAATAGACGTGAGTTCTTGTTTCCGTTCAAAGCTATAATCTTATTCTTTCAAACTCTGCGTGTGTTTTTAAAAGAAAAGCCTGATGTGATAATATCAACCGGTGCTCTAGCGACACTGCCAATATGTTTGTTGGCCAAAATAAAAAGAAAAAAACTAATATTTATCGAATCATTTGCGAAAATAAGTTCCCCTACAATTACAGGGAAAATCGTTTACAAATTTGCTGATTTATTTTTGGTGCAGTGGGATGAAATTAAAAAGCATTACCCGGGGGCTGTTAATGGAGGTGGGATTTATTGATTTTTATTACGGTTGGTTCCCAGAAATTTCAGTTCAACAGATTGTTAGAGGAAGTAGATCGGTTAATACAAGACAATAAGATATCAACGGACGAGGTATTTGCACAAATAGGATATTCTACATATATCCCTCAATACTATCCGTATAAAAACTTTTTAGATAGGGATGCTTTTTTGGAAGCTGTCGAGAGTAGTGAAATAATTATTACACACGGTGGTACGGGATCAATTGTCAATAGTGTTAAGAAAGGCAAGAAAGTCATAACTGTGCCAAGAACGGCTAAATTCGGTGAACATGTGGACGATCATCAATTTGAAATAATCGAGGAATTTTCAAATAACAACTTGGTTTATGCAATAAAAGAGATTCATGAACTAGAAGAAGCTCTGACTCAAGTTGAAAAAATGGAATTTAGGAAATATGAATCGAATACGGAAAATATCATTGAAATATTAGAGGATTTTTTGCTTAAAATCTAATCAGCCAAATAATCATTGGTTGCTGTTAAATAACAATAAAGGGTTGTTAAAAGTGAGGATAATCGAAGATTTAAAACAACATGCTCAAGGTTCAACTTTGCGTGTGCTAAATACTTTATTTTTGAATCCGAATTTTCACTGTGTAATGTGGTTTAGGTTGGCGAATTGGTTAGGGAAATTCAAGCCCCTTGTTATATGTTCTAAGTTAATCATGTATCTAAATAGAGTAATTTACAGTGTAGATATAGATTACAGAGCTGATTTGGCAGGCGGGTTTATGCTGGTGCATGGAATTGGGACAGTTATCGGCAAAGGTGTTAAGACAGAGGGGCCCGTTAAGATATATCAAGGAGTTACTCTTGGTGGGAATAGTAATAAGAGAAGAATTGTACAAAATAAAGAATTCTCACAACCGTGGTTAAAAGATGGGGTTATTGTTTACGCCAATGCAACTGTTATTGGTCCTGTTATTATTGAATGTGGGTCTGTGGTGGGTACGAATGCGGTTATAACAAAGGATATTCCAGAGGGTTGTGTAGTTTATACAAAAGTGGAAATGGTTATAAAATGAAAAATGTTATGGAGTAAAAAAACCTTCTTGTATACTAGTGAGAGATGCTTATCTAGTATTCATGTAAAGGTTTTTTATCTATGTGAAAAAGTTCAGCTTTATTTAATATTCCTGGAGGAAATCGCATGAAGGTACTGATGGTAATGACAACAAAGTTTGAGATATCAGGTATTACAAATAACGTAATGAATTATTTTCGGTATATTGATAAATCAGACATGAGAATGGATTTTGTTGTTTTTAATAAAGTTCCAGATCGGCTAATTAATGAGATTGAAGCAAAGGGGGGGAAGGTGTTTCGGATTGCAATGCGAAATAAAAACCCCTTGGTGTATATATATAAACTGCAAAAGTTAATTCGCGAAGAGGGTTATGACATTGTTCACGCTCACGGAAATAGTTGCACTTTGGCAGTCGAGATGCTTGCAGCCAAATTGGGAGGATCGAAAGTAAGGATTGCACATAGTCGAAATACTGCTTGCAAGCATACAGTCTTTCACAAATTACTTAGACCGATATTTGATAGAACCTATACACAAGGATTTGCCTGTGGGTATGATGCAGGCAAATGGTTATTTAGAGATAAGAATTTTAAGGTAATTATTAATGGGAATGATATTGATCGATTTGTTTATAACGAGAAAGTGCGAGAAGAGATACGCCAGAGATATGATTTAGATAATAAAAAAGTGGTTGGTCATGTAGGCTTGTTCAATTACCAGAAGAACCATGAGTTCTTAATAAATGTGTTCAATGAGTTGACGAAGTTATCAGATGAATACGTTTTGATGCTGATCGGTAATGGCGAACTAAAAGTGGAAGTCGAAAGTAAAGTTCAAGAGTTAGGATTGAAGAATAAGGTTATCTTCGTGGGTCAGTCACTTGAAGTTGAAAAACTGCTGCAGGCAATGGACATTATGGTTCTTCCGTCAAGATATGAAGGGCTTCCGAATGTTGCTATTGAATGGCAGATTGCGTGCTTGCCTTCGGTAATATCAGATAAAGTGACGAATGAGGTGAAACTGACCGATCTCGTTAAATTCCTTCCACTTGAAGCTGGTGCTCAAATATGGGCAACTGAAATAAATCAAATAAGTGTTATGAATAGGGAAGAAAACAAATATGAGATTATTAAACAAATAACGGATGCGGGCTTTAATATTAAAGAAAATGCTAAGGAGTTGAAAAAGATTTATAAATCACTAATTCCTTCAAATAATAATTAGGCTATGAGAACCTTTAATATAAGTGCAAGGAGTAGGTGAAATTGAAGAGGATCGCAATTGTAACACATAACATGTATGGTGGTGGGTGCGAAAGGGTAATTGCAGAACTGGCCAATTGGTTCGTAGATAATCATAGTCATTGCACTATAATTACGGAATATGAAGGTCCTTGCTTTTATCATTTGAAGTCGGAAGTTAACCTTCTGGCATTGAGCCAAGAAAGGCAGAAATCAGGCATTGATATTGTGAAATCGTATATCAAGCTGCGAAAAATGATGATGGAACTAAAGCCAGATATTATCTTGGCTATGCCTGATAAAGTGAATATTTGGACAGCGCTTTCGTTGATTGGATCGGGAATACCTGTCGTCGTTTCTGAAAGGAATAACCCGGCAATCTATCCTATAAGTAAAATTAAACGCTTACTAAGAGAACCCGCGTATCGATTGGCAACAAAGGGAGTAATATTTCAAACAACGGATGCTAAATCATATTTCTCTGACACAATACAGAAAAAAGGAATTGTATTGATGAATCCGCTAGATATGAAACGTATTCCTGAAATCAATACTGGTATGAGAAACAAAGAAGTAGTTTCAGTCGGAAGATTAGAAAAACAAAAAAACTTCCATTTACTGATAGAGGCTTTCTCAGAATTTCAAAAGGTTCATCAAGATTATATTCTTACAATTTATGGAGAGGGGTCAATGAAGGATGAGTTGGAGCGGTACGCTCGTGAAAAGTTAATATCAAACTCCTTTTCCTTTCCTGGTAAGAGATCTGATGTTCTGAGCCTAATCCGTAATGCAGGTATATTTGTGTTGAGTTCTGATTATGAAGGTATGCCAAATGCCCTAATAGAAGCGATGGCATTGGGGTTACCTGTAATCTCAACCGATTGCCCAATTGGTGGGCCGAGAGAGTTAATCAGAGATCGAGATAACGGAATGTTAATTTCAGTTGGTGGTAAAGAGGCACTGGTTAGCGCGCTGCTCGAGATAGTGGGTAACAAAGAATTGGAACGGAAGATTAGCCGGAATGCGTTAGAGATTCGTGGCAAACTTGAAATAAATAAAATTGCTGTACAATGGATGGATTTTTTAAATAGTTTAGTAAATTGAGTTTGGTAGGAGCGTCCATTTACATGAGCTTAGTTGATAATGAATTGAAAATGAATTATACGCTAGTTAAAAATAAAGAATTGGACAAAAAAAAAATAATCTTAGAGCATTTATGTTGGTTCCTTATGGGAGCCCAAATCGTTGTGGATAATTTAGCTAGAAACAGCGTCTTTTATACAATTACAGCTATGTTGTTTATGCTGCTGTGTATATTTTACTTATTTAAGTGCAGAGGCTTTAAGTTGAATGGGTTTCATATTACTTCATTTACTTTTATTTTGTATAATATTGCACTAATCACTACAGGTGAGGCTGTAGCCCCGGGGCATTCCTACGGTATGCTCCAAACAGTTAGTATAAACTTACTTCTTTCGATAATTATATATAGCTTTATAGTCAATACGAAAAACACTGAAAAGTTGTTGAAGCTATATATATTTTCATCGTTGATAAGTAATGTTGTATTACTAATTGTATACAAAGACTCGTTATTTACAGGTAGGCTCGCATTTTCGTGGAGGGAAGCAAGTACCTATAATATATTTGGATTAAATTTAACCACTGTAGGATCGAATGCAATTGCATATTATTCATCCTTATCAATTATATTCTCAGTGTACCTTATTTTTAAGAAAAACAAGGGAAAAATATATTATTTTTATAGTTTGATATTTTTGGTGACAATTCTGGCGACTGGTTCAAGAAAAGGGTTGGTTCTCTTAGTGTTAGGGTTAATTATGACACTAACTGTATTAAATAAGGGAAGTAAGAAAGTGCTGTATGGTAGTATTGGATTGATAATTAGCGGTATATTATACTATTTAACTCAAAGTATTCCTTTATTGTATTCTGTTTTAGGCGCAAGGCTTAACGAGTTTATTAACTTAATATCCAATGAGAATGTTAATGATGCTTCAATTTATACACGATTACGATTACTTGATCAAGCAATGGATTTATTTAAAGAACGCCCTATATACGGATATGGGTTGGATGCCTTTCGTGTAATTAATTTATGGGGAATTGTTTCTGACAGTAACTACATGGAGATTCTCGTATCTGGGGGTATTATAGGATTTATTATATATTATGCGTATGTTTTAATTGTATTGTTTAAATATATGTCAATTCGAAAGAAAAGTACTATATGTAGGATGCTCTTTTGGATTTTATTAATTACTCTAATAATGGAGTATGGTCAGGTTACATATTATTGGAGAAGTTATTTATTTTTGTATTCCATGCTTTTTTATGTAATGTATACAAATAGGAAATTAATTAGAGATGATGAATAGATTGGAGTTTCATAAAACAAATTGATGTTTTGCGTGGAGTGACGTTATGTTTTTCCTGTAGAGGTTACTAAATTAAGGCCGGGAGATAGTTGTATTATGCTTAGTAAGGGGTTAGTCAGAAAATCAGGACTGTATTTTATCGGTAATTTTTCGTCGAAAATTATGACGTCTTTATTAATTCCAATTTATGCTTTTTATATAAATGCAGATGATTTGGGGTACTTCGATTCAAATCAAGCAATGATGGGGATATTATCCCCCATTATCATTCTAGCCATATGGGAAGCGGTATTAAAATATATATTAATAGAAAATGATGTAAACATTAAACGGAAAATTGTTACTTCTTCAGCCCTATTTTCTTTTGTAATTTCAATTATTCTATTATTGGGAATTGCTCTATTTGACGCTATTTATGATTTCGAAGTTAAATATTTTGGGTTGGTAGCGGCCATGATTATACTAAACTCTTGTGTGTATTTATGGCAGTATTATGCAAGGGCTTTTAAGTATAATAAATTGTTCGTTGTGTCCGGGATATTATCCACTTTGGTAAACTTCATTTTTGTAATTATTCTTGTAGTTACAATGAAAATGGGATTAATCGGACTTTTGCTTTCTTATTGCGCTGGGCAAGTTGCCACTATCATAACCATCGAGATAAAAGTTAGAGTCGTTCGGATGTTCAAGTTTTCAGATTTCGATATTAAATGGGTGAAGAGAATGATAGCATTCTCTTTGCCGTTAGTCTTGAACCTAACATCTGCTTGGTTAATATCTGGATTTGGAAGATTGATTATTACTGCAAAACTAGGAGTGTATGAAAACGGGCTATATTCGTTTGCAAATAAATTTCCATTAGTAATTACGATGATCGGCAGCGTTATTACTATGGCTATTATTGAAGAGTCTATTCTATCGGTTAAATCGAAAAAGCGAGGAGAGGACTTTGGCAGAACAATAGAGAGTTTGTTTAAAATATTTCAATCTATCGCCATAATGGCTGTGCCTGCTATCGTCGTGTTTTATTATTTTATTTCGAAAACAGAATATCATGAATCATTAATTTATGTTCCTGGGTTATTAGTATATGCTGTAGCCAATACCATGGCTTCCAATATGGGATCTATGTTTCAGGCTTTAGATAAAACAAAATATCAATTTCTTACTACTGCAATAGGTGGTTTAGTTACTGTGGTATTAGCTGTCTGCCTTATTGATAAAATCGGGATACCAGCTGTCATTGCAGGACAAGTGTCGGGAGCAATTGCGATGCTAATGTTAAGATATTTTTTAGTCCAAAGGTTTACGGTATTTAAAGTAAAATGGAGTCCAATTCTAATCATGGCTATCGTATTCTGTACGGTAGCGATGATTTGTTTAAATACAAATGTGATGATTAGTGTTTTGGTTGAAATTTTAATATTGGGTTGGATTATTTATCTTAACAGAAAATTTGTAATGCTCGGGTGGGAAACTATAAAGTCAAAGGTGATGAACAAGTGAATATTTTTAAGTTATTCATTAGATATAGGATTAAACATTCTTCTCCATCTAAGAGGGCACAAATAATAAAACGTACAAGTGAGGTAAGTTTGGGGGCAGGATGCGAAGTCTATGATAACGTTTCTTTCGGTAGTGAGCCTTATTTAATTCAAATTGGTGATAATGTAAGAATAACGAAAGGTGTCACTTTTATTACTCACGATGGCGGTGTGTGGGTATTAAGAAATAATGGAATGCTAGTAAACTCCGATAAGTTTGGAACCATAAAGGTTGGTAGTAATGTTCATATTGGTATCAATGCTACGATAATGCCTGGAGTGAATATAGGTGATAATGTGATTATTGGAGTAGGAGCGGTCGTCACAAAAGATGTTCCTTCAAATAGTATCGCTGCAGGTGTGCCGGCTAAAGTAATTAAGTCTCTTGAGGAATATTACGAAAAGTGTAAAGAAACAGCTGACTTCACGAAGGTAATGAATTATAGCGAAAAAAGAGAATATTTAATCAAAAAGTATAATTTATAAAATTGTTCTTGAGAGAAAAACAAGGTTAGCGTAGAAGGGGAAAATAATAATGACTGTATTGATTACCGGTGCAGCTGGGTTTATTGGTATGCACTTATCAAAGCGACTACTCGAAGTAGGTCATAACATAGTTGGGATTGATAATAAAAATGACTACTATGATGTTCAATTGAAAGATGATAGGTTAAGTGAGTTAATAAAGTTTGATAACTTTACTTTCCAGCAGCTTGATTTAGCGGATCGTCATGGTATTGATAATTTGTTTAAGGAACATGGATTTACTCATGTTATTAATTTAGCAGCGCAAGCTGGCGTTCGTTATAGTCTAGAAAATCCTCGCGCATATATTGATTCTAACCTTGTAGGGTTTACAAATATATTAGAAGGCTGCCGTCATTATAAAATTAAGCATTTAATATACGCTTCTTCTAGCTCGGTATATGGTGCCAATACGAAGATGCCATTCTCTACTATGGATAGCGTAGATCATCCAGTTAGTCTCTATGCTGCAACCAAAAAAGCAAATGAGTTAATGGCACACACATATAGCCATCTTTATCAGGTGCCGACTACAGGACTTCGATTCTTTACAGTGTATGGGCCATGGGGCAGACCTGATATGGCTTATTTTTCGTTCGCTAATAACATAATGAATGGGGTTCCGATTAAAGTGTTTAATCATGGGGACATGATGCGCGACTTTACATATATCGATGATATTGTAGAAGGTATCTTGCGGTTGCTGGAGAAGCCTCCGGTTGCTGATGAAAATTGGGATCGAGAAAATCCAAACCCGAGTTCTAGTTATGCACCATACAAATTGTACAATATCGGAAATAACGAACCGGTCAAACTAATGGATTTCATACATACATTAGAGAATTTGCTTGGCAAACAAGCGATCATAGAGTTCTTGCCGATGCAACCGGGGGACGTCAAGGCTACGTTTGCTGATGTGGATGATTTAAAGCGAGCGATAGGATTCAATCCTTCTACTTCAATAGGAGAAGGCCTGAGAAGGTTTGTGGAATGGTATATGCAATATTACAAATAAGTACTCAATTTAAAGCTGGAATTTTACTAATATGATGGGAAAGTGATAAATATGAAAATAACGATTGCTGGAACAGGTTATGTAGGATTATCAAATGCAATTTTGCTCGCCCAACATAACGAGGTAATAGCACTCGACATTATCCAAGAAAAAGTAGATATGATTAATAACAGAAAGTCACCTATTATCGATAACGAGATAGAGGAGTATTTAGCTAGTAAAGAGCTAAATTTAACGGCAACAACTGATAACTACAAAGCGTTTAAAGATGCACAATTCGTTATAATAGCTACGCCTACTAATTATGATCCTGAACTTAACTATTTTAATACTCGGACAGTTGAGGCTGTTATAGCCAATGTGTTATCGATCAATCCAGATGCGGTAATGGTAATTAAGTCGACAGTTCCTGTGGGATATACAGCTAAAGTAAGGGAAAAATTCGAAACGGAAAATATAATCTTTTCACCAGAGTTTCTAAGAGAGGGTAAGGCATTGTATGATAACCTGTATCCTTCGCGTATTATTGTAGGGGAGCAATCAGAGAGAGCAAATAGATTTGCGAATTTATTGGCTGCGGGTGCAGAAAAAAAGCAAATTGATATTCTGTTTACAAACTCTACTGAGGCGGAAGCGATTAAGCTTTTTGCGAATACATACCTAGCGATGCGGGTTGCCTTCTTTAACGAGCTTGATACGTATGCGGAAGTAAGACAGCTAAATACGAAGCAGATCATTGAAGGTGTGGGGCTGGATCCTAGAATTGGTGATTACTATAATAACCCTTCCTTTGGTTATGGCGGTTATTGTCTACCGAAAGACACAAAGCAGCTATTGGCAAACTATTCTGATGTCCCTAACAGTATTATGGGGGCGGTTGTGGATGCGAATAGAACGAGGAAAGATCATATTGCAGATATGATCCTGCGGAAGCAGCCTAAAGTAGTTGGTATATTCAGATTAACAATGAAGATGGACTCAGATAATTTCCGACAGTCTGCAATTCAAGGTGTTATGAAGCGAATAAAAGCCAAAGGAATTGAAGTAATCGTTTATGAGCCGTCATTAAACGAAACGGTTTTTTATAATTCTAAAGTAATTAATAATCTCGAGGAATTTAAAGCTGTTAGTGATGTTATTGTAACGAATAGGTTATCAAATGATCTAAGTGATGTAATATCGAAAGTGTATACTAGGGATTTATTTAGTAAGGACTAACGATACGGCTTATGAACAAACGCTCTAATTATTCTAAAATTATGTAAGTCTGCAAATCACTAGATACTCCTGCTATATTGAGTAAAATATTATGATTAACATGTGAGGTAATATGACTGAAACTAGAACGAGGGAAAAACGGTATCGCTCAAAGAAAAAAATGAAACGCTGGGTGAAGTGGCTCATTATCGTTGTCTTGGTACTTTTCCTACTTGTTATTGCGGTACTGGGTTACGGATATTGGTATATTAAATCCGTTAGCCTTGATGATATTAAGAGCCGTCATCAGCCTGATGAAAATGGTACAAGCGTTGTAGAACCCGTTAAGATTCCAGGTGTGCTTGAAGGCGCGGTTGACAAAGCCGCTGGTCTAGTAGGTAAGGATATCGAGGGACAGGATGCATTAGATGTTGCGTCAATATTGTTGAACTCGGGGCTGAGTCTACGAGAGATTAAATATCTCCAAGGGACTGCTGCGTATGATCTGACTACGGAAGAGAAGCAGCGTATTCGTGATTTGCTGTTAGAGAAGTTGAAGCCTGAAGAAATTGAGTTGCTGCGATCAATAACGAGCAAATATGGGAAGACGCTGAGAATACTTGATTCTGATTTTCCGATTGAATGGGTAGGCGAGAGAGATCCTGAGAAAATCAAGGAATATGATCGTAAATGGGATGAATTGAAGAAGAATAAAGCAGTGGGCACAACAACAAATAAAGATGCTGCCATTGAGGGAAAAGAAGGAAATAACAATACCGGTAAAGATAGTGTGATGGTTCCAGATAAGGGTACAGATACATCTGGGGATGCAGAGCAATTAGATGCGAAGGCGACTGAGAAGAAAACCGAAATCAACGCCAAGTACGACCAAAAGCTTGCATCTCTCAAGTCAACCTGTACGGCTAAGAGCAATACACTGCTGAATGCTATACTGGCAGACCTGGACGCGGATCCGAAAGCGTCGCTCAGCAAGCTGCAGGCAAAGTTCCTTGGTCAGCTTGCGGATGCAGAAGCCACGTGTGACAGTCAGTTCAGCCAGCTTCAAGCTCAGGCGAAGGCTGACTATAAGGCGGCCGGTATTCCGGCGACTTCGATGCCTAACTGGAAATCGGAATATGATAAGGCGAAAGTTGCTGCTCGTTCCGCCGGCATTTCTGCAATTATGAAACAGATGAACGGAAAGTAGGGATAAACGTTGGGTACAAAATTAAAATCTATTTGGGTAGCGATTATCGCACTTGCGCTAATGCTCCCATCAGTCGCGAATGCGCAAACAACAACGAGTAAACCAGTGAAAGTGCAAACGTCTGCGTTTGAGCTCGTATTCGACGGCAAGACCGTGAACCTACCGGATGGGCAGTTTATATTTGTGAATCAAGGCACGTCCTATGTGCCGGTTCGCTTTATCTCATATGCGCTTCAGAAGAAGGTAGTGTGGGATAGCGCAACGAAGAAAGTGACCGTAACGGAACCGTCTGCTAATGAGCTTACCGTCCTTCGCGAGTATTTGATGAACGCTGCAGGGGAGAAAGGGAAACAATCCTCGGTAGGCGGAACGACGGTTACAGCATCGCCGATTAGTGCTGCATTTGTCTTTGATGGTGTTGCACGCAATCTGCCAGCAGGACAATCGGCTTTCATTGTTAACAATTCAATCTATGTACCGGTTCGATTCATGAGCGAGAGCATCGGAACTCAAATTAAGTGGGACTCGGCGAACCATCGTATTTCGGGCGAATCGAAGTCGTACCGCGAGGAACAACAGTCGAACGGTGACGATGGCGGGAAGTCGGACGGATCAACTGGTGGAGAACAAGGTACGAATAACGGTACGTCGTCCGGTAATGGTACAGGTGCAGGATCTGCAGGCGGAAGTGGAGTGGTAAACAAACCGACGTATGAGCAGATCAAATCTGAAGCGGATTCGAAGCTGGAGTCACTCTATAATTCAGCCAAATCAAGCTTCCTAAGCTTAGCTCAACAATATCTAAGTGCGACGGACAAGGCTGCGAAGCAAACAATCTATGCGCAAGGTGAAGCTTACCTATCCGACATCACGTCACAGTTTAATGCTATTCTTTCAGACACTGAGGCCAAATTGACAGCAAACGGCTATAGCACAGCTATCATTCAAGAGTATCGTAATCGATTTGATTCGGAGATTGCTGCAGGCCGTCAAACACTTGCGGCTATGATGAAGTAACTCGACTTGACTTGCTGCGGTTTTCTTATTACCTATAGCTTAAATAGAAAATCTACGATCTGAGTACCATATACGTTCATACCGGCTAGCATAACTGCCCCATCGGCGGCGATGCTAGCCAGTATGAAGATGGTGAATGATAACGGATGGCGAGACATCATTTTCATTCCCGCGACATGTGATGCCGCCAGCAGGGTAGCGTAGAACGATAATATAACCGTGGAAACTGGTGAAATAGCGTTACCTCGTAAGATGAGATTGCTGATTAAGTAAATGAGTACAGGCAGCAGAAGCGATGACAATAGGAGTTGACTGAGTATTACCACGGATTGACGCTTCAGTTTAAGTGCGTACATCGTGAAGTCCCCCCCTCTTTTTCTGCTCTTTATGATACGAATTGTATCATAAATTCCCTTTCTTTCAAATCCCCCCCACCAAATAATAGACATCATATAGCCGTGTTCATCTTGGTTGCCGAGCATAAAGTAGTGTAAGATGCATGCTTTGCTTATATGCTCCCCAGTCATTCGTTATGTACAGCAACGAAAGATATAGCAACCAGAAGGGAAGAACATATGAAACGCGCACTCATTACAGGCATCACGGGGCAGGATGGCTCGTATTTGGCGGAGCTGCTGCTGGAGAAGGGCTATGAGGTCTATGGGTTGAGACGCAGAACGAGCACTCCGAATTACGAGAATGTGGCAGCGATTCAAGATCGGGTCCACTGGGTGTCCGGGGATCTGACCGATCTGTCGTCGCTTATTGAAGCGGTGCGGGTGTCAGACCCGGATGAGGTGTACAATCTGGCGGCGCAGTCGTTCGTCGCGGCGTCGTGGCCGCAGCCGATTGCGACGGGGCAGATTACGGCGCTGGCCGTTGCGAATATGCTAGAGGCGGTACGGATTGTTAAGCCGACGGCACGCTTCTATCAGGCATCAAGCAGCGAAATGTTCGGTAAGGTCGTCGAGACGCCGCAAAAGGAAACGACACCATTTTATCCGAGAAGCCCGTATGGGGTGGCCAAAGTGTACGGTCATTGGATTACGGTCAATTATCGGGAAAGCTTCAATATGTACGCATGCTCGGGCATTCTGTTCAACCATGAATCGCCGCGTCGGGGCTTGGAATTCGTGACGCGCAAAGTTACGAATGCGGCTGCACGCATTAAGCTTGGGCTGGATCATGAGCTGCGAATGGGCAATCTGGATGCGCTTCGCGACTGGGGTTATGCAGGTGACTACGTGAAGGCGATGTGGCTTATGCTGCAGCAGGATGAACCGGACGATTATGTTATTGCAACGGGAGAAACGCACTCGGTTCGAGAGTTGTTGGAAGTCGCATTCGGTTATGTAGGCTTGGATTACCGGCAATATGTCGTGATTGATCCGGCATTCGTACGTCCGGCTGAGGTGGATTTGCTGTTAGGCGATAGCTCGAAAGCAGGAAGTAAGCTTGGATGGAAGCGGGAAGTGGATTTCAAGCAGTTGATCGAGATGATGGTAGATCGTGATCTGGAGCGTAATCAAAAATAAGACGTGGAGCGTCGGTTGGTGTCAGCGAGAAGCGGGCGTTACATTCGGATAAGCAGGTCGATGACCGTCGTACCATACCAGTTCATACCGACCAGCATAGCGGCGGCATCGGCAACTAGCACAGTAGGGATAATCATCGCGAGCGCGTGCGCATTGCGTTTCATGACGCGAATGCCGATGGCGTGGGATAGGATAAGCAGCGATGCATAAACAGCGATAACCGAGGCCGAGATGGTCGATAACGAGCCCGTCATCATGACGGGGGCACACAAGTAAACGATTACAGGCATAAGAATCGATGAGAGCACCAGCTGGCACATGACGGCCATAGCATGGTGCAAAGGAAAGGACATGACATAACCTCCTATTTTTTTAGACTGTATGATACATATTGTATCATACTTTGTTGTCGTTTCAATCCTGAAATTATCGATTTTCCATATATCAACCGTCAAATTCGCCTATAATTCTTCGCGCCTGCCAACATATGCTGTAGAAGGACGACGACGGGCCGGGAGCACGGTGCGTGTTTCTTCGAGGTGTCCGGCTGCAATATAGTTAGTGTTCAAAAAGTCGGGTTTTCAGCACCGAGAAGATTGCGAGAACCTGAAGAAGGAGGAACGGAGTGTAGGCAACACCTACATGAGTACCGGACTTCGAAGGTGAACGCAAGCTTCGATGCCGAACAGGCTTCTGGATTCGCTTCGTGATCAAAAGACGACTTTTTGAACTACCTCTAATAAGGAATCGGGCGGTGAACGATACATTGAATATCCGACCAACGGGGCTGTCGGGGGCGAAGCTGATCGAGCCGGCTGTATTCGGCGATCATCGAGGCTTCTTCATGGAGAGCTATCAGGAACGGCTGTGGGATGAACGCGGCTTGGCCTATCGATTCGTGCAGGACAATCATTCTTTGTCGCGGGAGGCAGGCGTGCTGCGTGGGCTTCACTATCAGCTGAATCCGCAGGCGCAGACGAAGCTGGTGCGTGTGACGAAGGGTGCGATCTATGACGTCATTGTCGATATTCGGCGCGGTTCTCCGACTTATGGCAAGTGGGAAGGATTCATTTTATCGGCGGATAACAAAAGACAGCTGCTCGTGCCGCGCGGCTTCGCGCATGGTTTCTGTACGCTTGTTCAAGACTGCGAGGTACAATATAAGGTGGATCAATATTACTCGCAGGCGCATGACCGAGGCATCGCATGGAATGACCCTGCGCTTGCCATTGATTGGCCGACGAACGCTCCTGTGCTGTCGGATAAGGATGGCCGGCATCCGCTGCTGGCGGACGCGGACAACAATTTTGACTATGAAGGATGAAACGAATGAAGCTGCTTGTGACCGGCGGAGCCGGGTTTATCGGAAGCAATTATATTCATTATATGCTTGGCCGTTATGACGACGTGTCGATCATCAATGTCGACCTGCTGACCTACGCGGGCAATCTGTACAACCTGCAGGCCGTAGACCAATCCGAACGCTATCGGTTCGTGCGGGCGGATATCTCCAATCGCCAGTCACTGGAGCCTTTGTTTGAGGAAGGGCTGGACGCGGTTGTGCATTTTGCGGCGGAATCGCATGTTGATCGAAGCATCGAGCGGCCGGATGTGTTCGTACGGACGAACGTTCTCGGTACGCAGACGCTATTGGACCTCGCTAGACAATATGAAGTAGGTAAGTTCGTGCATGTATCGACCGATGAGGTGTACGGCACACTTGGTGCGGAAGGGTTGTTCACGGAGACGACGCCGCTGGCACCGAACAGCCCTTATTCGGCTAGCAAAGCGGGCTCGGACCTGCTTGTGCGTGCTTATCACGAGACCTATGGGCTGCCGGTCAACATCACGCGATGCTCGAACAACTACGGGCCTTATCAATTCCCGGAGAAGCTCATTCCGCTGATGCTGCAGCAGGCGATGGATGACAAGCCGCTTCCGGTTTATGGCGATGGGCTGAACGTGCGCGACTGGCTGTATGTCGAAGATCATTGCAGTGCGATCGACCTGGTGCTGCGCGGCGGCAAGAGCGGAGAGGTGTACAACATCGGCGGACGTAATGAGCGGACGAATCTGCAGGTCGTACGTACGATACTGGCGGAGCTGGGCAAACCGGAGTCGCTCATTACGTATGTCGAGGATCGGCTGGGGCACGACCGCAGATATGCGATTGACGCCGACAAAATCCGTAACGAGCTCGGCTGGACGCCGAAGCACGACTACGAGAGCGGCATACGGGAGACGATTCGGTGGTACCAAGCGAATAGGCAATGGATGGACGACGTGCGAAGCGGCAGCTACCGCGCTTACTACGATATCCGTTATGGCAGCAACGACGGCGATAAGCCATGACGATCGAGCCGAGCGAATCTCCAGCAGCCGAGGTCGCGACACCAACGGTTGGCAAAATAGCTCCGCTGCGCATCGTCGTAACCGGCGCGAACGGCCAACTGGGCCGCGAGCTTATGCTGCGAAGCGATCCAGCTTATGAGCTGTTCGGCTTCGGCCGCGCCGAGCTGGACATTACCGACCTCGCGCAGTGCCGCGCAGCGCTCGAACGGATAAAGCCGGACGCAGTCATTCACTGCGCCGCTTATACCGCAGTCGACCGTGCGGAGACGGACTCCGACGCTGCTTACCAAGTCAATGCCGCTGGCTCTCGCAACATCGCGATCGCAGCGCGCGAAGCAGGGGCTAAGCTGGCCTTCGTCAGCACCGACTACGTCTTCGACGGCCGCTCAACTACGCCTTACAACGAGTATGATAGGACGAATCCGCTGACGGTGTACGGCAAGTCGAAGCTGGCCGGCGAGCAGCTTGTTCAATCGCTGCATGATCGATACTTTGTCGTGCGGACAGCTTGGGTATACGGAGCGCATGGGGCGAACTTCGTGCGGACGATGCTTCGGCTCGGCGAAGCGGGCGGTACCTTGAAGGTCGTCAGCGATCAGCTTGGTTCGCCGACCTACACGGCGGATCTGGCGCAGATGCTGCTGACGCTCGTGACGACCGAAGCTTACGGCATCTACCATGCAACGAACAGCGGCAGCTGCTCATGGTATGAATTCGCCGCCGCGATCTTCGAGGAGGGCGGCCTCGCGGCTCAAGCGGTGCCTTGCACGACGGCGGAATTCCCGCGTCCTGCGCCGCGCCCCGCGTATTCGGTGCTCGACCACAGCGCCCTCCGCGCCAATGGTCTCCCGCCGATGCGCCACTGGCGCGAAGCGCTGCGAGACTTCATGCAGCAGCTGCAGCACAACGAAAAAGGTTGAGCCCATATGCGGCTCAACCTTTCTTTATCCATCCAACCTAATTAGTAGAACTGAGATTTTAGTTTTTGCTAATGTGAAACGAGCAACGGAGCAGACGAATGATTCTGAAGAAGCAGTGGATGCTTACGATGCTGCTTTCCTCCGGAAAGCTTCAAGCGTTCGCCTTTGTGTCCGGATTGTTTCCTTTTCTGATCTTACATAATCAGAACAATCTGGACACAACAGCGATCGTAAGAACATTCGGCTGAGAAGTTGTATCTGTAAACATTAAGCAACATAAAACTCAGCTCTACTCAAACATCTCGAACAAATCCGCAGAATCCAGCCAATCTCCGAAGTCAGCCATTTCCCAAGGCGAGTCCTCATAGGATGAGGCGTTAGAGCTTGCGGCGAAGGACTCTCCTTCATTCGTTGCATACCGACGTTCATGCTTATTCATATTGAATCAGCTTCCTTTCGCGATGAGATTGGTGGAACACGGTTTCCGGTTTATCTCTTCCGTTCTATCTGTTCATTAAGAGGATACGATTGCGCCTTGATCCGCACGCGCTTTGCCGCCTGTGCCGATCCAGGTGCGCTTCCAGCTGCCTTGAACGATCAGAATCGTGAACACGCAGAGCAGCGAGATGCCGCAGATGATTAGGAAGCCTGTCGAATACGAACCAGTAGCTTGCTTAATGTTGCCGAGAATCTTAGGCAGGAAGTAGCCGCCAAGTCCGCCTGCTGCGCCGACGATGCCGGTAATAAGACCGATCTCGTCACGGAACCGCTGCGGGACAAGCTGGAACACGGCGCCGTTGCCCATGCCAAGCGACATCATCATAATGAAGAGCAGGACGACGATGAGTCCGAAAGGCGGCAGAGTGGAGATGCAGGCAAGCATAATCGCGACGACGCCGTACAGGCCGAGCAGCATGTTGATGCCTCCAATGCGGTCGGACAACCAGCCGCCTACCGGACGGAAGAAGCTGCCGGCGATTACGCACAACGTAGCGAAGTCCGCGGCTCTTACTGCACTCAGTTCATATTGTGTATTGAAGAAAATCGTTAAATAGTTCGCCATGCCGACGAAGCCGCCGAACGTAACGCCGTACAGCAGACAGAACAACCAAGTATCGCGAAGCTTCAGCACCTTCGCATAGTCCGCCAGCTTCTTCGGTGCAGGCTGATTAGGGCTATCCTTAGCAAAGATGGTGAAAATGATGAACACGAGCGCGATCGGGATGATCGCCAGACCGAACACGACATGCCACGAATCATAGTGTGTGGCGATCCGGTTAGCGAACAACGTGGAGAATACGGTACCGCTGTTGCCGGCCCCGGCGATGCCCATTGCCAGACCTTGATACTGCGGCGGATACCAGCGGCTTGCGAGCGGAAGCGCCGCGGCGAACGATGCGCCAGCGAATCCGAGCAGCAGGGCGACGATGTATAAGGAATCAAGCGAGTCAACGAACTGCCAGCCAAGCACGAGCGGGACGATCGTGATTAACATGCCGAGCTGTCCCGTCCGCTTCGGTCCGATATAATCGGTCAAGAAGCCGAATACGAGCCGAAGGATGGAGCCGCCGAGTACAGGAAGCGCGACGAGATTCGCCTTCTGCGCTGCGTCCATCGGGTAGTCGTTCATAATGACAACTGCGAGCGGTCCGAGCATGCTCCAGACCATGAAGCTAATGTCGAAGTAAGCGAAAGCGCTAAACAACGATGGGGTATGACCGCTTTTCAAGAAACCTTTTCCTGCCATTGAACCATTCTCCTCTCCATGTGACCAAGCTTTCTCTCTTTTTTCTTTCTCTGTTCTTTCTCTGTTGTGTTTCTCTCTCTTGAACCGTTCGTTCTCTCCGTACTCCTTGAAACACGCTTTCCTCATGGCGTCTATGCCAAAAAGGGGCCAAATCGCTCCCCTCCCATAAGGAAGGTTTGCAATTTGGCCCCATTGCCCACGACAGGTACAGCATTGTACCGGCCGGTATCGATTCACCGCATTGTGAATGTAATTGGATTATATGCGACATGTTATTTGCATGTCAATATACCTTACACAAACAAATTTGAATGCTGGAAATCGATATGGAAATGCTGTCTTTCTGCATGAAAACCCGCATCAGCCGTGAATAAGCTGATACACCTTTACGATCGAAGCGGCGACATCGCCCATTCGTTTCCGTTCATTCATCGCCTGCTTGCGTAGAAAATCGTAAGCCTCGCTTTCGCTTATGCCACGAATCTCACATAGAACAGCTTTGGCTTGATCGATCCACTTGCGCTCCTCAATCCGCTGCATCAGCTGCTCGCGTTCCTCGCTCCAGCGCCTGCGTTGCTGGTGGATGCGAGCACCCCACATGACCGCATGTTTCAACTCTGACGCAGTCATGGAAGGAAACAGTACACCATCTAATGCGAAACCCCAGTCCATCTGAGCTGGCAGCTTCTGTTCCGTACAGTGCCATAACAGCGGGACGCGCCGCATTGCGGTGAGCGCCGCCTGCCAATGATGCAGCCGTACATATGGAACGGCTATAACGACACCGTCGACGACTGCAATGAGGCCGCACGCCTCCTGCTCTGAACGCGCACGATGGATCGTTCGGCAGCAATCTTGGAGCCGATCTCGTAATCCACTCATCTCGTCATCTTCAATGAGCAGAATCGTTTTCATATCGATGACTCATCCCTCCGATTTCTGGCAAATCAATTGTTATAAAATATAACATAGAGCCTGAAAGCTGTCGACGGCTAAAAGTACTGATTCTCTATATAAAGGGAATTTTAAGAGATGATTGATATTTTTGTGTAAGGTTAGTTGACATCAATTCATGAGCTCGGTATACTGAGGCTATTAAGTCCAATAGAAGTCGGCACAATGGCGTGCCGCAAACGATGGCAATGGAGCCTATCTCACTCGTACGGCATGCGTAATCAAGCATGGTCTGCGGGAGGGATAGGCTTTTTATGTCTCTAAGATGTAGTTCAAAAAGTCGTCTTCTGAAATTTTGAACATGCAATCTAAGGAGACGGCGGCTGCCAGTAACGTGCGAATATAAAGAGAAATGGGCTTCGACAGGAGGAGAGACGATGAAGAAACTAGTAATGATCGGCAACGGCATGGCTGGCGTATCGTTTGTAGAGCAGCTGCTTAAGCTGAACCCTCATCGGTACGACATTACGATTATTGGATCGGAACCTCATCCGAACTACAACCGGATTATGCTTTCCTCAGTGCTGGCCGGTGAAGCGACGATGGAAGATATCGTATTGAACAGCTGGGAATGGTATAAAGAGAACAATATTCAGCTGCATGCCGGACAGACGGTGACGGCAGTGGATACGGAAGCGCGGACGGTAACGACGAATCTCGGACTTCAATTGGAATATGACGAGCTGGTGTTCGCGACGGGCTCGCTGCCATTCATGCTGCCGCTGCCAGGCGCAGACAAAGAAGGCGTTATCGCCTTCCGCGACATTAAAGACTGTGAGACGATGCTCTCCGCATCGCAGCAATATAAGAAGGCAGTCGTTATCGGCGGCGGTCTGCTCGGACTTGAAGCGGCTCGCGGCTTGGTCAATCTGAACATGGAAGTTCACGTTGTCCATATTCACCACTACCTCATGGAGCGTCAGCTGGATGAGACGGCGGCGAAGTTGCTGCAGGCGGAGCTGGAGCGTCAAGGGATGAAGTTCCTGCTCGCGAAGAACTCCGACACGATCATCGGCGGCGACCGCGTCGAAGGACTCACCTTCAAGGACGGCACATCCGTCGAGGCGGATCTGATCGTCATGGCAGTCGGCATTAAGGCGAACTCGCTACTTGCGAAGGACGCGGGCATTACGGTTAACCGCGGCATCGTCGTAGATGATTATATGCAGACGAATATCCCGAACGTGTATGCAGTCGGCGAATGCGCCGAGCATCGCGGTATCGTATACGGACTCGTCGCTCCGCTCTATGAGCAAGGCGCCGTATTGGCGAAGAAGCTTGCGGGTATTGAAGCGGATGGTTATCAGGGTTCGGTTCTGTCGACGAAGCTGAAGATCTCCGGCGTCAACGTATTCTCCGCAGGCGACTTCTCCGACGGACCGGATACGAGAGCGCTGCGAGTGCAAGACGATCTGGACGGAATTTATAAGAAGGTTGTGTTCAAGGACGGCAAGATTTCTGGTGCTGTACTGTTCGGCGATACGTCGGAAGGCTCCAAGCTGTTCTCTTATATACGCAAAGGCGAGAGCTTCGCGGGCCGCGAGAAGGAAGTATTGTTCGGCTCGGGTGGCGGCGGCGGTAAAGCGAGCGGTCCCGATGATCAAGTGAAAGCGATGAGCGGCGACGAAATCGTCTGCGGCTGTAATGGGGTAACGAAGGATACGATCGTTGAAGCCATTACGGAAAAAGGCTGCGTAAGCGTCGGCGAGATCAAGGCGTGCACGAAGGCGTCTGGCTCCTGCGGCGGCTGTAAGCCGCTGGTTGAAGCGATCCTGCTGGCGACGGTTGGTGCGGATAATGTCACGGCCGTGAAGGAAGGCATCTGCAGCTGTACGACACACTCGCGCGATGAAGTTGTAGAAGCGATCAAAGGGATGCGCTTGACGACCTCCCGTGAAGTAATGGCAGTGCTCGAGTGGAAAAATCCGGAGGGCTGCTCCAAATGCCGTCCAGCGCTCAACTACTACCTCGGCATGGTATGGCCGGCGGAGCATGAAGATGAGCTGGAATCGCGTTTCGTCAACGAACGGAACCACGCGAACATTCAGAAGGACGGCACATACTCCGTTGTGCCTCGTATCTACGGCGGCGTTACGACGCCGGAGGATCTGAAGCGGATTGCGGAAGTAGCGGAGAAATACGAAGTGCCGCTTGTGAAGATTACCGGCGGTCAGCGGATCGACCTGCTCGGCGTGAAGAAAGAGGATCTTCCGAAGATGTGGAAGGATCTCGACATGCCGTCGGGCTACGCTTACGGCAAGACGCTTCGTACCGTTAAGACGTGCGTCGGCAAGACGTTCTGCCGCTTCGGCACGCAGGATTCGATCCAAATGGGCATCGATATGGAGAAGAAATTCGAGCGTCTCAATACGCCGCATAAAGTGAAGCTGGCCGTGTCGGGCTGCCCGCGGAACTGCGCGGAATCGACGATCAAGGACCTTGGCGTTATCGCGATCGACGGCGGCTGGGAGATCTATGTCGGCGGCAACGGCGGTACGAAGGTCCGCGCAGCGGAGCTTCTCGTCAAAGTGAAGACCGAAGAAGAAGTGCTGGAATGGACGGGTGCATACCTGCAGTACTACCGTGAGGATGCGACCTACCTGGAGCGCACGAGCGAGTGGGCGGCGCGCGTTGGTCTGGATGCGATCAAGAAAGCGCTGGAGAAGAAGGAAGACCGTGATGCGCTGAACTCGCGGATCGATCATACGCTCGGTCTGACGCAAGACCCATGGAAACAAATCATCGAGAATGACGAGCTTCGCAGCGCTTTCGATGCATTGACGGCACCGGTTCATGCAGAAGCTGCAGCAACGGTAACGAACAACGGAGCGGCCGATCTAGGGAATAGCCCGGCTTAGTATAGAGAGAGAGCGATTCGAGAGGAGAGAGCGGCATGGAGCAATATTTGATCGGACATATTACAGAGTTTCCGGAGCGCCGGGGTAAGGTGTTTCGAATGGGAGAGCTGGAGCTTGCGCTGTTCAAGCTGAGCGACGGCACCGTGAAGGCGGTCGAGAACAGCTGCCCGCATAAGCAGGGGAAGCTGTCCGAAGGGATGGTATGCGACGGTCATGTCTACTGTCCGCTTCATGACTGGAAGATCAACTTGACCAATGGCATCGTGCAGGACCCGGACGAGGGCTGTGTCCGCACGTTCGAGATTAGCGTAGACGGAAGCGGCAATGTGCTGCTCCATCTCGACGGCGTGAAGTCTAAGGTTTCTTAAAACGTTTCTGTAAGAAACGTACATCGGAAGCATACGCTTAACGTTTCCTAACGGAAACGTGCTTCGAAAGCATACGCTCAACGTTTCCGTTAGGAAACATACATCGGAAGCATACGTTTCATGGTTCTGTAAGAACTATACTCGCAAGCAACAACTACTGCGTTTCCTCCGGAAACGTTAAGAGGAGCTGGTAGGAATGCGACTGGAAGGCAAAACAATCGCAGTGACGGGACCGCGCAAAGCAGACGAAATGGCGCGCATGATCGGCAAGTTCGGCGGAACGGCGGTCATCCGTCCGGCACAGGGAACCGTGTTCCTTGATGACTCGCAATTTGCTGAGCAGCTGCAATCATTGATCGAGAAACCTGTAGATTGGCTCGTGCTGACGACTGGCGTTGGAACCGAGGCGCTGCTTGCAACGGCCGAGAAGCTGGGGCAGCTGGACCGCTTCATTGAGACGCTGCGCGGCGTGCATATCGCGGCGCGGGGTTACAAGACCGTCAACGTGCTGCGCAAGGTAGGGCTGACGCCGGAAGTGCGCGACGAGGATGGGACGACGGCGGGGCTTCTGCAGCTGCTGAATGCGTACAATCTAGCGGGCAAACGAGTCGGACTGCAGTTGTATGGCGACCCTGCGCCTAAGCTGAATGCTGTGCTGGAAGCAAGGGGAGCGATCTGCGAGGAAATTCTGCCTTACCGTCACATCCTGCCGGAGGGCGATGCGATTGCACTGCTTATCGGCGAGATTATCGCAGAGCAAGTAGACGCCGTTGCTTTCACCAGCACCGTGCAAGTTCGAAGCTTGATGAGCGAAGCGGCGGCCGCAGGTGTTCGCGAACAGGTGCTGCGTGCCTTCGAAGGCAGCGTGCTCGCTGTTGCGGTAGGCAAAGTGACAGCCGAAGCGGTGCGGGAGGAAGGGGTAACGCGAGTGCTGTTCCCCGAGGAAGAGCGGATGGGCAGCATGGTTGTCGCGCTGTCGCGCTACTACGATGCCGCTGCTCTTGCTTCAAGAGTGACTGCGGCGATATCCAGAGAGCAGGCAGGCCGCGATCACCTTAGCGCAGCTGCCCCTTCAGCAGCTGTTAAGAAGCTGCGCGCTGTCAGCAAGGATGCCGCAGCGGAAACGGCTCCGCCAAGAAGCGGCGGGATCCTGTCCTCGGCGGTCGCGCTTGTCGGACTGTCGAAGCTCTCGGATACAGCGGTATTCAGCGGTCTTTCCGCAGATCAAGCGGCTGCCGTAGAGGCGGCCAACGTCTCTGGCGAATGCTCTAAAGGAACGGTCGTATAACGACAACAGATAAGCCTGCGGCACTCGCGAATTGCGATGCAGCAGGCTTTTTGTTAACACATAAGAGCTTATAAGTTATCGAGTCCTCAATGGCACCGATCAACGTCAATCATCCGCATCCGCATCGGAATCGATCAATGCGCTCGACTCTCCGATTCGTACGCCCCGATACATGCCTGCCTTGGAAGGCGGATACCCCTTAATCGCCCGGAATACGTTGCTGAAATAGCTGATGTCATTGTAGCCGCAGCGCTGCGCTGCATCGGAGACGGAGAAGCCGCCGCCCGACAGCATCATTTCGGCATTGTTCACGCGAATGAGATTGATGAAATGACGGATGCTGTAGCCGGTGCTGGATTTGAATAGCTTGCCCAGATAGACGGGGTGCAGATTGACTACCTTCGATAAACTCGCCATATCCAGCTCGTCCGGGAAATGGTCGATAATGTGCTCTTTTACTTTGTTTATTCGAACATCGGCATTGGAGACCGGTGAATGCTGGAGAGCGTTCGACAGCAGCCGATGGAGCAGAAGAAGCAGAATTCCCTTGGCAGCTATTCGATAGCCGGGCTGCATGCCGCTCCATACCCGATTGAATTCGAGAAGGTATTTCAGTATTTCATCCGTCATTTGATTTTTGGTAACGGTCGCGAACGGAAAACGGAGCCCGTCTTCAGGCATCGTCAGCAGAAAGTTAAACGCATACGAATGCATCGGATCGTCCTTGAATGTATGAGCCTCTCGCTCGCTTCCGGATTGAATGAACAGCATATCCCCCGCTTCCACCGTAATTTTCTCGCCGTCCACATAGTAGTTGGCCTTGCCTCCCACGACGAACGTCAAATCGTAGAAATCGATTTTCTTGCGGATAATTTCCCAATCAGGAAAACAGCGGCGATCCACGAACAGGAACACTTCGGGGTTTATCGACTCGAACGGACTGAACTCCATCGCATCTATCACTCCACAATACTTCGAATGGCTGCCTATCTACGGAACAGATGGGCTGGACAACCATCATAACATGATCGTGATTCCGTTCAAGACTACGCCGTAAAGATGTTTAATAATTACAAACGGATCTTGTTTTCCTCTATGTAAAATAAACGGTTCGTTCTATAGAATACTAATCAGCAGCAGCAATGACAGCGGATACAAACCCAAATGCGTATCTATTATTCCCGTTTTCAATATTTAATTATTATACATGGGGTTCATGACGCTCCCCGCACATCTTTAATTATTCATGTCCATAACACTCGGAATGTACGCGTGTACATTGGTCGAACGAATTCGGGTTAATTCAATCATGAAAGTGGTGGATGTATGTCGAATGCGAAACATGTAATGTTGAAGCCTTCTCTTGTAGGGCATGTCCGCAAAGAGTGGAAGCTGTACTCATTTCTCCTCATTCCGATCGCGTACTTCGTTATCTTCAAGTACTTGCCCATGCTTGGAAATGTAATCGCTTTCCGTAAGTATCGGGGCGGTCCGAACATCTTCGGTACCGAGTGGGTAGGCCTGCGCTACTTCCATATGTTCTTGAAGGACCCGACTTTCTGGCGGGCGTTCTACAATAACATTTTCCTCAGCGTCACGTACTTGGCCTTCCGCTTCCCGATCACCTTGATATTCGCACTGCTGCTCAATGAGCTGCGGAATATGCGAGTGAAGAAGCTTGTTCAGACCGTGTCCTATCTGCCGCACTTTATATCGATGGTCATCGTGGCAGGGATGATCAAAGAAATCGTCTCCGAGAAGGGTCCTATCAATACGCTGCTGAGTCACCTTGGGATGGAGACGATACAATTCATCTCGCTGCCCGAATGGTTCCCGACGATCTACATCACGTCCGGTATCTGGCAGGGACTAGGCTGGGGTACGATTCTGTATCTTGCGGCAATGACAAGCATCAATACCGAATTGTACGAAGCAGCCAGCATAGATGGCGCCAGCCGGTTCCGCAAGGCATGGCATGTTACAATCCCAGGCATCTTGCCTACCATCATGACGCTTCTGATTCTCGATATCGGCGGCATCATGGGTTCCAACTTCGAGAAAGTGCTGCTTCTCTATAATCCGCTTACGTACGAGACGGCAGACGTTATTTCGACTTACGTGTACCGGATGGGTATCGGCGGCAAAGAAGGCATCGGCGGCAACTTCAGCTTTGCTACCGCGGTTGGCTTGTTCGATGGCGTAATCGGTTTGATTCTGGTGAGCTTGGCGAACTTCGTTTCTAAGAAGACGACCAAGACAAGCTTGTGGTAGAAGGGAGTATCCTGCATGAAGGTTTCAGCCTCATATCGTACATTCCAAGGGCTTAACGCGTTGGTCATGTTGTTCGTAGTCGTCTTTACGCTCTACCCTTTCGTTTATTTGGTCGCGCAGTCCTTCAGTTCGGAGGCTGCCATTTACGCAGGGAAGGTCACCTTATTTCCGGTCGACTTCACGGCGAATACGTATAAGCTCCTTTTGCAGAAACCGGAGTTTTACAAATATTACAGCAACACGATCCTATACGCCGTGCTCGGCACTCTTATCTCCGTATCTTTGACGGCTATGCTGGCTTATCCGTTGTCGAAGGAGAAGCTTCGCTTGAACAAGTTCTTCATCCCGTTCGTCCTGTTCACGATGTACTTCGGGGGCGGTTTGATTCCGAACTACGTGCTTGTCGCACAGATGATGCATATGCGGGATACGATCTGGGCGATCATCATTCCCGGCGCGATCAGCGCATTCAATGTCATCTTAGTGAAGACGTTCTTCGCCGGTTTACCGAATGAAGTCGACGAAGCCGCGAGAGTGGATGGCCTAGGCACGTACGGCATTTTCGCAAGAATCACGCTGCCGCTCTCCAAGCCGATTCTAGCGACGATGGTGTTGTTCAGCATGGTCGCAATCTGGAACGATTGGTTCCAAGCCTCGCTCTATTTGCAGACGAAGGACCATTGGCCGGTTGCCCTCTACTTGCGGCAAATCGTCGACAGCGCGATCGGCACGAACGAATTCAGCTCGTCCGACTCGGCTGCCACGCAGATTGCTGCAACGATCAAATCGACAGCCATGATCTTAACTTCATTGCCGATTATCTGTATCTACCCGTTCGTGCAGAAATATTTCGTGCAGGGTATGCTGATCGGTTCCGTCAAAGGGTAACGAACCAACTTTCAACGCTTTGGTTTCACAGAAAGACCGCAGCTTACTGCAGTCATTTCTATCATTCATAAAAACGATGATGGGTTGAGGAGGCGTAGTATGAACAGATTTATGAAGGCAACTGGCGTAGCGCTTGCAGCGTCGATGGTTCTCGGTCTCGCAGCATGCGGCAGTGACAACGACAGCGACAAGAACGGGGAGTCTAGCGCTACAGAGAAAACAAGTGCGACAGAAACGGCTGGCAGCACAGAAACGAAAGCGCTCGGTTACACATTCGGCGAAGATCAAACGTTCCACTCTGACGAGCCGGTGAGCTACTCCATGATGTTCAGCGATAACGAAGGTTATCCGTACAAGGAAGACTGGAGACTGTGGAGCGCGATCAAGGAGAAAACGAACGTATCCTTCGATCTGACGGTCACGGCGAGAACGGAGTACGAGAACCAGAAGACGCTGCTCGTGAACAGCGGCGACGCTCCTTACATCATTCCTAAGACATACGACGAGAGTCCATTCGTTGCCGGCGGACAGATCGTTCCGATCAGCGACTATGTCCAGTACATGCCGAATTACCAGAAGCAAGTGAAGGAATGGGGCATGGAAGAAGATCTGAAGGCGAAGCTGAAGGATGACGGCAAATATTACGTGCTTCCGGGACTGTGGGAAGTAGCGGGCGGCGGTTATTCGTACATCATTCGCAAAGACGTCTTCGAGAAAGCTGGCGTCGATGTCAAAGCGAACGAAGGCAACTGGACGTATGAAGATTTCTACGAGGCGATGAAGAAGGTTAAAGATTTCACGGGCGCTAAGTATGTGATGTCGGACCGCTTCAAAGGCGAATCGACGCTTAACATCGCAGCTGTCGAGTATGGCGTAACAGGCGGCTGGGGATTGTCCAACGGCTTGGTATTCGACCAAGACCAGAAGAAGTTCAATTTTGCCGATACGACGGAAGATTTCAAGAACTATGTGACGTACTTCAACAAGCTGTATAAAGAAGGCATTCTGGATCCGGAATCGTTCACGCAGGAAGACGATGCGGCGCTTGCGAAGTTCTACAAAGGCGACACGTTCGTAATCAACGGAAACTATCAGAACCTGGCGGATATGATGGCGAAGATGCAAGTGGCTGACGCGGATCTGTACATGATCGTACAGCCGGGCGGTCCTAAAGGTCAGCTGCAGATCGAAGCATCGCGTCTGGAGAACGGCGTCATGATCAGTCAGAACGCGCTCAAGGATCTGGGCGAAGAGAAGTTCATCCAGATGCTGCGTTTTGTGGACTGGCTGTGGTACTCCGAAGAAGGGCACACGCTGAGCCTGTGGGGCGTTGAAGGCGAGACGTATTCCAAAGATGCAGAAGGCAACATCAAGCTTAACGCCGATATTACGTATAACGGTCTGAACCCAACGGCGGAGAAGAAACTGAACGTCGACTATGGCTTCGGCGGCGGCGTATTCGCTTACGGCGGTTCGGCTAAGCTGAAGCTGTCGAAGATGTCCGATGGCGAGAAAGATTACAACGACCGCATTCTGTCGCTGCGCCAACCGCGTAAAGTCGCTCCTCCGATCATGGGATCCGCTGACGACAGCGAAGAGATGAACCTGATCTCCAAGCCGCTGATGGATTTCGTGAAGACGATGACGCTGAAGTTCATTACCGGCCAAGCCGATATCGGCAAAGAGTGGGACACTTACGTCAAACAAGCGGAAGCGAACGGAAGCACTCGTTACACCGATATGGCGAACGAGATCTTCGAGAAAACGAAGAGCAAGCTCGGCTATTAATTGAGCATTCAAGTTGTGCTGAACGCACGGCTTGAACCCGCGCTATTCTTAGAAAAGACCCGTAAGGATCGCCTGTGAAGGCTGATCGCTTAGGGGTCTTTTTTCTGGTTTTCAATTAAAAATTTTGAACCTAAGCAACAAAATATTCGTTCAATGCAACAATAATCGTGCAGCATCACACCTTCGTCCGCCTCTTGACTTCCCAGTCCCCCTCGGCTACAATGATCCACAGAAACGACTAACTAACGTTCGTTAGGCAAATCGAAACGAGGTCCATACGATGAACGATACGGCATATCGCATTCAACAAACGGCGCTCAAGCTGTTTACCGAATATGGATTTGAAGGAACATCGCTGTCCGATATTGCGAAGGAAGTCGGCATCAAGACGCCGTCTATTTATGCGCACTATACATCGAAGGAGCAGCTGTTTCTGACGCTTGTCGAAGACGTCATCGTCGAGGAGCGGGAGAAGTGGACGACGAAGATGAACGAGGAGTTGATTCATCGGCTGTCCGCGAAGGATCGTCTGCGGCTGCTGTTTGATTTTTATACGGATTTTGCAGGGATGTCGATTGGGCAGGCGTTCTTGAAACGCGTGATGCTTGCGCCGCCGCGAGGACTGGAGGAACGGCTGCGACAGCATATATTGGATTATGAGGACAAGATTACGGACGATCTTCATCGTCTGCTGCGCGCCGCAGGGGAAGAGGCGGGCGCTCCGCCAGTGGATTTGAACCGGCAGGTTGCCGTCGTATATGCGTTGATCGACGGTTTGCTCGTGGAATTCAAATTATACGATGCGAAGACGCATCGCCAGCGGGTTGAGGCGGTGTGGGTGTGGCTGTGGAACGGCATCATGAGAGGAGATTAATGCAATGGCTTGGTTATTTCTTATATTAGGCGGTTTTCTGGAGATCGCATGGGCGTTCGGCCTGCAGGAATCGCATGGGTTCACGCGGATCGTGCCGAGCGTATTGACGGTTGCGGCGCTTATTGCGAGCTTCGCGTTGTTCGCCAGGGCGATGCGCGTCATTGAGATCGGTACGGCGTATGCGATTTTCACAGGCATTGGTACGGCGGGTACGGCGCTAGTGGGCATCCTGTTTCTTGACGAGCCGGTGGAAATCGGCAAGCTCGTTTTCATTACGATTCTCATATGCGGCATAATTGGTTTGAAGGTCATCTCGGGCGATAAGAAGCCGGCTGTCGGGCAGGCCGAGACGGATGAAGGCGCAGCCGTCATCACGGACAGCGTCGACAATAGCGGGGCTGCGGCGTCCGAACGTCAGGAGGTGCGGTAATCATGGCTTGGTTGTTTTTATTGTTGTCAGGACTCGGCGAAGTGAGCGGGGTAACGTTCACGAAGCTGTCCGACGGGTTCCGCAAGTGGAAGGGTACCGTCGGCGCTGTGATCTCGGGTATCCTAAGCTTCTACTGCTTGTCGATGGCGCTGCGGGATATCCCGATCAGCACGGCGTACGGCATCTGGACGGGCATCGGCTCTGCGGGCAGCGTCCTGCTTGGCATGTTCCTGTTCGGCGAATCGAAGGATTGGCGCAAGCTGTTGTTCATCGGCATGATTATCATCGGCGTCATCGGACTGAAAATAAGCGGCGGGGCCGCACATTAGAACAAGCATCACCGGCATTTATTCTATAAAGCATAAACAAGCTCTTCCTGCAGCGTGTCGATAACGAGGCCGCAGGGAGAGCTTATTTTATTAGCGGCGCTCTGCGATGGCTGTCCATCTGCAAGAAAAGAGCGGTCGCCGTAGGAGGCGACCGCTCGAAGTAGGCGGGTGGGGCTTATCGGATCAGATGCCAAACATTCGGCAGGCAGGTCGGGGGAAACCATTGATGCTTTAAGTCTTGGATTGAAACGATTCCGCGAGTCCTCGTGCGCGTTCTTCATCCTGCTTGCGAACTTGCAGGGTGCGAACTCTGTCATCGCCGGTAAGCCTGGATTTGATGCCCTGTGACTTCAAGTACGCGTACAAGCGGTCAACGAGATCAATGCGTGTGTCGCTTTCGGTCTGAAGAATCGTCCAGCGTGTGCGGGATACGGAGACCAGGACGATAACAGCTGCCAGAACGATTACAACCAGCGCACTCCACAGCCATACCATGGGAAAGCACCACCTTCGGACAATAGTAGGATCACGTTCTGCTTCATTCTATTCGGTAAATTGGGCTCACATGACATGTAAATCCCGCACAGTTTCCTTGGCGAGCTTGAAAGGCCGCAATCGGTTCGAGTATATTCATGGAAGGAATTCATTCATGAAAAAGTCGGTGAGTCAGCGGTGAGGGAGGAAGGCGAAGGATGATCCAGATCGGACTAGCGGGCTGGGGCGATCATGATAAGCTGTATGCCGCACCTGGCGCTGCGAAGAACAAGCTGGCCGTCTACAGCAGCCTGTTCCCGGCCGTTGAGGTGGACAGCACGTTCTATGCTGTACAGCCGCAGCGTACGCTCTCGAAGTGGACGAGCGATACGCCGGCCGATTTTCAGTTCGTCGTTAAAGCCTACCAGGGCATGACCGGTCATACGCGCGGCCGTATTCCTTTCCCAAGCGAAGGCGTTATGTTTCGAGCATTTCGTGAATCGCTGCAGCCGATGATCGAGACCGGCAAGCTGGCAGCGGCGTTGTTCCAATACCCGCCGTGGTTCGATTGCACGCGCGACAATGTGAGAGTCGTTCGTGAGGCGCGAGCGCGAATGGCAGGCATCCCGTGCATGCTCGAGTTCAGACATCGGAGCTGGTTCGAACCGGATATGACGGAACGGACGCTCGATTATATGAGGCGGGACGAATGGATTCACAGCGTCTGCGACGAGCCGCAGGTCGGAGCGGGCTGTGTGCCGATTGTAGAAGCAGCGACCGACGAGAAGCTGACGCTCGTTCGATTTCACGGCAGGCACGTGGAAGGCTGGCTGTCGGGAAGTGCGCCGAATTGGCGCGATGTCCGTTACTTATACCGATATAGCGAAGCTGAGCTCGCGGAATGGGCGGAGAGGCTAATACGGCTGGAGCGGCTCTCGGAGCGGGTTATCGTTATTTTCAACAACAACTCGGGCGGGGATGCGGCGGACAATGCGCGTCAGTTGATGGCGATGCTGGGTCAACCCGTGCCGCCGCTGCCGAAGCCGGAGGAGCCGGATGCAGAGCAGCTAAGTTTGTTCTAGCTGTGAGGCTGGATTGTAGGACTACAACATATCAAAGCGTACTTTTTGAACTACTGCTAAAGGAAGAGGAGATCCCACGATGAGCATTCCGAAACATATCGCAGATACCGTAACATTGAACAATGGCGTTCGCATGCCTTGGCTTGGACTTGGCGTCTGGCAGGCGAAAGATGGGGAGCAAGTGGTCAATGCGATTCGTTCAGCGGTCGAGATCGGCTATCGCAGCATCGACACCGCCTCCTTCTACCATAATGAAGAGGGCGTAGGCCGTGCGATTCGGGAGTGCGGCGTGAACCGAGACGAGCTGTTCGTCACGACGAAGGTGTGGAACGACGATCAGGGTTATGAATCGACGCTTAAGGCGTTCGAGTCGAGCCGCCGCAAGCTGGGGCTAGATGTGATTGACCTGTATCTGGTCCACTGGCCGGTGAAGGGCAAATTCGTGGATACTTACCGGGCGCTGGAGAAGCTGTATCGCGAGGGCAGCGTTCGTGCCATCGGCGTCAGCAACTTCTTGGAGCCGCAGCTTCACGAGCTGCTCGCTCAGTGCGAAGTGATTCCGGCGGTCAATCAGATCGAGTTCCACCCGCTGCTGACGCAGCCGTCGCTTCGGTCGTTGTGCCGCGAGAAGGGCATTCAGCTCGAGGCGTGGAGCTCGCTCATGCAGGGTAATCTCGATCTGCCGCTGCTGAAGGAGCTGGCTGCGAAGTACGGCAAGTCGCCGGCCCAAATTATTCTCCGCTGGGATCTGCAGCGCGGCGTCGTGACGATTCCGAAGACGGTTACGCCTTCGCGTCTTGCAGAGAACGCGGCGCTGTTCGATTTTGAACTGTCCGAAGAAGATGCAGCCGCGATTGATGCGCTTAATAAAGGACGCCGTTTCGGCCCGGATCCGCTCACGTTCGTATAGCGATTGGCGTTGCGGCAAATCTGCATATTACGGCCGTTCGGAGAGCACCATATAGGTTGCCGCCGGCTTGACAGGGATAACTGTAACTGATATGATTACAGTATGAAGCGGGGTGGCAACCAGTAAATGAACAGTGAATTTACGATAGCCGTACACAGTTTGGTTTATTTGGCTTATTTGCCTGACGGTATGGCTTCGAGCGAGATGCTGGCTGACAATGTCAACACGAATTCCGCCCGAATCCGCAAGGTGATGAGCACGCTGCGCAAGTCGGGTTACGTTGCGACGCGCGAAGGCGCGGGCGGCGGGTACAGGCTTACAGCAGAGCCCGACAAGGTGACGCTTGGCGATATTTATCGCGTTATGGCGCAAGGGTCGCTCATGCCAAGCTGGTGCTCGGGCAACCCGGATATGGATTGCGTTGTCGGGTCGAACATGAACGAAGTGATGTTCGGCATTTTCTGCACAGCCGAGAAGCATCTGGAGTCTCATTTCAATGCCATTACGATTCGTGATGTGCTTGGACAGATTCGGGAATGCAGCGACTGCGAGTAGACAACCAACTGGCAGTCGGCGGTTAAGTTTAGCGGTATGACGGGTACCCCCCATTCCATACAAGATAACAAGGAGAGGAATGATACAATATGGCAGTTACACTGACGAAAGACAACTTCACGCAAAGCATCGAGAGCGGCGTTTCCCTCGTGGACTTCTGGGCGCCATGGTGCGGCCCTTGCAAAATGCAGCTTCCAATCGTTGAGGAGCTTGCGACGGAGCTTGAAGGTCAAGCTACGATCGGCAAAATCAACGTTGACGAACAGCCTGAACTGGCTTCCCAGTTCGGCGTCATGAGCATTCCTACGCTGATCCTGTTCAAGGACGGCCAGCCAGTCGACAAACTCGTTGGTCTGCAATCGAAGGATTCGCTCAAAGCAAGAATCGCGAACAACCTGTAAGGTTGACGTAATCGTGTAATCTTGAATCGTATCAGCAACAGCCTTCATTTTGCTCGCAAGAGCAGAGTGGAGGCTTTTTGTTTTACCACATAAGAATGTATAAGTTTTCGCGTCACTCGAAAAAACAAATTCTTATTGGCGTTAAAACCTACCTCTAAACGCGGTCGCTCATCTTCGAAAGGCTGCGATAGAGGCTTTATCATAAAAAATCCGCGATTTCCAGCAACTATTTCCACCCTTTCAGCGTTGAATTAATCAGATTGGAACGTAAAGCGATCATTTCCAGCTGTACCGAATATAACGGGAGGGATTCATGGAATGTCCACGAAGTCCAATAAGAACAAGAAACGCGCGAAGCTGCACACGCGCAAGCTTGTAGCGCTGGCAACCGCAACAGCGCTTACTCTTTCGCTGCCGGCAGGCGCTTTCGCAGCAACGAACGCCGCAGTTCCGGTCTCGACGCCTGCAGCAAGTGATTCATCGACAGGCGCGGGAGCGACCTCGTCATCGGCAGAAGGGCTGCCAACGACGGATCCGACGAATCTTGATACGGAGATCACCAAGTCAGAAGCGATTGCACTCGCTCAGAAATATGTAAGCATCCCGGAAACGTTCAAGCTGCAAAGCGCGAGTCTGTCCTCGTCCTTCCGCTCCAGCGGTCTGTACAGCGTATGGAGCTTGAGCTACACGTACCAAGTGAAGGAGCGCACGCTCGGTACGATCAATGTAACGATTGACGCTGACAATGGCGAGTTGATCGGCTACAACAGCTATACCGACACTTCCAACGTGAAGCCTGTCTATCCGCCGAAGGTGGATCGCGAACAAGCGGCGAAAGTCGCGCAATCGTTCATTGCCAAGGTGGCTGCGGCTTACAAAGATCAGATTCAGATTAACGCGTACGTCGGCGTCGACGAGAAGCCGCCGCTTACAGGCCAGGTTGTCCATTCGATCCGGTTCGACCGACTCGTGAATGGTATTCCTTTTGTAGAGAACTACATCGAAATGCAAATCGATGGCGAAGGCCATGTGCTAAGCTACAACCGCTATTGGGACGACACCGTCAAATTCGACAAAGCTGCCCCTGCCCTCACAGGCGACGAAGCGGCGGCGAAGCTGCAACAAGCTTTGAAGCCGACATTAGCGTACATCGTTCCTTATCAAATGAAGCCGCGCAAGCCGCTGCTCGTCTATAATACGGGGGCTGTTGCAATATCGGCGATTACAGGCGAGACGGTTGGCTCGCAGAGCAAACCTGGCAAGGAGACGCAGATCAGCTCGAAGCCGCTTGGCAGCAAACCGGCTGACGATGGCTCGCTGACGAAGGATCAGGCGGCCGCTAAGGTCGACGCCGCATTCGGCATTCCGAAAGATGCGAAGCTTACAAGTTCGCAATACGGGGAGTATGCGGATGATGTTACCGGCAAGAACAGAGCCTACTGGCAGCTCTCCTATTCGGTAGGGGATAACGATGAGAAGCGCGGCGGCAGCTCGATCTATGCGCAGGTAGACGCGCAGACGGGAGAGGTTCGCAGTTACTCGGCATACAAGTCTTCCAATGAGGGGACGGGTGTTACGTATGCGGCAGCACGGACGAAAGCGATTGAAGTATTGGGCAAGCAGCTGGGCTGGCTGGCCGACCAGTATTATTTGATGGAATACGATACGTCTAATTACGAGGATAAGAAGCCGGAACAAATCGGCAGCTACTACTTTAATGCGATCCGCAAAGTGGGTGGCGTGCCTGTCGATATGGAATCGGTTCAAGTATCGATCAATGCCTATGACGGCTCGGTGGAGAGCTACTGGTCCAACACGTCTGAACTAGAGTATCCGTCTAAGGCGCCGTCCGTTATCGGCGATGCGAAGGCTGCGGACGCTTGGATGGATTACTATCGCGTACAACTGACGTATCAGTCCGATTACAACTACTACTGGGATGGACAGCCGATTCCGATTGAGAAATACAAGGTTATGGTTGCAGCCGGGGAGATCAAACCGGATGAAGTGAAGTCGCAGGGCGAAGCGAAACTTGTGTATCAGCTCGTACCGCGCTATAACCTCGATCAGAACGTAACGCTCGACGCGCAAACTGGCCATTGGATCAACGCGGATGATGGTACGAACGCGACGCTGGAACGCCAGAGCGCAAGCGATATCGAAGGTCACTGGGCACAACGCGAGCTGGAGCTGATGGTCGCTTACAAAGCGCTTGATCTGAAGGACGGCAAGGTGAATCCGAATGCCGTCATAACGCGCGGCGAGATGATCAAGATGCTCGTGCTGGCGATGAACCAAGGGACGCCGATTTATTATGCTTCGGATGCGAAGGCTGAGGCAGCAGCTTCGTTCAACGACGTATCTGCGGATTCGGGCTACTTCGCTTATGTAGAGACTGCGCTGCAGCAGCAGTTGATCGATGTCGGTGACGGCACGTTCAATCCGGAGGGCAAGGTGGACCGCGAGGAATTGGCGGAGCTGATCGTGCGTGCGCTTGGCTATAACCCGCTTGCCGAGCATAACAATCTGTTCAACATCACGTTCTCGGATAGCGATAAGGTGGAACAGAAAGGGCAGGCGGCGATTGCTGTTGGCCTAGGCATTATGACGCTGCAGAACGGCAAGTTCCTGCCGGAGCGACAGGTGACGCGGGCGGAAGCGGCAACGGCATTCTTCCGTTTCCTGCAGTCGAAGGCGGATCTGAAGGAAGCGCCGCTGCGCGATAAGTAAAATCAGTAACGGGAAAGCTACGGCAATAGTAATCCCCGCTTGCGGCATTGCCGCGGCGGGGATTTTTTGTACGCATGCGTATGCTTCACAGGATGAAACTAAATGCTTTGCCTAGTTCGATAAGGTGCAGAAATGCACCATATAGGGCCATCCCGCCCACCGCGAGCGCGATAAGGTGCAGAAATGCACCATATGGGGCCATGCCACTCATCACGAACGTGATAAGGTGCAGAAATGCACCATATGGGGGTCGTCTCGCCCACCACGAACGCAATAAGGTGCAGAAATGCACCAAATGGTGCCATCCCGCCTTACCACGAACGCAATAAGGTGCAGAAATGCACCATATAGGGCCATCCCGCCTACCACGAACGCGATAAGGTGCAGAAATGCACCATATGGTGCCATCCCGTCCACCACGGACGCAATAAGGTGCAGAAATGCACCAAATGGTGCCGACCCGCCCGCCGCGAACGCAATAAGGTGCAGAAATGCACCAAATGGTGCCATCCGCCTTACCACGAACGCAATAAGGTGCAGAAATGCACCTTATCAAAAGACGAGCACGGCAATGATCCATGCAGTCGTTTCATCGGATGGAAATAACTGCGCTGCCTAGCTCACGCAGTCGGTTCATCCTACTTAATCCGATTTTTTCTTTTTACCCGAGAAGTTGGTGACGGATTTCGCGTCTTCGATCGTATCGTTGACGAACGCCATATCCTGGTTTTTCGCCTTCATGTTAGTCGTTCCTTTGTAATTGCCTTTATGCGATTGGTTTTCCATTGGTTTGTCGCACCTCCCTTGCGGGTAGTATCCCCTATGGCCTCTGGGACATTCTAAGAGTGATGGCGAGGATCGAGAAGGGGAGGAGTACGAACGAATGAGAATACCGATTAGAGCCGGCATACGGCTCATGCTGCAATGTACGGTTGGCATTACACTAATGATGACGGTGGCTTGTTCTTCCGACAAGGCGGAGGAGACAACGTCGTCCGGGGATGCGTCTAAGCTTCAACAGCAGCTTGAGCAGTCGGCTGAGGCGGCAGCGAAATCCAAAACTTGGACAATCGAGATGAAGCTGGGGCAGAAGATGGACGAGGAAGCGATGGACATGACGACAACAGGTGTCGTTGTTCGTGAGCCGCTCCAGATGAAGCAGTCGATCGATTCCGAGTACGCAGGCGAGAAGTCGAAGATGGAGACGATTCTGACGCCGGATGCCTATTACATGCATGATATGGCGACGGATGATTGGACGCGAATGACCGCTTCCGTTATTCCGGAAGTGAAGGAGACGTTGTCCGATTACCAGGTGAAGCCGTCAGAACCCGTGAAACGGCTGGAAGCATCTTCAAGCAAGCTGAGGGGGAGCACCAATGAAGCGGGTCAGCTTCAGTACGATTATATCGGGGACGGCACGGATGCAGGAGCTACAGCAATCATAGACGATGTGCTGCGCGGGACGTTCGGCGGCGGTACGATGACGAAGGAAATTGCGGATACGATTCAGGTGAATAGCTTCACCTATCAGTTGACGACGGACCAGGCAACGAAGCTGCCGGTCGATGTGAAGATGGCGATGGAACTGACGATCGAATTCGAGAAAGGTCAGCCTTCTACGCTTCATCAGACGCTGGATATTAAGTATAGCGATTGGGATGGCGGTCAGACGGTTACGGTGCCGGAGGCAGCCAAGAAGGCCGAAGAGATTACGCCTCCGACGCAGGATCTTATTGACGAACTGGAGCGGCTGCAAGACGAAATGGGGCAGCAAGCGCCAGCATCCTAACCTGCTGTATGCGAGCTGCCGACGCATGAAGCTTTCCATGTGCGGCAGGCTGCGGTATAATGTCCAATATTGATAAGAGATTAGGAGTTGTTGTGCGTCATGGCGCTTTCATGTGGAATAGTCGGACTGCCGAATGTCGGCAAGTCGACGCTGTTTAACGCAATTACGCAGGCCGGAGCGGAATCGGCCAACTATCCATTCTGTACGATCGACCCGAACGTCGGCGTCGTAGAAGTGCCGGATGAGCGTCTCGTCAAACTGACGGAGCTCGTCGTGCCGAACCGTACGGTTCCTACAGCATTTGAGTTCGTTGACATCGCTGGCCTCGTAGCTGGTGCAAGCAAAGGCGAGGGACTCGGCAACAAGTTCCTCGCCAACATCCGTGAAGTAGACGCGATCGTACACGTTGTCCGCTGCTTCGTAGATGAGAACATCACGCACGTTGCCGGTAAAGTCGATCCGCTGGGCGACATCCAGACGATCAACCTGGAGCTCATTCTTGCGGATATCGATTCGGTTGACCGCCGCATCGAGCGCTCCCGCAAGAACATGAAGGGCGGCAACAAGCAGTACGCGCAGGAAGTCGAAGTGCTTGAGAAGCTGAAGGAAGCTCTGTACAACGACCAACCAGCGCGCAGCGTTGAACTGAGCGACGAAGAGCGTCTCGTTGTCCGTGATCTTCACCTGCTGACGATGAAGCCAGTGCTGTACGCAGCGAACGTGAACGAGACGGAAGCGGCGAACTCGGATGATAATCCATACGTCAAAATCGTACGTGAATTCGCAGCGGAAGAAGGCGCAGTCGTTGTGCCGATCAGCGCGAAGGTCGAGTCGGAGATTGCAGAGCTTGAAGGCGAAGATAAGGCGATGTTCCTCGAGGAACTCGGTCTTGAGCAATCCGGCTTGGATCGTCTGATCAATGCAGCTTACAAGCTGCTTGGCCTGTATACGTACTTTACGGCTGGCGTGCAAGAGGTTCGCGCATGGACGATTCGCAAAGGGATGAAGGCGCCGCAAGCGGCAGGCGTCATTCATACCGACTTCGAGCGCGGCTTCATTCGTGCAGAGGTTGTCTCCTATGACGATCTGGTAGCCGCTGGCTCCATGAACGCAGCGAAGGAGAAGGGTCAGCTTCGCCTCGAAGGCAAGGAATATGTCGTGCAGGACGGCGACGTTATGCACTTCCGTTTCAACGTATAAGCGATTGTTTTGCACGATATTAAGCAATAAGAATGCCATAACAGCGCGGTTTGCTGGGATGGCGTTCTTTTTTTGTATACATAAGTTTTGAGTTTTGTATTCATTGTAGATTGATTTGTATTTATCGAAGAAAGCACTAATTAAAACGGATTTCACCGCCGTTATCAAGAGTTAGGGTAGTACTATTTTCCTACAACAGGAGGCGGTTACAGCATGAAGTGGTTTCGCAACATGGGGCTTGTGCTGAAGAGTTCGTTGGTCATGGCAGGGTTCATCATCATTGTCGTTAGTATCATGGTGGCAGAGAATAGCGCACGGGATAAAAGCACGTATTTCGATCATCTGCATGATTCCGGCCGGTTAATGGAGCAGCAGTTCATTCCGGAAGAGGCAGGGCTCACATCTGTCATAGAGAAAATGAAGAAGGATCAGCCGTTCACATTGGACCGCTCTTATCAGAAGCTGTATGAAATTGCCGAGCTGTTGTCCAAGGAAGTCAATGTCAACCATGTTTATGTGTTGGTGCCGAATGATAATAACGAATCGATGACATATATGCTCTCCACTGAAACGGAAAGTCAAGGGCCGAAGGCGGGCGATCCGTTCACGGCATCGGACGAATTCAAGCAGAACTGGGATATCGCTCAGGCGGACGGAGCTGCCGTATTTGAGTCCGAGCTTGAGAATGGCGAGAATTGGCTCACTTATTTGCAGCCGATGAAGAACAGCAAGGGAGACACGATTGCATTGTTCCAGCTCGACTTTGATCCATCTCACATGGAAGAGCAGCTGAATACAATGTTGAAGCGAGAGGCTGTCATTGCAGTCAGTACCGAAGTGGTCGGCATTATTCTTATCGTGTTGTTCCTTCGCAGAATGCTCGCTCCCCTCAAACGCATAGCGCGATTGTCGGAGCAGGCAGCAAGCGGCGATCTGACGGTATCTGCACCTGTGCGATCGGGCGATGAGATAGGCAGACTATCCGCTGCATTCAATGACATGATTGCGAATTTGAATGGCCTTATCCAGAGTGTTCAGCGTTCAACGCAATCGGTGAACAGCAGCGCGGATTCGGTGCATGATCACGCAGCAGACTCTTCTACGCAAACGCGTATCGTGGCGGAGGCTGTAAGAGAGGTCGCTGCGGGTTCGGCTATGCAGCTGCAGAGCTCACAGGAAAGCCAGCGGGCGATGACCGAGATTACGATCGGCATTCAGCGCATTGCGGAGTCGGCATCGCAAGTAGCGGATCTCGCGCAGGAGACGTCGGAGAAGGCGACGACAGGCGGGGGAACGATCGACAGCACGGTCGCCCAGATGAATGCCATCGAAGAGCGGCTCGTTCAAGCGGCTGCGGAAGTAGAAGCGCTGCAAGCAGGGAATCGTAATATTCGGGAAGCTATGGATCTCATTAGCGATATTGCGGCACAGACGCATTTGCTCGCGTTGAATGCGTCGATCGAAGCGGCGCGCGCAGGAGAGCAAGGACGCGGGTTCGCCGTCGTTGCACAAGAAATTCGCAAGCTGGCGGAGCGGGCGGGCGAGTCGTCCCAGCAGGTGAGCGATATGCTTGGCAGTATCGTGCTTCGTACGAATGCGATGGCGCATTCGGTTACGCGTTCCCTGCAGGAAGCGCAAGAAGGAATGGCGATCGCCGCACAAGCGGGCGAATCGTTCCGTCATATCGAGGAAGGCATTTATACGCTCGTTAGTCAGATGCAAGAGGTATCGGCTTCAACGGAAGAGATGTCGGCAGGCAGCGAGCAGATTGCGGCTTCGCTTGATGAACTGGAACGCATTGCGGAGCGCTCTGCAGTCCAGGCTTCCTCGGCATCTTCAGCGGCGGAGCGTCAGCTTGATTTGATGAAAGCAGTCGAAGGTACTTCCGATACGATGAAGACAGCTGCGGACGGGCTTGCGGCTGCGGTTCAGTCTTTCAAAGTGTAGTAAATTGTAGTCAGGCTGACCGTTTGGGTGCGGCTGCCGTCTCTTTCCACTGCAAAACAGTTTATGAAGAAGCGGTGTTGTGCTATAATTGTCGGATGAATACAAAGCTTCGGTTGAGCCGAGCTTTATAGGGGTGAATGTACGGTGATAGACCGGTTATCTGTACTAGCCGACCGTTATGAGAAATTGAGCGAATTGCTCTGCGACCCGGATGTTGCGGGAGATCCTAAGCGTCTGCGCGAATATTCCAAGGAGCAATCGGGCCTGCAGGAAGCGTATGAGGCATTTACTGAATACAAGAATGTCAGCGAACAGCTCGACGATGCCAAGGCAATGCTCGGCGAGAAGCTTGATGACGAGATGCGCGAGATGGTGAAGCTCGAGGTGGAAGAGCTGTCGGAGCGCAAGGCCGAACTGGATGAGCGTATCCGTATCGTCCTGCTGCCGAAGGACCCGAACGACGAGAAGAACGTTATCGTTGAGATCCGCGGAGCGGCAGGCGGCGACGAAGCGGCATTGTTCGCTTCCGACCTGTATCGGATGTATACCCGTTATGCGGATTCGCAGGGCTGGAGAACGGAAATCATGGATATGAACGAGAGCGATCTCGGCGGCTTCAAGGAAGTTGTGTTCATGATTATCGGCAAAGGCGCTTACAGCAAGCTGAAGTTCGAGAGCGGCGCACACCGCGTGCAGCGCATTCCTGCTACGGAATCGGGCGGACGTATTCATACGTCGACGTCGACGGTGGCGGTGATGCCTGAAGTGGAAGAAGTCGAGATCGAAATTCATGACAAAGACATTCGTGTCGATACGTTCTGCTCGAGCGGCGCTGGCGGTCAGTCCGTCAACACGACCAAATCGGCAGTTCGCGTTACGGACGTACCGACGGGCATCGTCGCAACTTGCCAAGACGGCAAATCGCAGAACGAGAACAAAGCGAAGGCTCTGCAAGTGCTTCGCTCCCGTATTTATGAGATTCATCGTCAAGAAGAAGAAGCGAAATACGCTGGCGAGCGTAAGAGCAAAGTGGGTACGGGCGACCGCAGCGAGCGGATTCGGACGTACAACTATCCGCAGAGCCGTGTAACGGATCACCGGATCGGCCTCACGCTGCACCGCCTCGATTCGATCATGAACGGTGACATCGAAGAGATCGTGCAGACGCTCACGCTGACGGAACAAGCGGAGCTGCTGGAGCAAGAGAACAATCAATAATAAGGCCGCGGGTCCTGAAGACCTGCAGCTTAAGGGGCGAATTTGACCGATGGTGCAATCGGAGGTTACGTTTCGGCCCGGCATGACAATCGGAGAAGCCTGCTTGCAGGCTTCTTCTTTGCTTGCGGGGCTCGGAATCGGCGAACCGCGATCGAACGCTAACTTGCTGATCTGTCACGTGCTCGGCTTCACGAAGGCAGAGCTGCTGCGTGACTGGCATGAGCCGATGCCGGAGCAGCTGTTCGAAACTTGGGCAACGTTAATCGCGCGTAAGGCGGCTGGCGAGCCAGTCCAGTATTTGATCGGCGAAGGATGGTTCTATGGGCGGCCGTTCACGGTAACGCCTGCCGTCCTCATCCCTCGGCCGGAGACGGAGCTGCTCGTTGAGGCGGTGCTGGAGGAGGCGGACAAGCTGTGGCCGCAGACGGGAGAGAAGGCGAAGGTGCCGACCGTCGTTGATGTAGGCGTGGGCAGCGGGGCTATTGCCGTGACGCTGTCGGCTGAACGCCCGGGCTGGCGGTTATTCGCGTCCGACCTGTCGCCGGACGCCCTTGCAGTCGCGAGAGGCAATGCCGCGAGGCTTGAAGCGGCGGAGCGCATTACGTTCGTGCAGGGCGACCTGCTGCTGCCGTTCGCTGTTGGGGGTAATTCGGGAGAGGATCAGAGTGGCTTCGCATCTGAGCAGGATACAGTTGAAGGAGCGGGCGACGCGGTTGGAGTGAGTAACGTTATAAGCAGCTCCAATGCTGAGCGTGCTGCCGAATCCGTGGCAGGACTGCACATCGACGTGCTCGTCTCCAATCCGCCGTACATACCGGCGGCGGACATCCCCGGCCTTCAGCCGGAGGTGCGCGACTATGAGCCGCGCCTCGCGCTCGTCGGCGGCGGCGACGATGGCCTTGAGCCGTATCGGCGCATGGCCGTTCAGCTGCCGCAGCTCGCGCAGCTGCCTCGCATCGTCGGCTTCGAGCTCGGCATCGGCCAAGCGCAGGACGTAGCCGATCTGCTCCGCGCGATCGGCCACTGGGACGATATTCGCATCATCACCGACTACGGAGGCATCGATCGGCATGTGCTGGCGATCCGCAGCGGGGAGTAAGCTTGTTATTGGAGGATAGAGGTGAGTATTCGCCTCTATCCTTTTGCTATGATAGAAGCCCAATATTAAAGTTCTGCACTCCCCTTCACCCCTTATGGAGCACTCCTAAAAACCTCAAGCACCGTATCCATCCCGGCAATTTACTCAACCAATCAACCAACTGCTACCCCATCTAGCCCACTCCTTAAAATGAAAACGCAGGCTTTCTATTTTCATTTCTCTGCTAGGTTTATAGAGTCCCTCTCTCGGACATAATGTCGGATAGATACGTTCCGGAACGCAAGCTGAAGCGCCGACGGGTGCCTGAGAGGGGCTTGTGCATATGATCCGCCATCATTCCTATTATTCGGTTGATAGTAACGACAATTCCGTTTCTTCTTCTTCTTCTAAAATCGCACAACCGCGGCGCCGCCGCTTTGCATATCGTCCGATGTACGGTTACTTGATTCTTGCCGTGTTCGTCATTCTTATGAGCTGGGAGCAGGTGCGCACAGACGCTTCTGCCATTGACGGAGCGATTCCCGAGCAGTCGATTCGGCTTCGCATTCTGGCGAACTCCGATGCGCCGGCTGACCAAGCCGTGAAACGCCACGTACGTGATGCGGTTGTAGCCGCGATGAACAATTGGGCAGGCGGTCCTGCAACGATTGAACAAGCACGCGAGACGATCCGCACCCATATGGGCGAGATCGAGGCAATCATCGCTCATGAGCTGGAGATCCGTGGTTTCGACTATGGCTACAAGGCAGAGCTTGCAGTCGTCCCATTCCCGACGAAGATGTACGGCAGCCGCGTATACCCAGCCGGCGACTACGAAGCGCTACGCATTACGCTTGGCAATGGCGCAGGTCAGAACTGGTGGTGCGTCCTGTTCCCGCCGCTCTGTTTCGTGGATGCGGCTTCCGGCGAAGCTGAGCCAGCACAAGCAGAGCCGAGCGTCGAGCAGGCAGACAGCAAAACAACGAAGGCTGAAGGAAAGTCCGACGTTCAAGAAAAGGCAGATGCGAAACCAGCGAAAGCCGACGCGAAAGAAGTTCATGTGAAGAACGCGAAAACAGACGACAAGCAAGCGAAGCAAGCATCTAGCGACAATGACAACCAACCATCCGGTGAAGCGCCGGAAGCGAAGTTTTTCCTGATCGAACTGATTGAAGCCATCATTCAATTTTTTAAGAATTTATTCTCGTAATATCCGAACGTTCAGCAATCCCGTCAACCAACCCCGGCCGGTCTGCCTAAGCAGCCGGCTTTCATTGTGCTATAATACAACTACAACATTAGTCGATTATTCGAGATACGAGGAATCAGAATGATTACGAAAACATCTACATGGCAGGTGCTCCCGGGTGCGGACGACCGTGCTTCGCAAGAGGCGATTGCCGAGGCTGCGCAGCTGCTGAGCGGCGGCGGCGTAGTCGCTTTTCCGACGGAGACGGTATACGGCCTTGGTGCGGATGCCCGCCAGACGAGTGCGGTAGAACAGGTTTTTGCGGCAAAAGGGCGTCCCTCCGACAATCCGCTCATCGTCCACATCGCGGACGAATCGCAGCTGGAGGGGCTGGTGCAGCCGGTAGGCGATACGGAGCGCGCGTTGATGCGACGTTTCTGGCCGGGGCCGCTTACGATCGTTATGCCAGCTGTTCCAGGCGCGGTATCCCCGCGCGTCACAGCTGGACTCGACACCGTCGCGGTGCGCATGCCGCAGCATGATATCGCGCTGCGGTTGATCGCGGCAGCGAACTGTCCAGTCGCTGCGCCCAGCGCGAACCGGTCGGGCCGACCGAGCCCGACGCTCGCGGACCATGTCCGCGAGGATCTGGACGGCCGGATCGACGGGCTCGTCGATGGCGGCCCGACGGGCGTAGGCCTGGAGTCGACCGTCGTCATGACGGAGGCTCCTGGCGTCGTACGCATTTTGCGCCCAGGCGGCATTACAGCAGAGCAGCTGCAAGAGGTTGTGCCGACCGTGCTGTTGGATGAGACACTGGCGGGACTAGGCAACGTCCAAGCTGTCGAAGCTGTTGCCCAAGCTGCAGCGCCTGATCAATCCCAATCAGCGCCGCGCTCGCCTGGCATGAAGTACGCGCACTACGCGCCGCGCGGCACTATGCTGCTGGTCAGCGGCGAGGCGGATGCGGTACTCGATTATATTCAGCGCGAGGTAGATGCAGCGTCCGCGAGAGGTGAAGTCACGGGCGTACTTACGTACGAGGAGCACCAGAACTCTTTTGCAGCGGATGAGGTTGTCGTCTGCGGCAGTCTTGAGAAGCTGGAGACGGCTGCTCAAGGGTTGTATGCAGCGCTGCGCGAATTTGACGTAAGGGGCGTGGAACGCATCTGGGCAGAAGCGTGCCCAAGCGATGGCATCGGGCTTGCGCTTATGAATCGAATGGCCAAAGCGGCTGCAAACCAGATCGTTTACGTTTGACAACTTTAACCGAATAATGATTAATGATCACGCAATGTGAACATGAACACCCGCTCGTCCGCATAAAGTGTACAAGAATGCGGCTTGCGGGGAGAGATGAATGTGCATTTGGAAGCGGGTATGGGTGCTGGCCAGCTGTTAACGCTGCTTATTATGGCGATTGCGCTGGGAATGGACGCTTTTTCGCTTGGCGTCGGCATCGGGATGAGAGGAATACGGCTGCGTCGCATTGCCGTACTAAGCACCATTATTGCGTTGTTTCATATGCTGATGCCATTGCTGGGAATGTTCGCGGGACAGTATGTAAGCGGGCTGCTCGGCGATGTGGCGACGCATGCGGCAGGTGTTCTTCTTCTGCTGCTAGGCGGGCATATGGTGTACAACTCATTCAAGGGCGGGAGCGGCAGTGCGTCGTCAATCAACCACAGCTCGTTCTGGGGAATGTTGATATTCGCCTTCAGCGTCAGCATTGACTCGTTCTCGGTAGGCGTCTCGCTTGGCATGTTCGCGCTGGATGTTATGCTTACGGTGCTCATGTTCGGCCTTGCAGGCGGCATCATGTCGGTGCTCGGTCTGCTGCTAGGACGCAGCGCCAGCCGGACGCTTGGCGATTATGGCGAGGCATGCGGCGGCGTCATCCTGCTCACATTCGGTCTATTGTTCGTGTTCTAAATGGAAGGGAGCATGACTTGCCTTGAAACGGATATTGTTCGTATGCACCGGCAACACTTGCCGGTCGCCGATGGCGGAAGCTATTATGCGCGACAGAGCGGCGCGGCGCTCGCTGGACATTGAGGTCCGCTCGGCAGGCGTCTCGACCGTGGATGGGATGGCTGTGTCAGCGAATGCGGCTGAGACGCTCAGGCGCAAGCAGATTGCCCATAACGGCACTAGCCGGGCTATCGCTGAGTCTGCGGTGCAGTGGGCGGACTTGATTCTTACGATGACCGCCTCGCACAAACGCAGCTTGATCGGACGTTTCCCTAGCGCGATGGAGAAGACGCATACGCTGCTCGAATACGCAGTGCTGGACGAGCAGATGGCGTCGGATTTGGCTGAGCTGGAACGATTATATACGGAATGGCAGATGAAGCAGGCGCTTGGGCAGACAGGGACGGATGAGGACCGGGCTCGAATGCTGGAGCTGGAGCGCAGAATACCGAGCTTCGACATCGAGGATCCGTTTGGAGGGCCGCTGCATGTCTATGAGAGCGCCGCGGCACAGATCGAGGCTGCAGTGGAGAAGCTGCTCGATAAGTTTACGGCGGACGGTCGATGATAACGCTGCCGCCCGAGAAGATGCGCAGTTGTGCTGATTAATGGGCGGTAGAGGATTGATTTTGACCGCTGAATCGGGTATGATGAAATCAAATTTAACGGTTTCCGATGTAACTGGCGACGAAGTGGGATACCACGGTGGAGCATCGGAATATACGGCCGGTCGCCTGGGCAAAGAGCATCGCGTGATGAGCGCGTTATGCTCTTTTTTGCTTTTTAGCAGCGTAATTGGAATGTCGATAGGTGTCGTGTAATGCAGGCAAATTAGGTATAATAAATGCGGACTGGTTTTCTGTAAATAGACTTATGAACGCGTATATCCCGCCGGATGACGGCGAGGCTATCGCAAAACCAAAGCGTATGCTTTCGAAGCAGCATTTGCTGCACATTCCGCCGAATGGCGGCGGAGGCTATCGCAAAACCTTAAGGAGGATTCCACCACCATGAAAATTTCGATTGGGGCCGACCACGGCGGTTACCGCTTGAAAGACATTTTGGTTCCGTTCATCGAATCGCTCGGCCACGAAGTAACGGACGTCGGCTGCAGCTGCGACCAATCGGTCGACTACCCGGACTATGCGCTTCCAGTATGCGAAGCGGTAGCAAGCGGCCAAGCCGACCGCGGCATTCTCATCTGCGGCACTGGCATCGGCATGTCGATCGCAGCGAACAAGGTTCGCGGCATCCGCTGCGCGCTCGTGCACGATATGTTCTCGGCGCAAGCGACGCGCGATCACAACGATACGAACGTGCTGGCAATGGGCGAGCGCGTAGTCGGTCCTGGCGTAGCGCAGGAGATTATCCGCATCTGGCTCGAAACGCCGTTCTCCAATGGCGAGCGCCATGTTGGCCGCATCAGTAAAGTGAATGAGATCGAAGCAAAATACGCAGCGAAAGCTTAAAACAGCATTCGCACGGGAGGCATAACGATGAGCGAAGTCGATGGTGTATTTGACAGCCGGCAGGCATCTGTCGTTGAGCAGGCGGTGCAGACCATTGTCAGCGAGCTGGTGACAGCAGGCGGCATCAAGCATGGCCAGCTTGTCGTCATCGGGTGCAGCACGAGCGAAGTGCTGGGCAAGCGCATCGGCACGTCGGGCACGACCGACGCTGCGGCAGCGATATTCGCTGGCGTGGAGGCGGTCCGTCGGCAGGTCGGATTTTATCCCGTGTATCAATGCTGTGAACATCTGAACCGCGCGCTCGTCTTGGATCGTGCTGCGGCGGAGCGCTTCGGGTTGGATGAAGTCGCTGCTGTGCCGGTGCCGAAGGCGGGCGGTTCGATGGCGGCTTATGCGTATCGTCATTTGAACGATGCCGTATTAGTGGAGTCGGTTCGTGCCCATGCGGGCGTCGATATCGGCGACACGTTCATCGGGATGCATCTGCGTCCGGTGGCAGTTCCGGTTAGACCGACGATTCGCTCGATCGGACAGGCGAATGTGACAATGGCCTACAGCCGGCCGAAGCTGATTGGCGGTGCGCGGGCTGTTTATGCGTTGGATGATCAGGCCGAGCCGGAGCGTCCGGGCGGCACCTGCGAGTAACCTTGCACAATGCGAGCAACTCCTGCAACTCCAACAATTGCGTTCAACCATGCGGGCAACCGCTTGTGAATATAGCAGTACCAATATGCTGAAGGAGGATTTTATCCTATGGAAAATTTGCGTAAACAAGATCCAGAAATCGTGAAAGCACTTGGCCTCGAGCTGCAGCGTCAACGTGACAACATCGAGCTGATCGCATCGGAGAACATCGTAAGTGAGGCAGTACTCGAAGCAATGGGTACGGTTCTGACGAACAAATATGCAGAAGGCTACCCAGGCAAACGCTACTATGGCGGCTGTGAGCATGTTGATATCGCTGAGGATATCGCGCGTAATCGCGCGAAAGAACTGTTCGGTGCAGAGCACGCGAACGTTCAGCCTCACTCCGGCGCACAAGCGAACATGGCTGTTTACCTTGCATGCCTCAACCCAGGCGATACGGTTCTTGGTATGAACCTGGCGCATGGCGGCCACTTGACGCACGGCAGCCCGGTTAACGCATCCGGTCTCCTATATAACTTCGTACCTTACGGCGTACAAGAAGACTCCTTCACGATCGACTATGAAGAAGTTCGCAAGCTTGCTTTCAAACACCGTCCTCGTCTGATCGTTGCTGGCGCAAGTGCATACCCGCGCATTATCGATTTCGAGAAGCTTGGCCAAATCGCTCAAGACGTAGGCGCGCTGTTCATGGTTGACATGGCTCACATCGCGGGCCTCGTTGCAGCAGGTTTGCACCCAAGCCCAGTACCGCACGCGCACTTCGTAACGACGACGACGCACAAAACGCTTCGCGGTCCTCGCGGCGGCATGATCCTCTGCCGTAAGCCATGGGCTGCAGCGATCGATAAAGCGGTATTCCCAGGCTCCCAAGGCGGCCCGCTCATGCACATCATCGCTGCTAAGGCGGTTGCATTCGGCGAAGCGCTCCAGCCTTCGTTCAAAGAATACGGCAAGAACGTTGTCGATAACGCTCGCGTTCTCGCTGACGCGCTTGTTGGCCACGGTCTGAACCTCGTATCCGGCGGTACGGACAACCACCTGATGCTGATTGACCTTCGCAACCTCGGCATTACGGGTAAAGAAGCAGAGCACGTACTCGACTCCGTTCAAATTACGTGTAACAAGAACGCGATTCCGTTCGACCCTACGAGCCCATTCGTAACGAGCGGTATTCGTATCGGTACGCCAGCAGCTACGGCTCGCGGCATGAACACGGAAGCCATGAAAGTTATTGCTGACGTTATCGCCATGACGTTGAAGAATCCGAAGGACGAAGCGGTTCTGGCAGAAGCGCGCGCGAAAGTTCAAGCGCTGACGGCACAATATCCGCTGTACCCAGGCATGGCTTACTAATTGACTGTAAAGCATCAAGAAGCCTCACTCCGACAGCGAGTGAGGCTTTTTTTGTGGCCGCATGAACCGATACCGCTCCCATGCTATACTAATTGCAATGAAGGATAAAGAGGTGTTCGGGAATGGAGCTCGTTCTTGTCGTGATTGGTCTGATCACATTCATCATCGTGCTTAAAGCAATCGGGAATCAGAAACCGCGAATGCACAATCGAACAATGTCTGGCCGTTCTCGTGTAAGCAGGCCCTATACGGCTCCATGGCCGAGTGAGCAGCCTCCGGGTGCACTTGGCATCGCGGCGGGACATCCGGCCCGCAGCGCAGCCGAGAGGCTGGAAGACGCGCTGTCGTCCGATTACGAGGCTCGCGTTCAATATCGTGTCCAATCGGCGAAACCGGGCATGACGCAAAGCGAATGGGCGTGGACTTGGTTCGAGCTGAAACGTTACTTTCTTATGTGCGCCTTGCTGCGGAACGTTCCGATGTACAGCACGAAGGCCGATGAAGTATGGCATGAGATGCTGATGTTTACTCGTGAGTATGAAAGCTTCTGCCAGCAATTTTGCGGAGCTTACATTCACCATGCTCCACATGGGAAAGATGACAATAAGCCAGAGGACGGCAGCAGGGCGTGGTTTGACTGGCTGTATGCGGAGCTGTTCGAGATGTCGCCTGTAAGCGGCAAAGTGTGGGGATCATTCTTCCGAGAGCCGCTATCGCGCAGCAGGTTGTCTGAGCTGGAGTCGATGAGCGAACAGACTATTCGAAGCGAGTGGTTCCGCAGCGATACAGCGGCCCGATATGAGGATCTGGACCGTACGGCTGCCTGGCTTGCCGCTTCTGCGAAGCGTCAGCTGGAAACGGCAAGGAGAGGCTCGCGAGGGCAAGGAGTGCCGGATTACACCAAACAGAGTCAGTCTTCGTACGATGGCTCGGGAATGATGTCAGCCAGTTGGCTGCTGCTTTATTTCTCTGCTGTAGAGCCGAACAATCTGGAACATCGAATGAATGAACATATACAACGTGACAATGATCGGTATGGAGGATCTTCGGCATGCAGCTCGTACAGCGGGGACGATTCTACCCGCCATGGCGGCTCTACTCATCATGGTCATTCCCATCACGGGCATGACCACAACGATGGCGGCTCGTCTTCCTGTGGAGGTGGAGGAGACTCCTCGTGCGGAGGCGGCGGAGGCTGCGGTGGAGGAGGGGACTGATTCCTCTCTGATCCCGCATGTGAATGATCTTCCTGTCCCAGATGCAACGACTGTTTTACAATGCTATAATAAACGGGATCATTGACGATTACTTACAACAGCTAACAGCTAGCAAATCAGGAGGCAGTTCCCCATGAGCAAATTGGTAGTATGCGATCATCCATTAATTCAGCATAAGCTGACGTTTATTCGCAACAAGGACACGAATACGAAAGATTTTCGCGAGCTCGTTGACGAAGTCGCCATGCTGATGGCATACGAAATTACGCGAGACGTCCCGCTGCAATCGATCGAAGTGGAGACGCCCGTGCAGAAGACGGAGGCGAAAGTCGTTTCCGGCCGTATGCTTGGACTTATCCCGATTCTGAGAGCGGGCCTAGGCATGGTGGACGGTATGCTGAAGATGATTCCTGCTGCCAAAATCGGCCATATCGGTTTATTCCGCGACCCGCAGACGCTTCAACCCGTAGAGTACTATATCAACCTGCCGACGGATGCTACGAATCGGCTGCTCATCGTGATCGATCCGATGCTTGCGACTGGCGGATCGGCGATTGCCGCTATCAACTCGCTCAAGAGCCGCGGTTGCGAGCAGATCAAGATGATGTGCCTGATCGCCGCGCCTGAAGGCGTAGAAGCGCTGCAGAAGGCGCATCCGGATGTCGAGATCTATACGGCAGCGCTTGATGAGAAGCTTAATGACCACGGGTACATCGTGCCAGGTCTGGGCGATGCCGGCGACCGGATGTTCGGTACGCATTAAATACCTTATTCATCTGTGCGTGACGACGCTGATCCAAAGCCCATCAGGGAGGATCCAGCGCGTTATGCCATGCCATTATGCAACTTTACTGTGAAGTTAGGAGCTGACTTGTTGTGTCCAAATTGAAAGTCATGACGATTTTCGGCGTTCGGCCCGAAGCGATCAAGATGGCGCCGCTCATTCTCGAGCTGCAGCGTCATCCCGAACAAATTGAGTCGATCGTCTGCGTCACCGCGCAGCATCGCCAAATGCTTGATCAAGTGCTGGAGGTATTCAACATCCAGCCGGACTATGACCTCGACGTCATGAAGGCGAACCAGACGCTCAATGAAATCTCCATCCGCGTCCTTCAAGGCTTGGAGCCGGTTCTGCGCGAAGCGAAGCCTGACATCGTGCTTGTGCATGGCGATACGCTGACGACCTTCCTTGCAAGTTATGCGTCGTTCTTGCAGCAAATCCAAGTCGGACACGTTGAGGCTGGTCTGCGTACATGGAACAAGCTGTCGCCTTATCCGGAAGAGATGAACCGTCAACTGACGGGCGTTCTCGCCGATGTTCACTTTGCACCGACAGACTGGTCGGCAGGCAATCTGCGCAAGGAGAACAAGGCGGAGGAACGTATCTATGTAACGGGCAATACGGTTACGGACGTGTTCCAATACACGGTTAAGCAAGATTTCACGCACCCTGTGCTTGATTGGGCAGAAGGCAAGCGTCTTGTGCTCATGACGGCTCACCGCCGCGAGTCGCAGGGCGAGCCGCATCGCAACATTTTCCGCGCGGTGCGCCGCATTGCAGACGAATTCGAGGATATCGCAATCGTCTACCCGGTACACTTGAGCCCAGCGGTCAAAGGACCTGCTGAGGAACTGCTCGGCGGCCATCCGCGCATCAAGCTGATCGACCCGCTCGACGTTGTCGATCTGCACAACTTCTATCCGCATACGCATCTGATTCTGACGGATTCGGGCGGCCTGCAGGAAGAAGCGCCATCGTATGGCGTGCCGGTTCTCGTGCTTCGCGACACGACCGAGCGTCCAGAGGGTATTGAGGCAGGTACATTGGAATTGGTTGGCACGGACGAAGCGGACGTTTACGAGCGTACGCGCGCCCTGTTGTCCGACCAAGATTTGTATAATCAGATGAGTCGAGCGGCCAATCCTTATGGCGATGGACAAGCATCCGTTCGGATCGTTCAAGCACTTCTGCACCATTTTGGCAAAACGGACAATCGTCCGGTTCCGTTCACACAACGTTCATAGTTTACATGAGATAAATAGCAATCCCAACGAGGGTACAGCATACAGTTGTACTGTACGGTTTGGAAGTCTGAAAATCCTTGCTGCATAAGGGTTTTCGGACTCCCGTTCACTAAATGTTTGAATTTATATGAATTGACAGAATGGATACGGCTTGGATAAAATAAATGAGAGTTTTGGAGTGATTCTATGAATCCGTCCAATGAAAAACCATCTACGGAAGATAATCGGAACGCGCGGGACAGTGGCCTTGGGGACAATCCCTGGCGCGCAATGGGTTTGGTCGGCACCGTAGGGGCTGACCTTGCCGTATGTTTAGGGGCAGGTTTTTGGCTAGGTTCCAAGGCGGACGCCTCTTATGGCACGCATTATTGGTATCTTGTCGGACTGCTTGCAGGCCTTGCGGTCGGCGTCGTGACGATTTATTTTCTAATCCGAGCGTTTACGGGGGGCAAAGGAATTTGATTGACAACTTGTCGGCCCACCTACGAACCGTTACACGTTTGACGTTCTTTTTTTTGTCCGTTTGCTTTATCTGCTGGGCAGTATTTCCGGCGCAGCAGGCTTGGTGGGGGGGACTTGTTGTAGGTACAGTAGCTGGCTTGGTGAATGCGCTTCACCTTGGGTGGAAGGTTAGTCAGATTGGGGCGAATGCTGCTGCACGCAGTAATAGGCGCTCCACGCTGGGATACGTGACTCGGGCCTGCATAGGCTTGCTTGCAGCTGTTATTGCAACAAGGACGTTTGATTTCAGGATAGAAGCGGTTGCCGCGGGATTATTTGTCGCCCAATTGGTAACACTCTTACTGGGATTTTGGACCATGCGCAAGCGGGGACGTACGCAATCGCAATCCCTCGATGAAAGGGGTGAAAACAACTAATGGATCATATTTTGCCTATTGTACACAAATGGGGAATTGAATTTGACCTTGCGGCCATTTCAATGATTCTTCTCACCAGTATCATCGTGCTCGTGCTGGCGCTCGTGTCTGTACGCGGTATCTCGGTTGACAAACCGACCAAGATGCAGAACTTCCTGGAATGGGTTATCGAATTCGTAATCAATATTATTGGTACGACGATGGATCTGAAGAAGGGCAAGCCGTACTTGACATTAGGCCTGGCGCTAATCATGTACATCTTCGTGGGCAATATGCTCGGCCTGCCACTCGGTATCGTAACGGAAGCGCATCACGGCGCGACGATTTTCGGTATGGAGCTGGACCTGGGCGGCGAAGAAGAGGCACATATCGCTTGGTGGAAATCGCCTACGGCAGACGTAGCGGTTACGGCGGCACTGACGGTTATCGTTATCCTGCTGACGCACATCGAAGGTATGCGCCGCAATACGAAGCATTACTTCAAACACTACTTCGAGCCATACGTTCCTTTCCTGCCATTGAACTTGATCAAAGAAGTATCCAAGCCACTGTCGCTTGCGCTTCGTCTCTACGGTAACATCTTTGCCGGCGAGGTTATGATCGGTGTTATTATCGGTGGATTGAGCTGGGTCGGCATTATCCCGCTCATCATATGGCAAGGATTCAGCGTGTTCGTCGGCGCGATCCAAGCCTTCGTCTTCGTTATGTTGACGATGGTATACATGTCGCAGTCGATCGTTCACGAAGAGAAACACTAATCCGTGTTAACGGATGAAGACAGCAGGGTTTATTCCCGAAGCACAGGAACAACGGCCTGTCTTGCGGGCCTCAATACATTTCAAACATATTTAAGGGAGGATTTTTCTAATGGGAGCACTAGCATTGGTTGCAGCAGCAATCGTATTCGGTTTGGGCGCGCTTGGCGCAGGTATTGGTAACGGTCTGATCGTAGGTCGTACGGTTGAGGGTATCTCCCGTCAACCAGAACTCCGCGGTACACTGCAAACGACGATGTTCATCGGTGTCGCACTCGTCGAAGCACTTCCAGTTATCACGCTCGTATTGGCGTTCATGTTCTACGGCCAAGCTTAATTTAATTTAACAAGATTGGCGGGGAGTGCCTTAGCCTCCGCGCCTTCCTTTTGTTCGAGAGAAAGTCCGGTTCGCCGCAGGGCGGACAACGGACTTTCCTTTCAACGAATGATCCGTGTTCGCACGTGTAATACCGATTGCTAAAGAAGGGAGTGACGCCCAGTGCATATCACTTGGTCCACGTTTTTCATCCAATTAGCGGCGTTTCTGATTCTCTTTTTCCTGCTGAAGCGTTATGCGTTCGGTCCTCTGCTCGGCATTATGGAGCAACGTAGAGAGTTGGTTCAAAGCCAGCTCGACAACGCAGAGAACAGCCGTAAACAGGCTTCGCAGCATCTGGAAGAGCAGAAACAAGCGCTTCAACAAGCGCGCAAAGAAGCGCATGATATCATCGAGCAAGCTAGATCGACCAGCGTCAAGCAAGCAGACGACATTATTGTTGCTGCTAAGACGGAAGCTACTCGCCTCAAAGATGACGCGGTTCGCGACATCGAGAGCGAGAAGAATAAAGCGATCGCATCGCTTCGCAGCGAAGTCGGCGGTATGTCCGTTGCCATCGCATCGAAGATTATCGAGAAACAAATCGACGAGAAGTCGCAAGAGCAGCTTGTTGACCAATACCTGAAAGAGGTAGGAAGCAAATGAGCCGCAATGTCGTAGTAGCGAAGCGCTACGCCAAAGCCTTGTTTGACATTGCTCAGCAGCAGCAGATCGTTGCTGAAGTCGAAGATCAGCTGAAGCTGATCGTGCAGGCAATCGAGAGCGAAGTGGACGTTCAGAAGTTTCTGGCGCTTCCATCGGTTGATGCTAGTCGTAAGATTGAACTGCTCCGCGGCGTGTTCGCGGATCGCGTTTCATACATTGTGCTGAATACGCTGGAGCTGCTCCTGACGAACGGCCGTCAAGACGTTATTGCTGACGTCTACGGCGCTTACGTGAAGATCGCAGGCGAGTCTCTCGGTCAAGCGCGTGCGACGGTTTATACGGCGCAATCGCTGAGTGCTGATGAACTCGAGAAGGTAGCTGCGCAGTTCAGCCAAATCACGGGCAAGAAAATTACGGCAGAGCAAGTCGTTGAACCGGCGCTGCTCGGCGGTATTCAAGTTCGCATCGGCGACCGTCTGTACGATGGCAGCCTGGCGGGCAAGTTGAATCGTTTGAACAAATCGTTAAACAAACGAGCACTGTAGATAGGGGTGAGCGAATTGAGTATCAGACCTGATGAAATCAGCACATTGCTGAAACAGCAGATCGAACAATATAAATCCGAAATTCAAGTGGTTGACGTTGGTACGGTAATTTCCGTCGGTGACGGTATCGCCCGCGTTCACGGCCTCGAGAACGCGATGCAAGGTGAGCTCCTGGAGTTCTCCAACGGCGTTATCGGCATGGCACTCAACCTCGAAGAAAGCAACGTCGGTGTCGTTATCATGGGTCCTTACAAAGGCATTCGCGAAGGCGACCAAGTTAAACGTACCGGCCGCATCATGGAAGTACCAGTAGGCGAAGCGCTTCTCGGTCGCGTTGTTAACGCACTGGGTGAGCCAGTTGACGGCAACGGCCCAGTCAACACGACAGCTACGCGTCCAGTCGAATCCCCAGCTCCGGGCGTAATGGCTCGTAAGTCGGTATTCGAGCCTATGCAGACGGGTATCAAAGCAATCGATGCGATGATTCCAATCGGCCGCGGCCAACGGGAATTGATCATCGGCGACCGTCAAACGGGTAAAACGCAAATCGCGATCGACACGATCGTGAACCAAAAAGGCAACGGCGTTATTTGTATCTACGTTGCAATCGGTCAGAAGCAATCGACGGTTCGTACCGTTGTTGAATCGCTCCGTAAGCAAGGCGCGCTGGATTACACGATCGTCGTAACGGCGAGCGCATCCGAGCCGTCCCCAATGCTGTACATCGCGCCTTACACGGGCTGCGCAATGGGCGAGTACTTCATGTACCAAGGCAAGCACGTTCTTATCGTATACGATGACCTGTCGAAGCAAGCAGCTGCATACCGCGAGCTCTCGCTCTTGCTCCGCCGCCCGCCGGGCCGCGAAGCATACCCAGGTGACGTATTCTACCTGCACTCCCGTCTCCTCGAGCGCGCAGCTAAGCTGAACGACGAGCTTGGCGGCGGTTCCCTGACGGCACTGCCGTTCATCGAAACGCAAGCAGGCGATATCTCTGCATATATCCCAACGAACGTAATCTCGATTACGGACGGTCAAATCTTCCTCGAGTCCGACCTGTTCTACTCCGGTCAGCGTCCAGCGGTTAACGTTGGTAACTCTGTATCCCGTGTAGGTAGCGCGGCTCAAATCAAAGCAATCAAAAAGGTTGCAGGTACGCTGAAAACCGACCTCGCGCAATACCGCGAACTCGCAGCATTCGCAGCGTTCGGTTCCGACCTCGACCGTGTTACGCAGTCCCGTCTGGACCGTGGTGAGCGCACGCTCGAAATTCTGAAGCAAGGCATCAACGCTCCTATGCCGGTAGAACGCCAAGTTGTTGCACTCTACTGTGTCACGAAGGGCCATGTGGATGAAATCCCAGTTCAAGACGTGCGTCGTTTCGAAGGCGATTTCCTTGCATACGTGGATGCAAACAAACCAGAAATTTTCGCTTCCATCCGCGATACGAAAGATTTGACTTCCGACAACGAGAAAGTGCTTGTTGAAGCGATCAACGCGTTCAAGAAGAGCTTTGCACCGTCGGTATAAACCATTTCTTCACATAAATGCGGAATAGAACTGGGTAATGGGGGAGCCTCGGCTCCTCCCTAAGCCAGTAATAAGGTGGTGACAACGAATGGCTAAAGGTATGCGCGAAATTAAGCGCTCGATCAAGAGTACGCAGAATACGAAGCAGATTACGAAGGCGATGGAGATGGTTGCGTCCGCTAAGCTCAGAAGAGCTCAAGACGCGGCAGTAGCATCCCGTCCATACACCGACAAAATCCGTGACGTAGTGGCAAGCATTGCGTCGGGCGGCGGTACGATCAAGCATCCGATGCTGCAGTCCCGCGAGATCAAACGTACGGCTTACTTGGTCGTTACTTCTGACCGCGGTCTGGCTGGTGGCTACAACTCTAACGTACTTCGTAAAGTTTGGACGGAGATTCAGGAGAAGCACAAGTCTGCTGCAGAATACGAAGTGTTCGTTATCGGACGCAAAGGACGCGACTACTTCAAACGCCGCGGCGTAACGCTGACGGAGGAAGTTGTAGGACTGTCCGATTCACCGACGTTTGCTGACATCAAGGCATTGGCTGCATCCGCAGTTAAAGGCTTCGAAGAAGGCAAATTCGATCAACTGAACTTGGTGTATAACCAATTCGTTAACGCAATCTCGCAAATTCCGGTAATCAAGCAGCTTCTGCCGCTTGATGCATCGAAATTGGCTGGCGGCTCTGACGCAGCTAAAGCGAGCTATGAATATGAGCCTTCACCTGAGAAGGTGCTCGACGTTCTTCTTCCGAAATACGCTGAGACGGTAATCTACAGCGCAGTTCTGGAAGGCAAGGCGTCCGAGTTCGGCGCACGTATGACCGCAATGGGCAACGCAACGAAGAACGCGACGAAGATGATTGCAAGCTTGACGTTGACGTACAACCGTGCACGTCAGGCAGCGATCACGCAAGAAATCGCGGAAATCGTCGGCGGAGCGAATGCGCAGCAGCAATAATGTTTCGTTCAATGCGACCTCTGACAGGCCGCACTGCTTGACCGTGGTGCGGTAAAGAGGCCTGCGAATGACAACCATAAGGAGGTACAGGAATGAGCAAGGGACGCGTAGTTCAGGTAATGGGTCCGGTTGTTGACATTGCATTCGACAATGGCCAACTGCCTGATATCCTGAATGCAATCAAGATTGAGAAGAAAGCTCAAAACCCAGGCGAAGTCGATATCAACCTGACGGTTGAAGTCGCTACTCACCTTGGTGACAATATGGTTCGTGCCGTAGCAATGTCGTCCACGGACGGTCTGGTTCGCGGTACGGAAGCTGTCGATACGGGTGCTGCTATTACGGTACCAGTAGGTCCTGCAACGCTGGGCCGCGTATTCAACGTACTTGGTGATCCAATCGATAACAGCGGTGCAGTAGACCGTTCGATTGCAAGCCCAATTCACCGCGAAGCGCCAACGTTTGAAGAACTTTCGACGCAGCAAGAGATGCTCGTTACGGGTATTAAAGTTATCGACCTCATGGCTCCATACGCGAAGGGCGGCAAAATCGGTCTCTTCGGCGGTGCAGGCGTAGGTAAAACGGTAACGCTGCAAGAACTGATCCACAACATCGCACAAGAGCTCGGCGGTATCTCCGTATTCGCCGGCGTCGGCGAACGTACTCGTGAAGGTAATGACCTTTACCACGAGATGAGCGATTCCGGCGTTATCAACAAAACAGCGATGGTATTCGGTCAGATGAACGAGCCTCCAGGTGCACGTCTTCGCGTAGCCCTGACGGGTCTGACGATGGCTGAATATTTCCGTGACCAAGAAGGCCGTGACGTACTTCTTCTGATCGATAACATCTTCCGTTTCACGCAAGCAGGTTCCGAAGTATCCGCATTGCTCGGCCGTATGCCGTCGGCAGTAGGTTACCAACCAACGCTCGCTACGGAGATGGGTCAGCTGCAAGAGCGTATCACGTCGACGAAGAAAGGTTCCGTTACTTCCATCCAAGCAATCTACGTTCCTGCCGATGACTATACGGACCCGGCTCCAGCAACGGCGTTTGCTCACTTGGACGCAACGACTAACCTTGAGCGCAGCATCGCGGCAATGGGTATCTTCCCGGCCGTTGACCCGCTTGCATCGTCGTCCCGTATCCTGACGCCAGAAATTCTTGGCGAAGAGCACTACCAAGTAGCGCAAGGCGTTAAGAAAATTCTGCAGCGTTACAAAGAGCTTCTTGATATCATCGCAATCCTCGGTATGGATGAGCTGTCTGAAGAAGACAAGCTGATCGTACTCCGTGCGCGTCGTATCCAGAACTTCCTGTCCCAACCGCTGCACGTTGCAGAGCCGTTCAACGGTATCCCAGGTGTATATGTGCCAATCAAGGATACGGTTCGCAGCTTCAAAGAAATTCTCGAAGGCAAGCATGACAGCCTTCCAGAATCCGCGTTCCATAACGTTGGTACGATCGAAGACGCAGTGGCGAAAGCTAAAACGCTGTAAGGCGTTAGGCGGGAGGAAGCCAAATGAGTACCCTTTTACTAGAAATCGTTACGCCTGAGCGTAAAGTTTACGCGCAGGAAGTCAACATGGTGAGCGTAAAGGGCGCAGACGGTGAGCTCGGCATTCTGCCGAATCACATTCCGCTCGTTACTCCGCTTCGCATCGCACCAGTCATCGTGAAGAAAGACGGCGCAACGGAAACTTTCGCTGTATCCGGCGGTTTCATCGAAATCCGCAAGGATAAAGTCGTCATTCTGGCAGAGAGCGCTGAGCTCGCTGCCGAGATCGATGTTGCTCGTGCTGAGGCTGCGAAGAAACGTGCTGAAGAGCGTATGAACGCGAAGGCCGATAACGTTGACTTCAAGCGTGCAGAACTTTCTCTGCAGCGTGCGATCAACCGTATCAATGTAAACGGCAAATAATCATTTGCCTCTTGTATAGAAACACCGCCGAGCTTAAGCTCGGCGGTGTTTTTGTGTTATCATAGAGTAGTTAAAGAATGCAGATCGGAGCGAACAGCTATGATTGATATACATAATCATATTCTCCCTGGTATTGACGATGGCCCAAGGAACTGGGAAGAAGCACTGGAACTTGCACGGAACGCAGTGGCGAATGGAATTACGACCGTCATTGCTACGCCGCATCATGCTCATGAGCAGTATCATAACCCGGCTGAAGGCATTCTATCACTGGTGGAACAAATGAATGAACGATTGATATTAGCGGCTATTCCACTGCAGGTTCATTCGGGTCAAGAGATTCGAATTCATCAAGAGCTGCTAGACAGCTGGGAGCAGGGAAAGCGCGGAGGACTTTTGACGCTAAGCGGTACGAAATATATGTTAATAGAGCTTCCGTCTGGACGAGTGCCAGAGGGAACAGAGGAACTGGTCTATGAACTTACGCTTAAGGGCATTACGCCCATTATTGCCCATCCAGAACGTAACCGTGAGCTTGCAGCGGATATCGGCCTGTTGAAGCGGCTTATTGATTGCGGTGCATTTGCACAAGTAACTGCTCATTCGCTGATCGGTATATTTGGCCGAGGGGTAGAGAAGACAGCTTGGACGATGTGCAGACAAGGGCTCATTCATTTCGTAGCATCCGATGCGCACCATGTAACGAAGAGATATTTCTGTCTGCGAGAAGCTTATCAAGCCATTCAAGAGAAGATGGGTGCACAGACGGTTAATTATTATAAAAGAAATGCACAATTGCTGCTTGATAATGCGCCCATTCAGACAGCCCCAGTCTCCTCTGCCGCACCGGATGGAGCATGGGGCAGGGTTAAGCAATTGTTCGGACGAGGCAGGTAATAGGTAGCAGATAGGACGGGGTTAAGACTGCAGACGCGATTAGCGGCTGCGGTCTTTTTTTAGTTCGTTGATTGAGCTGCAAAGCCTCTAAGCTTCGCAACAGTAAGCAGGATAAGCGGATAGACAAAGTTAAAGAGATTGTAGCTGACCGCGACCAATGGCGCAGAGCTGGCAAAAACAATGGTATTCGGCGTAGACCAATAAGTAAAGATGATGGCCAGAACACCAATAGGAAGGATCAGAGAGGTGTGATCCTTCAGGCCGAATAAGTGTGCGAAGCCGACGACCACGCAGTAATAGGTCATGCATGCGCGAAGAAACACGTCGAGTACCCAGAATAGCATGACAAGCGAATCCAGATGGGCAAGAAACTCGAAGGCTTGCGTATAACGGCTGATGACCATGAAGGGATAGGTGAACGCATCAAGCGCACTGCCCATAATGCCGATTGTATAGATGAAAGTAAACAGCAAGCAGAGGGCGGCAGCTGTCGAAGAAATCCATCCCCAACGCTGCATGTCAGCATTCGATTTAACATGCGGGAGGAAAAACGTTAAGTAGACATACATGGAGAACCATAGGTTGAGCGCTACGGCACCTCGACCGACTGGGACGAATCCATGCTCCATTAATGGCAAGAGATTCTCTAGATCTATCGAATAGGTGAGCGGCAGAATGATGGTCAGAATGATGAATATGATAATGGGCGTGAGAAGTCCGGCAATTCGGGCGATGATCTCGACGCCGCTACGAATGGCAAGTCCCGCAATAAGGATTAGGCTTATTACAAATACGATGCTTGGCGTTCGGGTGAAATAGCTCATCGACACAAAATCAATGAATTGTCTCGATTGATTGCCGTTGAGCACTAACGCATTGAAGAGGAATAGGAATCCGAGCGCTTTGCCCACCGGGGCACCAAGAATCGTGACGCTGTATTGAATAAGATTGCGTCCGGGAAACAGTCGGTGCAGCGCGACTACAGTAGAGATGAGAATATAGCTGAAAAAGGGCACGATGACGGCCGACAGCCACATATCTCTTCCGGCTTGTACGAAAGTGGCGTTTGGGGCGGACAGCATGGAGGTTGACAGCACGCCCATGAACAGCAGGGCGGCAATCTGAATAGGCGAGACGATTGTTTTGGGCATATGGCAACCTCCTTATGAATGGCTCTCGCGCTTATTGCCTCTCAAGACTGCGACTATAAACAACACAATCGGGAGGCAGAGGTGGGCATAAATGTAGTAGAAAAGAATAACGTGACCTATGCTTTCGTTATAGGTTGTAGCATCGGGAATGGACCAGAAGGCGAGCAATACAATCGCTAATCCGACGGGTAACGTGAGCGGCTTGTACGATCGCAGCTTGAACCATTGTGCTATGCCGCTGGTTGCGGCGTAATACATGACGATCGTTCGAATGAAAACATCGATCACCCATACGAGCATAATAAGGGAATCGAGATGCGTCATGAAGGTTCCGATCGATACGAACCGACTAAGCAGCAGAAACGGGTAGTCGAAGAAGCTGGTAGCTGAACCTAATGCCATCAATACATAGAAGAACGTTAAGATGAACGTGACGACCGACCAGCCGACTGCCCAGTATAGTCGGCCTTTGTTATTATCCTTATTCGATACGTATGGCAAGAACATCGATATATAGGTATATATAGGGAACCATAGCTGCAATGAAATGGCTCCTCGAATAACGGGTGCTATTCCTTTATCCATGAAAGGGAGTATTTGATCCGGTTCCATCTCTCGGACAAGAGGGAGGATGAGCACCACGACGATGACAACGATAAGAGGCGTGAAAGTAAGCGCTAATCGTCCAATCACCTCAATGCCGAGTCGGACGGCGATTGAACTGACCAACACCATCGTGGTCGCAAACACAACGATAGGAGTATTCGCCATGAAGGCCATACTCATAAGCTCGGCAAACTGTCGAAGCTGATTGGCATTCATCATTAGGCATACGATCAAGAACGTGAGACTTATAAACTTGCCGATGACAGGTCCCAGAATAAGCTCACAATATTGGACAAAAGTGAGGCCTGGATACCGACGATGAAGCGAAAGCGCGATATAGATGGTCGCAAATCCGGTAATGCAGCCGACCACAGGCGTCATCCACATGTCGGTGCGCGCCACGTCGTATGCAAGCGAAGGAGATGACAACGTAGCCGTTGCCAGCAGCGACAGATACAGCATGCAGGCAAGCTGAGCTGAAGATATTTTACCGGCTTCCATATCGCAATTCTCCTTAGTCGTCGAGTGGTCCTTAGTCGTTACGATTTGAATAATAACTTCGCCAATGGCGCAAACAGCGGCCGCATCCATTGAACCGGGCCAGGAAGACTGGGGTTGATCACCAGCAGAATGGCCAGCGTGAACCCTGGTATATAGAGGATGAAATAGGCTGTTTTCGTCCGAACATCCTTGAGTCCCCGCCAATCAAACAGCAGCATGAGAGCGGCAACTACTACAATAACGACGATGTGGGTCTTCGAGAGATTCATACGGCATATTCACCCTTCTTTTCTTGGTCGTTCTGTTGTTTACCGAATCGCTGTTTAATCTGCGATAACAGGTAGAGAAGAGCGGGCAGCAGCAATCCGAACACCAGGTAATAGATCACGATCTCGGGAGAGAATACGAATTCCGCATTCCCTATACCCCAGTAGCTAAACAATATCATGATCATACTCACGGGCATGACAAGCGGACGGTATTGCGGCAGTCCTAAGCACTGTGCAAGCCCGATGGAGGCACTGAATAAACCGAATGTAATGCGAACGACAATCTCGATGACCCAAACCATCATCACAAGCGATTCAAGGTGCTCGAAGAATTCAGTCAGACTAATGAACCGCGCCAGCACCATGAAGGGATAGACGTAGATAGGGGTTGCAGCGCCAATGATCGCATACACGATAATGAAGGTGACGAAGATGATTATTGTAAAAATAGTAACGGACCCGAAAGCCCACCAAAGCATATGCCGCTTATTCGATACGAATGGAAGGTAGAAATTCATAAAGGTAAACACGGGCACCCATGACATGAGCCGAAATGCACCATTCATTGGAGGTCCGAGTCCTTCGCTCAGCACAGGCTCGAAATTATGGTAGTCAATGTCCATAATGCTTGGCATATAGACCATGAGAATAAGCGTAAGGACTACCGGAAGCATAAGCATGGCAAATCGTGCTACCGTTTCGACGCCGCCCCGTACGATTAGCGCACATACAAGCAGCATACTGGCTGCAATCACGAATGCAGGGGTCGTTAATAAGAATGTCAGCTTCAGAAAATCGGTAAACTGACGCAATACGTTCGCCGTCGTATGAATGATGAACAACAGATACAGCAGCCCGACAGCGATGCCTAACGGCCGGCCAAGGAGCTTCTTCATATATTGAATCAGAGTCTGCTCCGGATAAGCCTGATTCAGTTTGACTAAAAGCCATACGATTAGAAACCCGACAGAGGAGGCCAATAATGGCGAGAGCCACATATCCTGCTTGGCGACGGCAGACGCGACTGTAGGTGCTGTTAAAAGCGATGTTGCCGAAGTAGCCATGAACGATAGAATGGCAACCTGTGCTGCAGATATGCGCCCTTGTTCCATTTGGGTCCTCCCCTCTTGACTGCGTAATGTAAGTTACCGCCGCATCCACGGCAAGGTGAGCGGCTTGAAGAGCATACGCACGCCTTGCAGCGGGCCAGGCGTATCAGGCCATATTGTAATGACGAACGTCAGGATGAATACGGCGATGACGATCGTCAGATAGACGGATTTTATGGCTGTATCGTTCAGTGAAGGCCACTCGAACCAGGTGACTACGGCGATGATAATCGCGACACAGGTTAGAAACAGCACATGCATCATTGTGATTCACTTTGTTGCAGCGTTCTGTTATCACCTGTCAGACCGTTGCGGGCGATAATTAATCGAATGTCGTAGTCGACGACAACCCTAGGGAAAAGTTCATCCCAATTGTTTTTCGCTTTGCGCCATTGTTTCGGGTAATGCCGATAATATTGTTCTGCGAAACCAAGGTAATCGACACGGCTTTGTTGAGCGATCTTGACCGCTTCCTCGATACGTTTCCGGAGCGTTTGTTTGAATGCTTGCTGCAGCTTGACCACATTGGCTTCCTTGGTTGTGTCCAATTTAGTCGTGTTCTCATTCAAGTTGCCGGTTGCATCGATGATGAGACGCATATGCCATTCCCCATTCTTAATGGACGGGACAAGCTTAGAATTGGCGTGAAAAAGATAGACAGAAGCAATTCCGCCGTCCGTCGATGACGTGATCGTAGCCGATTTGATTTCATTGCGAAGCCAGAGCAGCCCTCTCGTCGTCGACGTGTCAAGTTTCTCGGTCATGCGCAGATTTTTGATTGTCGCTGAACCGCTGACGAAAGGGGTAGACTCGCCGTCCCTATGCAGAATGCGTACGACGGGCAGTACGGCGGTGTGTGCCTCTTCGGACAACTCTTCGATCGCTTGCAGAATCGAAATGTTTAATCCAGTCTGAAGTACGGCCATTTCTCGCAGCGTCTCCGCACTGTTGCGCTCAATCGGTGTATTCCATTTGAGTACATTCTCTGCTGGTCCCTCACTAATGAACAGATTGGCGCGTTCTCTAGGGTGGGGATGGCGTGTAAGGAAGTCGAGCGGCTCTTTAATGCCCCTTCTTGCAAGCTTCTCGCCGAAGACGAACACATCGGCTTGTCCCCAGAATACCTTTCTCGAGAGTCGCTCCTGCAGTCGTGCGGTTGCGTCGGCCATGTCTAAACCAATTGCATCTCTAACAACGGTTTTATTGCTGCCGCTGGCAGGGCTGGTTGCAGACTGCTCGGAGGATGGCGGGTTCGGTACGAACAGCTGGACGGACAGCTTGATACGGTTATTGTCGGTTAAGTCGATTCCGGCAGCCGTAATGATCGCGAGATCATTGATTTCCATCCGGTCCCAGCAGCCGGATAACACAATTCCGCTCAGCAGCACTATCAACAATGTGCGACAGGCGTGCTGCATGCTAAGAGTTCCTCCTTGCCTTATATCGCTCCGTGCGTAACCGAATGCGATTAAAGAATGACCCCGTCAGATGAGGTCTTGTCGTCGCATACGGACTAGACGTACGGATTAGCGTATCTTTGAGCTGACTTGTCTGAACGGGTGAAAGCGGCGACAAGTAAGGTACGCCGAACGAGCGCAGCGTCATCAGATGGATCAGAATGACGAGTGCGGCTAAGACGATGCCATAAAGACCCAGTGCTCCTGCGCACAGCATGATCGGAAATCGGATAAATCGGATGGCGATGCCCAGCGAGTAGTTCGGAATAAGAAACGACGACACCGCCGTGATCGCAACGACCATGACCATCGGCGAAGATACAATGCCTGCTGAGATTGCCGCTTGTCCGATGACCAATGCGCCTACGATACTTACCGCAGAGCCCACTTGTCTTGGAAGCCGAATACCTGCTTCCCGGAGCGCCTCGAACGTGACTTCCATAAGCAGCGCTTCAACGAGCGCAGGGAAAGGAATATTTTCTCTCGATTGCGCGATAGTAAGCAGCAGAGAAGTCGGAAGCATCTCCTGATGATACGACAATACAGCGACATAGAAGGATGGTCCGAAGATCGTAATTAGCGAGAACAGCATACGCAGCCACCTTATCGCCGTAGCAACGATCGACCGCTGATAGAAGTCTTCGGGCGATTGCATCATGCTCATGAAAGATGCAGGAGCAATGAGTGCAACGGGCGACCCATCTGCGATCAGTGCAATCTTCCCTTCAAGCAGATGGGCAGTGACAACATCCGGCCGCTCCGTAGACATGAGCTGCGGGAATGGCGAGAAGGGGTTGTCCTCAATCCATTCCTCAATTAACGATGTATCGGTCATGCCGTCCACATCGATCGCGGACAGTCTTCCTTCCATCTCTTTGACCAGATTAGGATCAGCGATTCCTTCGATATAGGCAATAACAGTGGCCGTCTTCGTATAGCGGCCGATGAAGACCGACTTCATCTTCAGCGCTGGCGTATGCAAACGTCGCCGAAGCATGGTCGAATTCGTACGAATCGACTCCACAAATCCTTCCCGCGGGCCCCGGACGACCGTTTCTGCCTCCGGCTCTTCAATCGAACGAATAATCGGATTGATCACATCGTACACGAGGGATGACGCTATTCCATCAATGAATAAGACAGCGTGCCCATAACCGATTTTGTCAGCGACGTTGTCGAAATCCATAGCCTCGAGCATAGCGGAGATGGTTATGCATTTGACAACATTGTCTTTCGTACGCGACCCGGCAGTCCCGATTTGCTGAAGAGGGGTTAAGATATGCAGGTCGATTAGGCGCATGTCGCTTAATCCGTCTAAATACACAAGTGTTGCAGCGGGGCCGTTCAGAATATCAAACTCATGAATGATAATGTCATTGCAGTCCTTATAGAGCTCGCGCAGCGTGTTAATGCTGTCCTGCAGCTTGTCTGTTACAGGCATGTTGAGCAGCTGACGCTGATAAGTCAGTACTTCCTCGACAGAAGGAGTTGGCTCCATCTGAATGCCAGGATTAGAGTTGGCAGTGGACGAGCTTGTGTTAGATGACTGCTCTTGTAGTTCTTGATTTGGGGCTGCCTGTTGCTGTGACGTTTGCTGAGCCTGATTTGTTGTATCGCTGCTGGAACCGTTCGTTGACTGATTTCCGTTATCGGGCATGGCGTCAGAAGACGGAGCGGCGCCGATATCCGGTTGCGTGCTTCGTTCGTCTTTTGGATGTGTCATCGGCTTCTCCTCCCGTTCCTGATTTGTCGTTATTTTGATCATTTTTCCAGCTGAATAATACATGGAATTGTTATTAATGCTAATTTTGTTCAAGTGACTGCGTGTCGCGTGCAGCAAAACGCACGTGGTGAGGACAATCGGAAGGGTTCGAAAGGAGACATGAGAGAATGACGAATGTAATTGCGGTGCTTAACGGTCAGTTGGCAGATTGGAGCGTGCTTTACGTTAAGCTGCACGATTATCATTGGAACGTGAAAGGATCGAATTTCTATACGCTGCATGTCAAATTCGAGGAGCTGTATAACGAAGCGTCGTTATTCGTCGATGCAGTGGCGGAACGGATTCTGGCGCTTGGCGGCAAGCCAGTGTCCACGATGAAGGCTTTTCTAGAGCAGTCTAAAGTAACAGAGGCTTCAGGCAATGAAGACGCAACGGCGATGGTACGCTCGCTTGCCGATGACTTTGCAGGCATTGCGGACAGGCTGGGCGAGGGGGCGGCACTTGCCGACGAAGCAGGCGATCCTCCGACAGCGGACTTGTTGATTACGCGGAGAGAAGAAGTGCAGAAGCATCTGTGGATGCTGCGCGCTTTTCTGGGATAAACATAGCGGTCGAATAGGGGAAAAGAAAGAGCGTTCCTTGGCAGGAACGCTCTTCTCTATTTGTTGATCCATTCCGAATATCTACGGTCGATGACTTCCTTCAGTTTGTCGTAGTTGTCCCAAGTATCCTCGACATGAAAGACTGATTTCAGGTCAGTGAAAACCTCATCACAATAATCGTTCAAGTAGGACCCGTTGTCAAAGTCGAAGTAGGCCATTGCAAAAGCATGGCCTTCGCTGCTTAGCATGTCCGAATCGAAGACGCCGTCATACAGCTCGTAGATTTGGGAACCGGTTAACTCGCGTTTATGGAATTTAATAATTTCATCTGCGCCATCTCGTTCGAATGATTTGCTGTATAACTGATGATCGATAATCCAGCCCAGGAACATCCCGGTATGGACATGAGCCTGAAAGGGTGAGAGTTCCTCTGGAAAGTGCTCGTTAATATGATACTTGGCTTTATCGTGAATGAACGGTTTGGCCAACTGAATCTCCTCCTATTAGAAATAATATCTATAATATCTTAGTACTGGCATTGACATTGTCAAGAACGATTGTCAATATCGAAAGCTATTAATATCAGGCAGGCAGTGTTGTTTTTAATGAGCATAAGGACTAGTTAACGATGGAATTCCATGAAAGAACGGACAGCTTGCAGGCATAAGGCGCCCCGCTGGCGAATAGGGATATCAGACGAGTAGTCGTTCAGTTGACCCATGTTCGAGAGCAAGAAGGATTGTCGCGACAAGGGCTGTACTGGCAAGGGATGGCATTTATGAGGGCGGATCTCATAGACGCTACTAACAGGTTTTGCTATAATTGTGAGGTAATTTTTACCTTGGTGTCGAGTTCAGACGTTGTAGCTAGCTATGACTAATGGAGGTGATCGGGTGAATATGTACATGAATCAGTACATCATCGTTGCGATTTTCATCTTGTTAGGAATTCTGCTGCCTGTAGCTGCTCTTACGATCGGACGTTTGCTTCGTCCCTCGAAGCCTACCGAACCGAAGCAAGCGACTTACGAGAGCGGCAATGAGCCTGTAGGGGAAGGACAAGTTCGGTTTAACGTGCGCTATTATCACTATGCGCTAATGTTTGTCATCTTCGATGTGGAAACCGTTTTCTTATATCCATGGGCCGTTGCTTATAACAAGCTCGGCCTTTTTGCGATGGTGGAGATGCTGCTGTTCGCCGCAATGCTTGTGCTTGGTCTTGCCTACGCCTGGAAGAAGAAGGTGCTGACATGGAATTCAATTTAGATTGGATTACGCAGGAAGAGCGTGCGGAACTGGAGCGCAATGTGTTCCTAGGAACGCTGGAGCAGGTCAAGGCATGGGCGCGAAGCAACTCCTTATGGCCGCTGACATTCGGTCTTGCATGCTGTGCGATTGAGATGATGGGAACAGGCGCGTCGCATTATGACCTTGACCGGTTCGGGGTCATGTTCCGCACTTCGCCGCGTCAAGCGGACGTGATGATCGTATCGGGAACCGTTACGAAGAAAATGGGGCCGCTGCTGCGTCGTCTGTACGATCAGATGCCGGAGCCGAAGTGGGTCATCGCGATGGGGTCATGCGCGACAGCGGGCGGACCTTATGTGAAGTCTTATGCGGTTATTAAGGGCGTCGATCAGATCGTTCCTGTCGACGTCTATATTCCAGGCTGTCCGCCGAGTCCTGCGGCGCTCATTTATGGCATCAACAAGCTGCAGCACAAGATTCGCTATGAAGCGAAGACCGGGAAGCAGGTGACTTAAGGCATGAGCGAGCATCAGGATGATGCGATAGATGTAAAGCCAGGGAAGCCAAGCGAAGCGGAAGATACGACGGAGGAAAAGGCTGAGAGCGAGAGCTCGGCAGGGGAAGGAAACGTAGAGAGCAAGGGTGAGTCTGAGAGCGCGGTTCGGGAAGAAAGCGTCGATACAAAGGCAGCCGCGGAAGCGGGAGGCGCCGAAGGAGCCGTCGCCGCTGCAGCCGCAGCTGGATGCGGCTGCGGCGCTCGTCCGCGAGCTCGTGGATGCGGACGCGGTCGAGGAGGCCTATGTGAACGAGCTGGGCTCGCACATGCCGACGCTTATCATCCGTCCGCCATACCTTCGGCGGACAGCCGAGCTGTTCCGTGATCATGGTGCGCTGGGCTGCAACTATCTGCGCAACGTATCCGGCGTTGATTATGAGACGCATATGGAAGTCGTCCATTACTTGGTCAATATGACGAGCGGGCAGCGTTATGCGCTCAAGGCGCGTGCTGATCGCAGCGATCCTGTGCTTGATTCCGTGACACCTGTGTGGGAGACAGCCAACTGGAACGAGCGCGAAATTTACGATCTGCTAGGCATCGAATTCAAAGGCCATCCCGATCTGCGGCGCATTATGATGCCGGACGACTGGATCGGCCATCCGCTGCGCAAAGATTACGAGCCGCTTGATCCGGAGGTGTAACGTGGGCGCGATACGAACAGAAGAACTGCTGCTGAACGTCGGTCCGCAGCATCCGAGCACGCATGGCGTGTTTCGCATTATCGTAAAGCTGGACGGCGAGATTATCACCGAAGCGACGCCTGTCATGGGCTACCTGCACCGAGGAACGGAAAAGCTCGCGGAGAACTTGAATTTTACGCAAATTATCCCGTATACCGACCGAATGGACTACGTGTCCGCTATGACGAACAACTACGTGTTATGCCATGCGGTGGAGAAAATGATGGGACTCGAAGTGCCCGAACGGGCCGAGTTTCTCCGTCTGATCGTGATGGAGATGCAGCGCGTGGCGAGCCATCTCGTCTGGTGGGGCACCTATCTGCTTGATATCGGCGCGATGAGCCCGTTCCTGTTCGCTTTCCGCGACCGGGAAACGATCGTTCAGCTGTTCAATGAGCTGTCCGGCGCTCGTCTAACCTACAACTACATGCGAGTCGGCGGCGTGAAGTGGGATGCTCCTCCTGGCTGGCTCGATAAAGTCCGCGAGTTCGTCCCTTATATGGAGAAGAAGGTCGAGGAATACGACAGGCTCGTTACAGGCAACGAGATTTTCCTCTCCCGCATCCAAGGCGTTGGCCGTTATGACGCGGAGACGGCAATCCGTTACGGCTTGTCCGGTGCCAATCTGCGCTGCACGGGGGTCCAATGGGATCTGCGCCGCAGCGAGCCGTACAGCCTATACGACCGGTTCGAGTTCGATGTGCCGGTCGGCAAGAACGGCGATTGCTTCGATCGTTACCTGCTCCGTCTTGAAGAAATTCGCCAAAGCCTCCGCATCCTCAGACAAGCGCTGGCTCAAATGCCCGAAGGCGGCGAGACGATGGGCAAGGTGCCGCGTGCGATTCGTCCGCCGGCGGGCGAAGCGTATGTGGCGATCGAATCGCCGCGCGGCGAGATCGGCTGTCATATCGTCTCCAAGGGCAAAGCAGAGCCGTATCGGCTGAAGTTCCGAAGGCCGTCTTTTGTAAACCTGCAAATTCTTCCGAAGCTGCTCGTCGGCGAGACGATGACCAACCTCATTACGATTCTGGGCGGCATCGATATTGTCGTCGGGGAGGTTGATGCCTGATGGATTGGCTGTCGGCTTCACCTGTAACGTGGTACGATGCGCTGGTCGTGTTCCTCTGGGGTGTCGTGCTGATGCTTATCGTACTCGGCTTCGTCACCTATGCCATCTACTTCGAGCGCAAAGTCATTGGCTGGATGCAGTTTCGCCAGGGACCGAACCGCGTTGGTCCACTTGGATTGCTGCAGTCGGTTGCCGATATTCTGAAGCTGCTCATCAAGGAAGACACCATTCCGCGTAAGGCAGATCGGCTGCTGTTTGTATTCGCCCCTGTGCTGGCTTTCATTCCGAGCTTTGCCGTGCTTGCCGTTATCCCTTATACGCAAAAGCTGTATTTTGCCGACCTGAACGTCGGCTTGCTCTATTATGTTGCACTGTCTGGCATCTCCACGCTAGCCATCGTGCTTGGCGGCTGGGCGTCCAACAACAAATACGCGCTGCTCGGCGGCATGCGCTCCGCAGCGCAGATGATCAGCTACGAGGTGCCGCTTGTCATCTCCGTCACCGGCGTCATTCTCATGAGCGGGACGCTTAATCTGCGCGGCATCGTCGATGCGCAGTCGGGCGGCTGGTTCTGGGATTGGAACTTCCTGCCGCAGATTATCGGGTTCGCCGTCTTCATCGTTGCCGCGATATCCGAACTCAACCGGACGCCGTTCGACCTGCCGGAGGCGGAGTCCGAGCTGGTCGCAGGGTACCATGTCGAGTACAGCGGCTTCCGCTTCGCCTTCTTCATGCTGACGGAGTATGTGTACGTCTATGCGATCGCAGGTCTTGCAACGACGCTGTTCCTCGGCGGCTGGCATGCGCCTGCGCCGTTCCTTGATTTTATACCGGGCATGATCTGGTTCGCGCTGAAATTCGCCTTCATCGTCTTCTTCCTGTTCTGGCTGCGTGCAACGCTGCCGCGCATTCGCATCGATCAGCTGATGGGCCTCGGCTGGAAGCTGCTGCTTCCGCTGTCGCTCGCGAACATTTTCTTAACGGCGCTCTTCTACGAGCTGTTCCAGCGTTAGATCTAACCATTAGGAGGCTTACGGTATGAAAGGGATGTTGAAAGGAATGGGCGTCACGCTGAAGGCGCTGACGGCTCCGAAAGTGACGACCTCGTACCCCGATGCGCCTTACTTGATGCCGGAGCGGTATAGAGGCATTCAGCATTTTATACCGGAGCTGTGCATCGTCTGCAACCAATGCGCGCGCATCTGTCCGACGGAATGCATTACGCTGACCGGCAAGCCGAACCCTGATCCGGAGAAGAAAGGCAAAGTGATCGACACGTTCGATCTCAATTTTGAAATTTGTATCTTGTGCGACCTATGTACAGAGGTTTGTCCAACCGAGGCGATTGTCATGACCGGCAACTTCGAGCTGGCCGCCTACAGCCGCGACGAGCTGTATAAGGACCGGGAGTGGCTGACGGATAACAACACGCGCGTTCGCGAGGACAACAACAACATTGGAGCGCCGCAGAAGGGAGGCGCCAAATGAATGAGCGGCTTTACATTTAATTTCGACGGCGGATACGCAGCGTTCTTCGTCTTCGCCGTCCTTATCATTGCTGGCGCGGTATTGATGATCAGCACCTCGAAAGTGGTGCATATGGTCATGTCGATGGCGGCCGTATTTCTTGGCGTCGGCGGCATGTACATTTTGCTCGATGCGGAGTTTCTCGCACTCGTCCAAGTGCTGATCTATGCAGGGGCGATCTCGATTCTGATGATCTTCGGCATCATGATGACGAATCACCGGGACGCGGCGGCCGAGGCGGTGAAGCCGCTGAAGGAGACGCTCGCGGCTGTTGGCGCGCTTGCGCTGTTCGGACTGTTGTTCTATGCGATTCGCGATGCTGATTTCACAGGGATGGACGGCGGCAGGATGGTGCCGGAGGAAGATAATACGGCTGCGATTGGCGTCATGCTGTTCCACAATCAAGTGCTGCCGTTCGAGATCTTATCGGTGCTGCTGACCGTTGCGTTTATCGGCGCTATCGTCTTGGCGAAGAAGGAGGCGGAATAGCATGCTTGCATCTTACTTAACGATGGCGGCGATTCTGTTCTGCATCGGCCTGTATGGCGCATTCGTCAAGCGGAACGCCGTCGTCGTGCTGCTGTCGATTGAGCTGATGCTTAACGCAGTCAACTTGAACCTGGTCGCCTTCTCCAAATACGGAGCAGTCCCATCGCTGACCGGCCAGGTGTTTGCGCTGTTCACGATCGCGGTCGCTGCCGCAGAAGCCGCTGTCGGCGTTGCGGTACTGATTGCGCTGTTCCGTGCAAGAGGCACGGTTAAGGCCGATGAATTCGACGAGTTAAGGAGGTGAGCGTACAATGGCATATTCAGAGGCGGCGTGGCTGGTCCCTCTCTTTCCGCTTGCAGCGTTTCTAGTGCTGCTGTCCTTCGGACGCGGAATGAGAAGCTGGGCACCGATCATCGGGGCCGCGGGCACGCTCTGTTCGCTTGTCTTGTCAATTCTCGTGCTGCTCGAAGGGATTGAATTTCAGGATCGGATCGATTGGATCAAAATGGGCAGTTTAACGCTCTCGCTCGGCTATGAAATTACGCATCTGACATCGCTGATGCTCGTGATCGTATCGCTCGTCAGCTTTCTCGTATGCGTCTATTCGGCCGGATATATGAAAACGGATGAGCGGATTACCGTCTTCTACAGCTACATATCGCTGTTCGTTTTCTCGATGCTCGGGCTTGTCATTGCCGATAACATCCTGCTGCTGTATATCTGCTGGGAACTTGTCGGCGTTTGCTCGTTTCTGCTCGTCGGCTTCTGGTATCAGAAGCCGGAAGCGAAGGCGGCAGCTAAGAAAGCGTTCATCGTTACACGAATCGGTGATGCGGGACTGCTGCTCGCTGTTATTCTGCTGTTCTGGTATATGCCGAGCCATGCGCTCGACTTCGCAGGGATCCAGAACGTATTTGCCGGTCAATCCGGCGTAGTCGATGACGGCATTGTTACGCTGATCGCATTGCTCATCTTCATAGGCGCAATGGGCAAATCGGGTCAATTCCCGCTGCATGTGTGGCTGCCTGATGCGATGGTAGGTCCGACGCCGATCAGTGCCCTCATCCACGCGGCGACGATGGTAGCGGCCGGCGTATTCTTGATTGTTCGAACGTTCGTGTTGTTCCAAGCCTCTTCGGCGGCGATGGATATTGTGGCCTACGTCGGAGCATTCACGGCTTTGTTCGCCGCAACGATTGCGCTGGCACAGCATGATGTGAAACGAATCCTTGCTTATTCGACCATCAGCCAGTTGGGTTACATGATGCTTGCACTCGGTCTTGGCTCCATGACAGGGGCTATGTTCCACCTGATGACGCATGCCTTCTTCAAGGCGCTGTTGTTCCTGGCTGCGGGCAGCATCATCCATGCCACGTCGAAGCAGGACATTCGAGAGCTCGGCGGGCTTGGACAGCCGATGCGGATTACGGCGATATTGTTCGGCGTCGGGGCGCTGGCGTTGTCGGGCGTTCCGCCATTCTCCGGCTTCTGGTCGAAGGACGTTATTTTATCGGCAGCTATGGATCACAACCCGTTCCTGTTCGGGGTAGGGATCGTTGGTGCGCTTCTGACCGCTCTCTATATGTCGCGGCTCTTCTTCCGCGTATTTGCAGGCAAGCCTTCAACGGCTGCGGATCACGTGCATGAATCTCCGCTAGTGATGGTGCTTCCGATGGCGCTGCTCGCTGTGCTGGCGATCGGAGCGGGCTTCGTCGATACGCCGTGGAATGAATGGTTCAGCGGCTGGCTTGCCGGGAATGGGAATGACACAGCAGCGGAGAGCAGCAGTCCGATCGTGATGATTATTAGCGCGGCCGTTTCACTGCTCGGCATCTACATGGGATGGCTTGCGTATGTCAAACGGACGATTCGCCCAAGAGCGATTGCAGAATCGATGCCGCGCGCGACCGGATTGCTGGAACAGGGCTATCGCATGGACGATCTCTATGAGGTCGTTATCGTGCGGCCTTATCGATTGCTCAGCCACGGCATAAGGCTGTTTGACCGCTATGTGGTAGACGGTGTTGTTAGACTGACGGCAGCTGCTGCATCCGGACTTGGCCGAACGACCGCCTCGCTGCAGAACGGCCAAGTGCAAACGTACGGTCTTGCGGCAATTATCGGTCTTATTATCATCGTTGTTGCATTCGCTGGAAGGAGGTTCTGGTCATGACGATCGATTGGCCGATTCTTTCCTTTCTCGTCTTCTCGCCGCTGGCAGGCGCGGCTGTCCTGCTTGCCATGCCTTCGCAGCGCATGCGGCTGCTGCGTTGGACAGCGATCATAGCTACGCTGCTGCCGCTCGCGCTCGCCATTGTGCTCTATATCGATTACGATCCGATCAAGCCGGGCACGGCTTATGATGAGCAGGCATCGTGGGTCAATATCCCGCTGGATAAGGCGGCAATCGGGGGCGGCGCGGCGTTTGATCTGCATTTCGACTATTCGCTAAGTCTTGATGGGTTGTCGCTGCCGCTTGTGCTGCTAACGACGATAGTAGCGTCTATGGCGGCGCTTGCCTCGACCTCGATCCGCAAACGATGGAAGTCGTATTATTTCTGGTTGTTAGTGCTGGAATGCGGCATGCTTGGCGTGTTCCTGGCAAGGGACTTATTGCTGTTCTTTATTTTCTTCGAGATTACACTCATTCCAATGCTGTTCCTGGTCGGCATCTGGGGACTATTCGACCGGGAACGGGCGGCGATTCGGTTTCTGCTGTATAACGGGCTTGGCTCGGCCATTATGCTCGTCGTCTTCGTCATCCTCGTTGTAACGGCAGGGTTTTCGATCGAGCAGACCGCGGATGGCGCGGCGCATTTCATGTACAGCGGCAGCTATGACGTTATCGCGGCCAACTTGTCCGACCCGCAGGCGTATGCGAATCAGTTGGCGCAGGCGGGCGAGAATCCGTTCTACCTGTCGAGTACGATGCAGATGGTGCTGTTCGTGCTGCTGCTGATCGCCTTCGGCATTAAGCTGCCGATCGTACCGTTCCATACGTGGATGCTGGACGTTCACAAGGAAGCGCCGGCGCCAGTCGTTATGATCCATTCGGGCATTTTGCTCAAAATGGGCGCCTACGGCCTCATCCGCTTCGGCTTCTTCTTGTTCCCGGAACAAGCGGACCGATGCGCGACGCTGCTAGCGATACTCGGTCTAATTAATCTGCTGTATGGAGCGGTCATTGCCTTCCGGCAGACGGAGCTTCGGCTTGTACTTGCCTACTCTTCGCTCAGCCATATGGGCATCGTCCTGCTCGGCCTGGCGGCGCTGAATGAGATCGGCTTGCAGGGCGCCGTGTTCCAGCTGATCTCGCATGGCCTTATCTCTGCGCTGCTGTTCCTCCTTCTCGGCGCCTTCTATGAACGAACCGGCACGACGAAGCTCGATGAGCTGGGCGGCTTGGCCCGATCGATGCCGTTTATGTCAGGCGCGCTGCTAGCCGCAGGGCTTGCATCGCTCGGCCTGCCGGGCTTGTCTGGATTCGTAGGCGAGCTGTTGTCTCTGCTCGGGGTGTTCGATTCGCACAAAGTCATCGCATCGATTGCGGTAATCGGCATTATTCTGACGGCCGTTTATGTCCTTCGTGCCGTGATGGCGGTCAGCTTCGGTGTTATGCAGCCGCGATTCGAGAGTTTGAAGGATGCGCGGTTCATTGAGGCGCTGCCGATTGTCATCCTGCTGGCGCTCGTCGTGCTGCTCGGGATTTTCCCGGCATTCGTGACGGAGCAGCTGCATCACAGCTTTGATTCGATGCTGCAGCAATTGAACTTGAGGGTAGGGGGGTAACGCATGGCTTACGAACGAACGTTTCCGACGATGACATGGGCCGATGCGGGACATATGGCCCCCGAGCTCATTCTAATTGCCATGATGGCGCTGCTCATCGTAGTGGACCTTCTGCTCCCGCGGAGAATCGACCGCTCGATCATAGGCTGGTTGTCGCTTGCCTCGCTGATCGGCTCTTTCGTAAGCGTCGTCTGGCGCATTCAGGATCAAGCGGATCAGTCGCAGGCAGCTGCAGCGCTTGGTATATTGCGCGATAATTATCGTATCGACGATTTCGGTGCCATGTTCAAGCTGCTGCTTCTGACAGCCGCCGCACTGATTGTGCTGTGGAGTCTAGGGGCGATGAAGCGAGAAGGTATAGGCCAGCTGGCGCACCAAGGGGAATATTACTACTTGCTGCTGCCGGCAACGGCAGGTGCAATGATGATGACGTCGACTGGCGACCTCATCACGCTCTACACCGGACTTGAGCTGCTCAGCATCTCGACCTATGTGCTCGTCGGGCTCCGAACGAAGCGGGAAGTCGCCGTGCAGGCGTCCTCCTCGGATGAGAAGGTATCAGCGAAGCCTGCGGAAGCGGCGTTCAAATACGTCGTGACCGGCGGTATCTCCTCGGCGTTTATCTTATTCGGTATGTCCTATCTGTACGGATTGACCGGCTCCACTCATGTTGGAGAAATCGGCAGTACGCTGCCGCAAGTTGTTGATTCATTCCGTGGACTTATCTATCTAGCATTCTTCTTCATGGTTGCAGGTTTTGGTATCAAAATCGCGGCGGCACCATTCCACGCATGGGCGCCGGATGTGTATGAGGGAGCGCCTACACCAATGAGTGCCTTCCTAGCCGTCATTTCCAAATCAGCAGCGGCGGTCGCATTGTTCCGGCTGTTCTATAACCTCGTCTTTCCGGAGAGTCTCTCGAATGGGAACTCGATCGGACATGACTTATTCCGGGCCGTGCTCGCGGTAGCGGCCTGCGCGATGCTCGTCGGTACGCTGAGCGCGCTGCGGCAGCATAACATGAAGCGGCTGCTTGCGCTGTCGGGCGTTGCGAATGCCGGCTATTTGATCGTACCGATCGGCTTATCGTTCTATGGCGTTCACTCGAGCAATGCGGCGGAGCTGTTCTTCTATGCGGCAGCTTACCTGTTCATGAACATCGGGGCGTTCGCTGTGTTATCGATCGTCGCCGGGTCAAGGCGCGGCACAGATTCGGATAGCAGCGTGCAGCTGCGGACGTTCGAAGGGCTGTATCACCGCGCGCCATGGACGGCGGGGGCGATGATCATCTTTATCCTGTCATTAGCAGGATTGCCGATCTCGGGCGGTTTCTTCGGTAAGCTGTTCATCATGATGGGCGCTGCGAGCACGCATGCCTATTGGCTTGTTGCCATCATGGCCGGTACGAGCGTTATATCCTATTACGTGTACTTCGGCATCGTGCGCCAAATGTTCATGCGATCGTCAGGCGATGAGCCGGTTCATGTCCCTGCTGCATCCGGTACAGTCGTCTGGTTGTGCGCGGCGGCGACGCTCGTTCTTGGTGTCTATCCGAACGGGCCGATGAATTGGTTCGAGCACGTTTTCTCGGTCGTCAACGATCTGCTTATTGTGCCGCAGTAGTTGCTATTCAAGAGAGCCCAGTCCAAGAGCGGTACATTGCTCTTAGATTGGGCTTTACTTGATTTTAAGACAAGCCAACATCTATTGAGCATATAGTTAAGTAGGAAGCAGTTATTGCGAGGCAGGGCGGTTGCACCAATTGTTGGATCGCCTCAGCGCGCGGTACTTATCTTCAACGATCTAGATTAGAATTTTCTCATAGGGACACCAATATCGCCATATGGATTAGTAAGGCTGCAAAACCACGTGGAGCATAGAGGGGGAATAGTCGTCCGGGAGCGGCAGATAGATGAACACGGACTATGAGGCGCCCGGAAGTCGGAAAGACCGTAAACCGGCTAACAGAGGTCGTTCAAAAAGAAAAGGGTGATAGCCGTACTTTTTGAATACGCACTAAATGTAGTCGAATGCGGAAGCGGGCGAAAATATTTCGCCGTCAGCAAGGAAAATGACCGTTTTGGATCGAAACTATTGGGATGCAATCGGCGTTTGAATAAGCAGAAGAAGCAGCAAGGATCGGGCTACGACCGGGGACTTTGCGTAAGGACGAGGTCAAATGAGCTATTATATACGAAATTCCAATAATCGATCACAACACAATAGAGAGAAGGCGCGTCACCGCACGCTTCGTTGTGCTGCCCTGCTTATGCTGGCAGGACTGCTGCTGTGGGTCGATGCTGCCGATTCGTTCGCGATGAGCGGACAGTCCAGTGGATCGGCATCGATGGAACAGGCAGCAGCTGCAGCAGAGGATCCAGACGCATGCGAGGCGGGACCAGCAGACGAGACCAAGGCGGACAGCTGGCTGCTGAAGTGGCGGGATACCCCGCCGGACGTTGTTCCTGCTGGAACGCGGATTATTAACCGGCAGGCGGAGCTGGCGACGGATATCGTCGTTCCAGAAGGAGGCAGAGACAACGTCGCGCAATGGCTGGCGGATCTTCGCGCGAACGACAATGTGGCGTATGTGCAGCCGAACGAGCGGGTGCACGTTTTATCATCGGCACAATCGAATGTCAAAGCGAACGATCCTTATCTGTCGCGTCAATCCTACTTGGATTTGATCGGCGCGAAGAAAGCATGGAATACGGTGCATGATCAGACCGACATCACGATCGCGCTGGTCGATACCGGCGTTGATTTCAACCATCCGGATCTGAAGAGCAGTCTGTTGGGGGGCGTCAACCTGCTTGACCCTGCACTGCCGCCGCAGGACGATAACGGGCATGGAACGAACGTAGCGGGCGTACTTGCCGCTTCAGGCAACAATGGGGCAGGCATTGCGGGCATTCTATGGCGTTCGCGCATTATGCCGATTAAGGCGCTGGATGAGGACGGAGCCGGCGACGAGAGCAAGCTCGGCGAAGGGATTCTGTATGCGGTCCGCAAAGGGGCGACGATCGTCGTTCTGTCGGTAGGTCTCTATCGGTATTCGACCTATATGCGCGATATTGTCCAGTATGCGGAGAGCAAAGGCGTCCTGCTCGTCGCAGCTTCAGGCAATGACGGGATGCAGCTGGGCAGCCGTGTCGCCGTCGAGTATCCGGCTGCTTACCCGACGGTGCTCGCCGTTGGTGGCGTGAAGCCGAATGGACAGCCAGAGCCGCGTTCCAATTCAGGCCCGGAGATTGATATTGCGGCGCCTTGGAATGTGTTCACGACCGCACTGGGCGGTGGATACAGGGAGGAAGAGGGTACGTCGATGGCAGCTCCGCAAGCGGCTGCCGCGGCTGCACTCGTCCTGATGAGGCATCCGCATTTTAAGCCATACGAGGTAAGAGAGTTATTGCGTCAGACTGCGAAGGACATCGGCAACCCGGGAATCGATGAGGCAACGGGTTACGGCCTGCTGCAGGTGGATAAGGCGGTTACGGCCGAGCTGCGTCCGGATGCGTATGAGTCGAATGACTCGAGAGACCGCGCCGCGGAATGGCCGCTGCAGACCCGAATTACGGCCCGCCTGACGGGAGGGCTTGACCAAGACTGGTATCGGGTAGATGTGCCATACGATGGTCTGCTGACGATTCAACTTCAAGGATTGAACGCAGCGGGGACAGCTATGCCGCCCGTGCGGATGATGTTGTACTCGGGCAACCAAGCGGCGAATGCACAGGATGCGAAGCTCGGCAACACATCCGTTGAATGGCCGGTTAAGAAGGGGACGAATTGGATCAAGCTGCAGCTGTACGATCAGTCACGTACAGATAAGCTGCCTTATTTGTTGACCTCTGATTTTCATATGAATCCGGATGCGTACGAGAGCAATGACAAGTCGTATGCAGCTTCAACGCTGCAGCCGCGTTCGCAGGTCATCACAGGGACGTTCGATAAGCAGGGCGACCGCGACTGGTATGTAGTGAACTTCAAGCGGAGCGGAACGCTCAAGCTGCTGCTGCAGACGGATACGGTGCGCATCGATCCGAGTCTGGCCGTGCAGCGGGAAGGGCAGAAGCTCGTCTCGTACGACGATAATGGGGACGGCGAGCAGGAGCAGTCGCCGCTCATTACGGTGACGCCGGGCAAGTATTTCATTCGGGTTTACAATGCAGCCGCAGCGGATGCGAGTCCGGTTACGGGGCTGTATACGCTGAAGCTCGACATCGTGACCAAGTATGATGATCCGAACGAGCCGAATGACAAATCGTATACCGCGACAGCCCTTAGACAAGGAACCGAGTACTTGGGTGTTATCGACAACGCCTCGGACGAGGACTGGTACCAGCTTCGCCTGACGGAGGAGAGCTATGCTTCCCTCGACCTGAGCGGTATCCCTGCCGACCGGAAGATGACGATTGCCGTGTATGATAAGCGTCAGAAGGTCATCGAGACGATTCGCTCTGTCTCCGGCAGGCAGCGCGTTTATGGCGGAATGCCGTTGGAAGCGGGACTCTACTATTTCAAAATAACGGCGAATGCCGCATTCAATGAGCAGTATTACCACTTCACCGTTCGAACGGAATCGCTCAAATCGGGCTATCGCGATATTAATGGACATTGGGCAGCGGCTGCAATAACCGCGCTGTCCAAGGAAGGGATCGTATCGGGTTATGCGGATTATAAGTTCGAACCCGAACGCTCCATTACTCGTGCGGAAGGCGCAGCGCTGCTCGTTCGCGCCTTCCCGCCGGAATCAGAGCCGGAGCGGCTGAACTATCGTGATTTGACGTCGAAGCACTGGGCCTATGGGGTCATCGCCACAGCTGTGTCGGCAGGCTATATGACGGGATATCCCGACCGAACATTCGGACCGGATCGCCCGATGACCCGTGCAGAGATGGCCGTCATGCTTGGACACGCGGCCGGCGTGCAACCGAACTACGGCAAGGGATCGCCATTCTCGGATGTATCCGTTGGCAATTGGGCGGCGCCGATGCTCGCTGCTCTCAGTGCGAAAGGGTGGATAGCCGGTTATGCGGGCAATCGATTCTTGCCCGGACAGTTTGCCAGCCGTGCTGAATTCACATCGATGTTATTCCGAATCCGCAACAGCATCTAATGACTGAAGGGACATTTACCGATGAATATGGAAGACGTACAAATTTCCTATGGCATGAATGGACTTTTCTCCATTGTGGTCGTGCTGCTTAGCATAATTTTGTGTTGGTTTGTGCTTCAAGAACTAAAACTGGAGTCCTTCATGCGTCACCCGAGAGGGCCGAAAGCACGTCTGCTGCTAGTTATTTTAGCCGTCGTTCTCGGCCATTCGCTGGCCTCATTCGTCCTCGATTACTACAATTGGACGAGGATGCTCACCGCATTTGTCGAATAACAAAATCGATTCCTGTCAACAATGGGTAGTATATGACGGAACGAAAAACGAAAAGGGCCTCGAATGGTATGAAAACGGTTGTCAAAATAACCTGTTTTCAGTCGTTTCGAAGCCGCTGTTTCGAACTGAAAAAGCCGCGCAGCACAGGCAATTTTTACATCTTGTTAAAGCCGCTCGAATGAAGGCGTTTTATGAAAATTACGCTTGTCGATTCGTGCGGCAGAGTGGTAAGATGAGGTTTGGAGCAAATGACTATCGGTAGACAGAGTTGGAATATTATACAAATTTTGACCGGCATGTTATGAACGCTTGTCCCAACGTGCATAGGGAAGCGGACCTGCCGTCATGAACGTCCTAATCGAAGTCCAATACGCAGCCATATACGATGAAATAGTCATAGCGGCAGAGAACAAAATTGCAGCGTGCGGAGGGAATTCATAAGATGAGCAAAATAATCGTCCGCGGAGGCCAGCGGTTATCAGGTACGGTCCGGGTTCACGGTGCCAAGAACGCAGTGCTTCCTATACTTGCGGCGTCCGTACTCGCGAGTGAAGGGGAAAGCGTAATCGTCGACGTTCCTCTCCTTGATGATGTACTGACGATTCGGGAAGTTATTGCATCGCTTGGAGCGGACGTGAAGCATGGGGAAGAAAGCATGACCATTCGCGCACAGCGACTGACGACCTTCGAACCACCTCATGACATGGTTCGCAAGATGCGGGCTTCTATTCTTGTTATGGGGCCATTGCTTGCGCGCATAGGACGGGTGAAGATCGCGCTGCCAGGCGGCTGTGCAATCGGAATGCGGGCGATCGATCAGCATTTGAAGGGCTTTGAAGCGATGGGCGTAGAGATTATGCTCGGTCAAGGCTTTATCGAGGCGAAGGTGGACGGCCGTCTCAAAGGATCCAAGATTTATCTCGACGTTGCCAGCGTAGGCGCAACGGAGAATATTATGATGGCGGCTTCTCTTGCCGAGGGCACAACGATCATCGAGAATGCGGCGAAAGAGCCGGAAATCGTTGATCTTGCGAACTACCTGAACGCAATGGGCGCGCATGTTCGCGGTGCCGGTACGGATACGATTCGAATCGAAGGCGCGGAGATGCTTCGAGGCGTTCGCCATGCGGTCATTCCTGACCGTGTAGAAGCGGGAACCTATATGATTGCAGCAGCGATCACAGGCGGAGATGTGTTCGTCGAAGGCGCGATCGCAGATCATCTCGCACCGGTTATCTCGAAGCTTCAGGAGATGGGCGTTACGATTCACGCAGCGGATAACGGTCTGCATGTTATTGCAGATAAGCCGCTGAAGGCGGTCGACGTTAAGACGCTTCCGTATCCAGGCTTCCCAACGGATATGCAGTCGCAGATGATGTCGCTGCTGCTTGCGTCCGATGGCACGAGCATCGTTACGGAGACGATCTTCGAGAATCGATTCATGCATGTGGAGCAATTCGCGAAGATGAATGCGCAGATCCGCGTGGATGGCCGCTCGGCGATCGTGAACGGCGGAATGCCGCTGACGGGAGCGAAAGTGACGGCAACGGATCTTCGTGCAGGTGCAGCGCTTATTTGCGCGGCATTGATAGCGGAAGGCGTCTCGGAAATCTCCGGCACGCATCATATCGACCGGGGCTATGTAGATATCGCGGGCAAAATGGCTGCGCTCGGCGCTGACATTTCGCGTGTCGATGCAGTGCGTGAGGCTGTAGCAGCAGTTGAGACTGCGCCAGTCGCTGTGCTTGAGACGGTATCGTTCAAGCGCGAGAAAGAAGTTGCCGTGCTGAGCGCACAACCGACTTGGGCTTAATGAATTACGAATAGATGACAAGAAAGGACCTCGAGTTCCACTTCATGTGGAATGCGAGGTCCTTTCTTGGTGTATGCGGAAATTCCGCTGGATTGGGTTACGAACGTCTTGTACCTGGACTCCTGCAACTATACTTTTTTATTAGAGTAAATGTAACAACAGTCAATTAGAACCTGCGATTGTGCAGTTTTAGAGGTCTGATAAGGCTCAACTGAATAGATTCAGCTGAAATGCCTGCACAATCGCAGGTTCGCCTTAGTTCGCGTGCCAGTGCTTCAGTAGAGCCTGCACTTTGGCAGGTTTCCACTATGCGTGCAGGTACCAACCAGCAGAACTACTAGAAACGGAGCACAGCCTTTTGAAATTGTGTTGGATGAGCAGCTAATTGCCTGTTTGTGTATTTGCTTGTGTATTGCCATTCGCTTGGTCGCCGCCATTCTGACGGTTGCCATAGCCTCGCATGCCGCCGCCGCCGAAACCGCCCCCAAAGCCGCCGCTCAGCGAAACGTACTCGGCTTCCTTCGTGCCGCTCTTCAGCCATACGTTAATAATATCGTCGGCTGCCAAGTCGGCAAGCTTCACTTGCTCGTAGTTCATGCTGCCGTCATCGCCGCGTACAAGCTTGTAGATGGACGTGCCGTCCGCGATGGAGATGGTCGATTCTTCGCCGGTGAAGAAGTCCGGCATGCCTTGTCCATTGCCTTGCGGAGCTTGCCCGTCCGCTGGCGGTTGGAAGTCGCCCTGCGGCATCTCGCCATCGGCTGGCGGTTGAAAATTGCCGCCGTCTTGTCCAGTGCCTTGTCCTTGGCCGCCACCGCCTTGGCCCCGCTGCGGCATCGCGCTCATGTCGGCCTGCTTCACGACGACGGAGGTTCCGTCGATCGAGACGACTTTGGCGAATAGATCCGCTTGGCGTTCCGGCTGATTCGGCGCCGTTGCCATCTGGCGGAAGCCGCCTTGTCCGTTCGGTCCTTGCTGCTGTGAAGCGGCTTGTCCGCCGTTAGCTGTCGCGCCTGAGGCGTCATCCTTAGAGCCGCATGCGGACAAGATCGAAGCTGCAAGAAGGAGTGCCGCGCCTGCCTTCATGCTATACGCCCACTTTGATTGCTTTGCCATTGTAATCCTCCATTTCATCCCTGCATCGTTCTGTTCGGACATTCTAACACAGCTCTATGAACGAAATATGAATAAGGGTGTTCATGTTCCGTTCATGAACCTATGCTACGTTTGAATAAAAAATTGGGTTCATCAGACAGGAAAGGTGGCGTAAAGGCAATGAAGAAATGGTTACTGGCATTACTGGCGATTATCGTGGTCGCCTCTGCCGGCGCTTATTATTGGTACAACCAGGATGACACAACAGAGGCGGCGGCCGTACAACAGCCGACAGCGACGGTGACCAGGGGCAATATCAGTGTGCAAATAACCGGCTCTGGCTCCGTCAATACGACGGAGACGATTTCCGTATATGCTGGCGAAGAAGGAACGGTCAGCAAGGTTCATTTTAAAGAAGGCGACAAGGTTAAGAAGGGACAAGTTCTGGTCGAATTCGAGACCGAGGACTACTCGTCTCAGATTGAGAAAGCTCAGATCAATCAGAAGAAGCAAGAGCTGCAGATGGAGAACTACAAGAAACAATATATCGCCGCAGCCGATGACGAGAGCAAACAGAACGATATTAAGGTCCAAATGGACAGCCTGCGCCTCGATATGGAGTCGACAGAGCTGGAGCTGGCCGATCTGCTCGACAATGCGGCGGAGACGCCAAGCATCGTATCTCCGTCCGACGGTACGGTAACGACGGCTAGCGTCGTGATCGGCGATAAAGTGACGGGATCGAAGGTTATCGCTCAGTTGATCGACTACTCGAAGCTGCAATTCACGATGAACGTCGACGAGCTCGATATTCCGAAAGTAAAAGTCGGCCAGAAAACGAACATTACGCTCAATGCACTGCCGGATCAACCGCTGACAGGCAAAGTGTTGGAGATTGCGCAAGAGGGCTCCTCCTCCAATGGCTCCGCTTCCTATGCGGTCAAGGTGTCGTTGGATCAATTGGATAACGTAATTTCCGGGATGTCTGGCGAAGGCGCGATTGTGACGGCTTCTGTAGAGAATGCACTGCTGGCGCCAATCGAAGCCGTACGTACGCTGGGTGGCAGAAGCTTCGTACGCGTCCCTGAAACAAGCGGAACAACAACGCAAGGAACCCAAGGCACGCAGCGTGCACAAGGAACAGAAGAAACGCAAGGCCAAGGCCAGCAAGGCGAAGGGTTCCAGCCGCCGGCAGACGGGAACTTCCAGCCGCCGACTGGCGCAGCAGACGGCGCGGCGGGCGGACAGGCGAACAGTCAAGGAAACGGCACGCAAGGCGCGAATGGCGGTCTAGCTGCAGGCAATGGTCAGAATGCTGGCGCAGGCACCCGCAATGGCGCGGCAGGCGGATACGGCGGCGGTCGCAACGGCGCAGGCTTCGCTGGAAGCGGCACCGGCACTCGCACGGGTGCGAATGGCGCTGCAGGCATGAGAGGCGCGCAAGGCCAAGCGGGTCTTGAAGGTCGTATGGTGGAAGTGACGATCGGTCTGAGCAACGATACGTTCGTTGAGATCAAGTCCGGTCTGAACGAAGGGGACACGGTCTATCTGCCAATCCCAACCGTCAATACAACAACGCCTTCTTCGTCGCAACAGCAGCAAACATTCCAGTTCGGCGGCTTCGCCGGCGGTGCGATGCCTGCGGGCAACTTCGGCGGAGGCGGCAACTTTGGCGGCGGAGGTAACTTCAGCGGTGGCGGAGGCGTACGCCGATGAGCCAAAACGACAACGAAGTATTGATCGAGATCGAGAAGCTGGTCAAGACCTATCGGATGGGACAAGAGACGGTCCAGGTGCTTCGTGACGTTGATTTGATCGTGCGTCGAGGCGAATTTCTGGCGATTGTCGGTCCGTCGGGTTCAGGCAAGTCGACGATGATGAATATTATCGGCTGCCTCGACATTGCAAGCTCGGGCAGCTACAAGCTTGACGGTGTTGAAGTGAAAGGGCTTAGCGACAATAAACTAGCAAATATCCGCAATCACAAAATCGGCTTTATCTTTCAAGGGTTTCAACTGCTGCCTAAGCTGACGGCGATCGAGAATGTGGAGCTGCCGCTCGTTTATCGGGGCATGTCCAACAAGGAGCGCCGCAAGAAGGCGACTGAGGCGCTCCGCAAGGTGGGCCTCGAGGATCGGATGTTTCACCGCCCCAGCGAGCTGTCCGGCGGTCAGCAGCAGCGTGTAGCCATCGCGAGGGCATTGGCGGGCGAACCGCCCATGCTGCTGGCGGACGAACCGACCGGTGCACTCGATACGCGCACAGGCCAAGAGGTGCTTGCTCTCATGGAGCAGCTTCATCAGCAAGGACATACGATCGTCCTCATAACGCATGATATGGAAGTTGCCGCCAGAGCGGAGCGCGTTGTCCGTATGAAAGACGGCGTGCTGACGGAAGAACATGCCGAAAGGAGGGAGACACTTGAAGCTTACGCAGGCATTTCGCATGGCGTTTAAAAGCATTTGGGCGAATAAACTTCGAACAGCGCTATCGATGCTTGGCATGCTGATTGGTGTTGCGACTGTCATTGCGCTCGTCTCGATGAGTGAGGGCTCCTCCCGTCAAGTGCAAGCGCAGGTCGAAAGCCTTGGCGCAGCGAATATGCTGCAGGTGAGCATTACAGGCCGCGGCCTGACGACCTCGCTGTCCAAGGACGAGGCGATGGAATACGCAGACATTGATAACGTGGAAGGCGTCTCGCCGATCGTGAACGGCAGCGCATATGCGAAGTACGGAACGACAAGCGACTCTTATACGGTGGAAGGGATCACGCCGGAGTATGCGGATGTGCGGGACGTTAGTTTTGTAAAGGGTCGTTACATCGTTGATCTTGACCTAATCAATTACAGTAAAGTCGCATTGATCGGCGCTAACGTTGCAAGCGACTTGTTCGACACCGAGGACCCGGTGGGCAAGACCATGCTGCTCAACGGCAATCGGTACAAGGTTGTCGGCCTGCTGGAGACGAAGGGCGATTCGCTTAACGGCTCGGCGGATGACAAAATATTAATCCCGCTCACAACGGCCGAGCGGCTGCTTCAGTCGATTGGCGTTAAGTCTCTCTATCTGAAAATTACGGATACGGACAAATCCGAGGCGACGCAGGCGCTCATAACGGCGAAGCTGGCTGCCAAGTTCCCGAACTCGACGAACGCTTATCGCGTCGTTGACCAGCAGGAAGCGATGGAGACGCTCGGTTCGATTACGCAGACGATGACGTCCATGATGGCCGGCATCGCAGCAATCTCGCTCGTCGTCGGCGGTATCGGCATTATGAACATCATGCTCGTATCCGTCACGGAGCGTACGCGCGAGATCGGCATACGCAAATCGCTTGGCGCGAAGCGGCGCGATATTCTTACGCAATTCCTGATCGAGGCGGTTGCCATCAGCGGTCTCGGCGGCGCGATCGGCATCGCGATCGGCTACGTGGCATCGAATGTTATCGGGGTCGTCATGGACACGGAGACCGCCGTCTCGCTGACGATGGTCGGCGAAGCTTTCGCTTTCTCCGCTGGCGTCGGCGTCATCTTCGGTATATTCCCTGCGAACAAAGCAGCAAGGCTGCGTCCAGTCGATGCGCTTCGCCACGATTAAGAGGATTAAAGTGTTCTCATCCATTCTATCCTATCGTTCCCGCTCATATAGTAGAGCAGAGGGACACAAGACAAAGTCCGCGCCCAAGCGCGGACTTTCGTGTCTCTAAGACGATCAGGAAGGGGCGATGCTGCTTTGATCAACAGCATTCGAGCATGGGGAATGCCGTTTGCAGCAGGAATGGGGCTGGGCGTGATCCTCTTTATTCTATTACACGGCGGTGTTCTCGCTGATCAAGATAAGACGGCTGGTAGGGTTCAGACGGTCAGCGAACGATCGGAAGGAGCTGCCGTTCAAGCAGCAGGAGAGAGGCAGGAAGAGCAGGGAAGCTCTAACCCTAGTGCGGCGCCGCCAATTAACAGCCAGTCAGACAGTAAGTCTGTAACGCCCCGTACATCCGTGAAGGAACAGCCTGCTGCAAACGTGGATCCGCCGAGCAACGTACAGAAGGCCGTCAAGCCGAGCAACAGCAATTTGGACAAGCTGATGGTGCGTGTCTACATAACGAAACAGAAGCGAATAGAGACGGTACCGTTGGAGACTTATGTTCGCGGCGTATTAGCAGGCGAGATGCCGATTGATTTCGAGCTGGAGGCGCTTAAGGCGCAGGCGGTGGCGGCGCGTACCTATATTGTACGGCGGCTTGCGATGCAGGACCGCAGCGGCGTGCCTGGCAAGAAGGCAGATGTTACGGATACGATCGATCACCAAGTGTATGTGCCGCTGAAGGCGCTCGCCGAACTGTGGCCTGCGGGCGAAGAGCGGAAGGCGTCCTTGCAGAAGCTGACGCAGGCTGTGGAGGAGACGAAGGGCGAAGTGCTCACGTATGAAGGCGAACTGATTGAAGCGGCCTTTTTCTCAACTAGCAATGGGTATACCGAGAACGTGGAAGATTACTGGCAGCTGTCGCTGCCTTATCTGAAGAGTGTTGCCAGTCCATGGGATGAGGAGATTTCGCCGCGCTATAAACAGACGATAGAGATGAAAGAGAAGGAGCTGTATCGGCGTCTAGGCGCTAAGAACGACGGCAAACCTCCGCGCATACTAGAGACGACAGAAGGGCATCGGGTGAAAACGGTCGTCATCGGCGGCAAAACGTTCACGGGGCGCGAGGTGCGCGAGAAGCTGGATCTTCCCTCCTCTCAATTCGAATGGACGATCAGCAAGGGGAAAGCTATCATTACGACCTATGGGCTCGGACACGGAATAGGGCTCAGCCAGTGGGGAGCGAACGGGATGGCGAAGGAAGGGGCGTCGGCGTCCGAAATCTTGCTTCACTATTACACCGGCGTCAAGCTGGAACAAGCTTATAAGCTACCGGAATTATCGACAGGGTAAACAGCTCGCCGCGCCGCATGGTTAAGCGAATCTCAAAATTTAAGAAAATAGCGACACCTCACGTATAAACCTACTAGTTCTGGTAACAATGGCTGATGAGGTGATCGACAATGAATGATCAAAACAACAAGCCAAAAGAATCTCCCAAATCGATTCCGGGAGGTGCGGCTGCTAGACCAAGCGGCCTGCGTAGAGTGTTAGCCAAAAAATGGGTTACACCGGCAGCTTTCATGGCAGCAGCGGCAATTATCGTAACCTTAATGTGGCTCTATCGGGGAGAGCAGACAGATCAAACGACAACAACGCCTGATACAGAAGTCAGTCAAGGTGACGAAACACAAACGAAGCCTGCAGATGACACGATTGCGGTCGTGACAGGCGATGAAGACTTGCAATGGCCGGTTCTGAACTACGACGATCTCGAAGTTGCTCTTCACTACTATGATGAGAAGGGCACCAACGAAGAGAAGCAGGCAGCGCTCGTATCCACGAGCGATAACAAGTTCCTCGCCCACACGGGCGTGGACTTGACGAAGCCGGACAACTCGACGTTCGATGTAGTAGCTGCGCTGAGCGGTAAAGTATCGCTCGTAACGAATCATCCGACGAATGGACAAACGGTTGAGATTACGCACGACAACGGGCTCGTAACGGTGTATCAAAGCTTGAGCGATGTAACGGTCAAACAAGGCGACGAAGTGAAGCAAGGCACTCAATTCGCCAAAGCGGGCCGCAACGATCTGGAGAGCGAAGAAGGCATTCACCTTCACTTCGAGATTCGCCAAGACGGCAAAGTGCTCAACCCGAACGACTACATTAAGCGCTAATACGTTGGTGCTTGATGCAGGACGCCTGCCCTCTATATAGAGGGCAGGCGTTTTTGTATGCGATCCAAGAACTCGGATTAGACCATAAGTCCTACTTCGTAACCGAAAGATTGAAAATAATTGGCTATTGCGGCTTGTCAAGCTTGGCCTTAAAGAATATATACCCGCACCCCTCATATAATGTACCAAACTATCTCGAGTAGGGAGGCGGGAACGTGCACGATTACATCAAAGAGCGAACCATTAAAATAGGCCGATGCATCGTGGAAACGAAGCATACGGTTCGGACAATCGCCAAAGAGTTCGGGGTTTCCAAAAGCACGGTACACAAGGATTTGACCGAGCGTCTGCCCGAGATCAATCCCGACCTGGCGGATCAGGTGAAGCACATCCTGGAGTATCATAAGTCGATCCGGCACCTGAGGGGAGGAGAGGCGACCAAAATTAAGTACAAGAAGAGCAGCAAGAAGCGTGAAGTGTTCGCCGCCTCAAAGAGCTGATAGCAATAAATTTTTCTACAAAAATAGAGGGATTTCGAGAAATTCAGCGAATAATATTCGTAGGAAGTCCCTGCTATTTGCGGGGCTTACGCGAACGTGCACTTTATTTTTATTCGTTGGAGGACTCACGCCTAATGTTCAGCAAGGATATCGGAATTGACCTGGGGACGGCTAATGTATCGATTCATGTAAAAGGAAAAGGTGTTGTGCTTGATGAGCCGTCTGTTGTTGCCATTGAGAGCGACTCCAAACGTGTTCTAGCAGTTGGTGAAGAGGCGCACCGGATGGTCGGGCGTACACCCGGCAATATTATCGCGATCCGTCCGCTGCGGGACGGCGTCATCGCGGACTTCGAGATTACGGAATTAATGTTGAAAGCGTTCATCGATCGAGTAGGCGGCCGCAACTGGTATGGCCGGCCGCGCATTCTGATCTGTGCGCCTACGAACATTACGTCCGTAGAACAGAAGGCTATTCGCGAGGCGGCGGAACGCAGCGGAGCACGCGAAGTGTTTTTGGAAGAAGAGCCGAAGGCAGCAGCGATCGGAGCGGGAATGGATATCTACCAGCCGAGCGGCAACATGGTTGTCGATATTGGCGGGGGAACGACGGACATCGCGGTATTGTCGATGGGCGACATTGTTACTGCATCTTCGATTAAGGTTGCAGGCAACAAGTTCGACGACGCGATCATGAAGTACATTAAGAGCAAGTACAAGCTGCTCATCGGAGAGCGGACAAGCGAAGATATTAAGATTAAGATCGGTACGGTGAACGTGGAAGGTCGCAGCGGCGAGATCGATATTCGCGGCCGTGATATGGTATCGGGCTTGCCGCAGACGATTACGATCCGCTCGGCGGAGGTGCGTGAAGCGCTCTGGGATTCGGTCATGTCGATCGTATCTGCAGCGAAGTCGGTATTGGAACGGACACCGCCAGAGCTATCGGCGGATATCATCGACCGCGGCGTTATTCTGACGGGCGGCGGCGCGCTGTTGGACGGATTGGACACGCTGTTGTCGGAAGAATTGATGGTCCCGGTGCTTGTAGCGGAGGATCCAATGCATTGCGTCGTGAAAGGTACAGGCATTATGCTGGACAACCTGGACCGACTCACTCGCAAGAACAAATCGGTGAAATAAAGAAGATGGAAGTCCGGCGGGTAGGGCGTTCTGGGGGGACGCGCCGAGGCCGGCTTCCGTTATTTTTGGATCATACATAATGTGAGCCATAAGGCTTATTAAAGCTGTGCCCCGAATTGCCGATATAGAGAAATAGAAGACTATCGAACTAGCTCGCTCTATTATATTTCCGGTTCGGACCGGACAAGCCGGGAGGTTTACCAGATGCTAAGAGGACTCTATACCGCGGCTGCCGGATTGACGACGCAGCAGCGCCGTCATGATACGGTGACGAACAATATTGCCAACCTCAATACGCCGGGCTACAAGCAGGCGAACGAGGTTACGCGTTCTTTTCCAGATATGCTGCTTGCTTTGACAGGGACAAGCGATAATTCCGATCGGAAGATCGGCCGTGTCTCGACAGGCGTATTCGCAGAGGAGAGCCTATCATTGCAGCTGCAGGGCGATTTGATGGAATCGGGGCGTTCTTCGGATTTCGGATTGTCGTCCGACATCGAAGTGCCTGGCATCCAATTCGATGCATCGGGCAAGGCGTTTGATGCCAACGGAGAGCCGATCTATCAGCCGCAAGCTTTCTTCACGGTGGAAGGAACGGACGGTCAGCCGCGTTATACGCGTGATGGTCGTTTCGATCTGAATGCGCAAGGGTATCTCACTACATCGGAAGGTACGCGAGTGCTCGGCACGAACGGACAACCGATTCAATTCCAGCAAGGCGTGAGCATTGATGACCTTGTGTTAACATCGGACTATCGATTCGTTGATGCGCTCACGGGCAATGACACGGGCAATGCGCTTCAACTGACGCGCATTAACAACCCGAATATGCTTGTGCGCGAGGGTAACGGCAAATTCCGTCTCGAGGGCGATGCGAGTGAAGCTGTGCCTGTAACGGCAGCTGACGGCGTCGAGATTCGTCAAGGCTACTACGAACGTTCTAACGTTGACGCGGCACAGTCGACGGTCGATTTGATGTCCGCTATGCGCGCCTATGAGGCGAACCAGAAGGTCGTGCAATTTTACGATAAGAGCTTGGACAAGGCTGTCAATGAGGTCGGACGGGTATAGAATAGCGTAGAGTCTAGGAGGGTTACCGAATGAACGGATCGATGATCAGTGCAATGGTGTCGATGAGCGGATTGCAGCAGAAGCTCGACATTATGTCCGATAACATTGCGAACATGAATACGGTCGGCTACAAACGTAAGGAAGCTTCGTTCGCGGATTTGCTGACGAATGCGAAGGAGCAGCCGGATGCCTTCAAGGAACCGGGTCGCTTGTCGCCGATGAACTATACGCAGGGCTGGGGCTCCAGACTGCTAGGTATTCGTCCTGACTTGACGCAGGGGCCGCTGCAGCAGACAGGCAACCAATTCGATATCGCAATTGAAGGCGATGCGCTGTATCAGGTGCAAACGCTGGAAGGCGTCGCTTATACGCGTAATGGCGCCTTCCAATTGTCGCTGCAAAGCGACGGTTCTGCGCTTCTGACGACGAGTGACGGACATCCGGTCGTAGGTGAGAATGATCAGCCAATCGTCATTCCTCCGAACCGTTCGATTCGCGTCAACTCGGATGGATCGATCGACGCGATCGCGCAGGATGGTACGGCAGAGCCGATCGGAAGCCTTAAGTTGGTGCAAGTTACACGTCCTTCGCTCCTGACAAGTGTAGCGGATAACTTGTATGCGGTGGCAGATAGTGTTAATGTAGAAGATGTGTTGAGGACCGTGACAGCTGGTGAAGGCAGCGATATTTCCTTGCGCCAAGGCTATCTCGAGCAATCGAACGTAGACTTAACGACCGAGATGACGGAACTCATAAACGTGCAGCGCGCCTATCAGCTGACTTCTCGAGCGCTTAGCTCCAGCGACACGCTGATGGGAATGGCCAACGGCTTGCGCGCATAAACGGAGTTGAATAAATCGATATGAGTAATGATTGGCAATCAACGACAGTCCAAGGCAGCAGAAGCAGCAACGCACGGACAACGTCAGCTCAGACGGATGCGGCTCGTCGTATGCCGGTACAGGAGCGCTCTGCGTCCGAGGAGAAGAGCCCTGAACGTCCTCAATCTGCCAAGTCGTCCGGCAAGCCTGCGAAGCGTAAGAAGAAGCGGAATCCGTGGCTTCGAGTGCTGCGCTTGCTAGTCGTGCCGATTTTGTTGTTCTGGGCAATTGTCGCAGGCTTATACGTCGGCTACAGCGTCCTTGGTCATCAACCGAAGGGCGAAGTGTTCGAGCTGCAGACGTGGAAGCATATGTACGACCTTATGTTCTCAAATGATTAACAGAAGCATATTGTTATCGACAAAGAAGAGGCGGTCCCAAGGACCGCCTCTTCTTTACGTTGTTTAATTTTTACATAACGGTCTTGGATCCCGAAGGGAGTGAAATGCAGGAGCGCCTTAAGTAAAAGCGTGTCCCATAGGGACGACAAGCGCTTCTCACACGTACTGACTCAGGTGCACCGAATCGTATGCGAACATTCGAGCGTATCTAGGTTACAGTAGAATAATCACAGATTATCTTAAAGTATCTAGAACAGTCCTGCGGGATTCCAAAGGGCTGCCGCCCTTTGGGGCCCTCCCCTCTCAAGGGAGGGTTTGGGTGGGTGCAATCATTACTTAACAGTAACACGCAGGGTAACTGTCTTTCCTTCAACCTTAGCTTTGATCGATGCGGAGCCTTTGGCCTTCGTCACGATAATGCCGCCGACGACGGTGGCAACGCTCGTGTTCGAGCTGGTCCATTCGGCATTATCCGTCTGATCGATGAATGTGCCATCGTCGTAGAATGCTTTGAGCTTCAGCAATTTCGTTTCGCCGATCGCAAGCTTGAGCGATTTCTCGGACAGGACGAGCGTTTTCAGCTTAGGTACGACAGAGAGCGAAATGGTGACCGATTTGCCTTGATACGTACCTGTAATGACAGCTGTTCCTTTGCTGAGCGCTTTAACGGTGTTTTTACTGGAGAATTCAGCTACCGCGTCATCGGAGACGCTCCAGTCCATCTTCGTGCTTACAATGACGCTCTTGCCGCTCTTATAGAACGCTTTGACCTTCAGCGACTTTGTCTTCTTCGGATTGAGAATCAGACTTGTCGGATCGGCAACAAGCTTGACGACCTCTTCTTCGATCGTTACGCTAATTTTGACAGTTTTGTTTAAGAATGTTCCTGTCAGCGTTGCATTGGCAGAAGCGAGGCCTTTCAAGCCGGACTTTTGAACGAGCAGATTGGTCGAGGACGATTTCCAGCTCATTTTTTCCGTAACATCTTCCTCAGTGCCATTCTCGTATACGACCGTTACTTTCGGGAACGCATACTCCTTGCCAATGATCAAGCTCAGATCCGATTGAGCGGCCAGCAGCGTCAGCGGCTTGTCGTTAACCGTGATCGTGACCGTTGCGGCATACCCGTTGACCGAAGCGGTCAGGACAGCCGTGCCGGTTGATGCGGCTTTCCATTTGCCATTATCGATGGATACGACCGTGCTGTCGCTCGACGTCCATGTAATAAGCGGCGTTACCGTGACGGAGTCACCGCCGAATGTCGTCGCCGTAACTTGCGGCAGCGCACCGGTCTGATCCGGGAACGTCTCGACCTTCTGATCCGTATCTTTAATCGTGAGTTCGTTGACTGTCGGGTAAACCGTTACTTTGATCGATCGGCTTGCGCCCTTGTACGATGCTTTAATTGTTGTTGTACCAACGGCTTTCGGCGTTACAACGCCGTTCGTTACGGTAGCAACCATAATGTCCGAAGACGACCATTCCGCCGCGTTGGAAACATTGGCGGTATTGTTGTCGAGCTCCAGCGCAAGCGCGGCGATTGTAACCGGCGAATCCTGCAATTGCAGCGACAGGTCTGTACCAGGCACAAGCTTCAGCTCTTGCGTGCCTTGTCTTACCGCTACCGTTACTTTGTCAGAGGCGCCAAGATGCGAGACCGTAATGGTCGCCGTACCTGTGCTTAGCGGTGTGATCGTGCCATTCTCGACCGTTGCAACCGCTGTGTTCGTGCTTGTCCAATCTGCGTCATTCGTAATGTCTTCCGTCGATCCGTTCTGAAGCAGCGCTTCCGCCTTCAGATTGACGCTGGAATCGCCGACTGTGAATTCGAGCAGATCCGCACCGGAGAGCGTGATCGATTTATAAGGAGAAGCGACGGTCAGCTTGATTTTATCCGTCTTACCTTTGTAGCTTGCTGTGATCGTTGCTGTGCCGGCGCCTAGAAGCGTCAGTTCTCCGTTCTCGACGGTGACGACTGACGTATTGGAGCTTGACCAGCTCGCTGTGTTGGACAAATCCCCGCTGATCGTTGAGCCTGCCTTAATGCCTGACAGGTTATAGTCGATGTCTTGTCCCAGCTGGACAGTAGCTTCATCAGGCGCTGCTGTATTACCCGACATGATCTGGATGGAGTCAACCAAGTCATCTACATTGACCGTAATCGATTTGGTGTAACCGCCATAAGTAGCGCTGATCTTGGCTGTGCCCTTGGCAACGCCGGTAATCGTGCCCTGCGTGACTTTGGCGATAGCTGTATTCGAAGATTTCCAGGTCGCAACATCAGTAACATCAATCTGTTGCAGGGATGTTCCTGATAGGGTCGCATATAGGTTTAAGTAGTAGGGATCGTCAGCGGCGTATACGTTAATGGCAGATGCCGTTGTATCGAAGCTTAGATCAGTGACAGTGTCGGCGGCATAGGAACGGCTTGGCAATGTTGCGAATACCATAAGGATGGCAAGCGTCAGAGCCATTAGGGAACGTGCGGTCCATTTGTGATGGTGCATGGATGTTGTCGTGCGCAGCATGGAGTAATCAAAACCTCGCTTTCGTCTTTTTGCTCAATTCGGCCTTCATTTAATAACGGCTTTCAGAGCGGAATAATGAAGAGAAAAGACGAGATTTAACAATTAATCGGCTGACGGGGACGGAGGTGCGGCTGCGCAATAAGGTGCAATCTCTACACCTGACGGGAGCGTAATTCGGCCGTTGCCGAGCCGTTAGATGCATTCATGTACCTTGAATAATGCCGTATGCGGAAGGACCATGCGCGGAGAGGCGAGAACGGTTTTAATTTTCAATAGGTAGAGGTATAATGGTTGGGTAACTTTGAAGCGCTATCCATTTCGTGGTGATAAAGGACGTGAACGCTTGAATCTTCCGAATATGCTCACCATATTGCGGTTTGTTCTCATACCGGTTTATATCGTTGTATTTGCGGGAGGAGAGCGAATGATTCCGGCGTTTGTCGTTATCGTTGCCGCTGGCGTGACAGATGTGCTGGATGGGTATATTGCTCGTAAAAGGGGTCAGATCACAACGGTCGGCGCGATGCTCGATCCGCTTGCGGATAAGCTGATGTTAGGCACGGTCATTCTATCGTTGCTGTTGACCGATCATATCCCGTTGGCGGCTGCCATTCTCATGTTTGTGCGCGACCTCGGCATGATTGCCGGTTCGGCTGTTTTTCATTTCAGCGGCCGCAAGACAGTGCCAGCGAATTGGATGGGTAAGCTGACGACGGTGCTGCTGTACTTCGCTATATTGTTTATTTTCTTTGAAGCTTCGTTCGCCAGAACGTACCTGTGGTGCGTAGTGGTGTTCTCTTTCGTCACTTCGATCATGTACATGATCAAAATATTCGCGATCAACCGCGATCAGGAAGGGAATGGCGTTGTTCCGTTCGACAGCAATCAGGATAAGCAGGCGGGTCCAACAGGCAGTACGCGCGAGTTATAAAAGATGGAACATCATGCGAATTCGCATAGGTATACAAAGAAGCTCGTCTGCTCCGGCGCTTCTGGCCAGGAATAGACGAGCCCCCTTATCTTAACCTTCGCGAACTGCAGTTTCCGCGCAGGATAAGTTTAGGTTGTCTCTTGTTTGTCTAGATTATGCCCCTATAAGTGCATGTTCACAAAGTTGGGTTTTCAAGACGACTTTTTGAACTGCCTCTACAAGGGGGTTCATTTCAAAATTTGGAGGTACATACATGCTCGATATTAATGAAATTCAACAGATTATTCCTCACCGTCAGCCGTTTCTGCTCATAGACCGCGTCCTCGAATTAGAGGAAGGCGTTCGTGCGGTCGGCATCAAGAATGTCACGATGAACGAGCCGTTCTTCGCCGGCCACTTCCCAGGTCATCCGGTGATGCCGGGCGTGCTGATCGTCGAAGCATTGGCGCAAGTCGGTGCGGTTGCCATTCTCAAAATGGAAGCAAACCGCGGCAGACTCGCATTTTTCGCAGGCATAGACGAATTCCGTTTCCGCGGACAAGTGACGCCAGGCGATACGCTGCGCCTTGAAGTGGAGATTACCCGCCTGAAGGGTAAAATCGGTAAAGGACATGCGGTTGCAAAAGTTGACGACAAAGTAGTTGCCGAGGGCGGCATTATGTTTGCTTTGTCCGATCCATCTTAATCTTGGGGTTCGGAGTCAACAAAACAGCAAAAATCTGTTCAGCGGCTGTTAATAATTGTTCTACCACGATTAACTATATAGAGAACGACGCATAGTCGGCGCCATGAGCGAACATTAGGATGAGAGGAATGGTTTGAAGATGTCGGTGAATGCAGCAGCAGTTGCAAAGTATGAGGAATGGCTTAACGATCCTTCGATTGGCGAGGAAACGAAGAATGAGCTTCGCGCCATTGCAGGCAATGAAACGGAAATTGTGGACCGATTCTATCGTGACCTTGAGTTCGGTACAGGCGGACTTCGCGGTGTTATGGGCGCCGGTACGAATCGGATGAATGCTTATACAGTAGGTAAGGCAACGCAAGGACTCGCGGATTGGATTTTGTCGTCGAAGCCAGCAGAGCCGTCTGTTGTCATTGCCCATGATTCCCGTAACAACTCGCCTGAGTTTGCGCTTGATGCTGCACTCGTGCTTGCGGCGAACGGGATTACGACGTATTTGTTCCCATCGCTGCGTCCGACGCCTCAATTGTCGTTCTCGGTACGCGCGCTGAAAGCTACTGCCGGCATTGTTATTACAGCAAGCCACAATCCACCTGAATATAACGGCTACAAAGCGTACAACAAAGATGGCTGCCAGCTAGTGCCGCATGAGGCGGAAGCAGCAATCGGACGCATTCAACAAGTAACGAGCTTCGATCAAGTTCAGACGATTTCGCGTGAAGAAGCGGAAGCGCAAGGGTTGCTGCGTTGGCTTGGCGAAGAGGCGGACGAGCAGTTCATCGAGACGGTTGCAGCGTGCAGCGTCAACCCTGATCTGCTGAAGAACGGTCTTGGCGATCGTGTATCCGTCGTGTTCACACCGTTGCATGGTTCGGGCAATTTGCCAGTGCGCGGCGTGCTTGCTAAGGCAGGCTTCAGCAATGTGCATATCGTTCCGGAGCAAGAGCAGCCAGATGGCTACTTCAGCACGGTCAAATCGCCGAATCCAGAGGAGCGCGAAGCATTCACGAAGGCGATCGCGCTTGCGAAGGAAGTCGACGCGGACATTATTATCGGTACAGACCCAGATGCCGACCGTATGGGTGCAGTTGTCCGGAACACGAATGGCGAGTATGTCGTATTGTCCGGCAACCAGTCCGGTGCCATTATGGTTTACTACCTGCTCAGCCAACTTCGCGATAGAGGCACGCTGCCTTCCAACGGTATCGTCGTGAAGACGATCGTAACGAGCGAGATGGGTGCGGATATTGCGCGTTCGTTCGGCGTCGATGTGACGAATACGCTGACAGGCTTCAAGTATATCGGCGAGAAAATGACGCAGTACCAAGAAACGGGCGAGCGCACGTTCCTGTTCGGTTATGAGGAAAGCTACGGCTATCTGACGGGCACCTATGCACGCGATAAAGATGCGGTAGTCGCTTCCTTATTGATTTGCGAAGCAGCGGCATACTATAAGAGCCAAGGCAAAACGTTGTATGACGTATTGCTTGAGCTGTATGCGCAATACGGCACTTATCTCGAAGGCTTGCAATCGCGTACGCTCAAAGGGCTGGACGGCGTCCAGAAGATCGGCGCTATTATGAACAGCTGGCGCACAAGCCCGCCATCCGAGATTGCTGGCACAAGCGTAGACAGCGTTCTTGATTACAGCCAAGGACTCGACGGCCTTCCGGCTGAGAACGTATTGAAGTTCCTGCTCTCCGACGGCTCTTGGTTCTGCCTGCGTCCTTCCGGAACGGAACCGAAGATCAAGATCTATTTTGCCGTTCGCGGTCAGTCTCCGGATGGGGCAGCAGCGAATCTAGAGCGTCTAACGACCGCTGTCATGGAGCGAGTCGATCAACTAGCATAAGGAGAGAACATCAGTGCTTCAATGGCAGCTTTGGAACCGCAAGTTTAAAGCCGTGTTATGGACGCTTGCCTTAATCGGCGTAGTCGCTGCATTGCCGCTAGGCGTGCTGCGCTGGCAGATGGAAGGCACGTCCAAACAGGTTGAATATGTAATGGACTACAAGGATATCGAGCTGGTTGCATCGTATCAGTACAACCCAGCCGCATTCATCGATAAACAATTGGAACAAATGAAAGCAGCAGGCGTAACGACGATGGCTGTTTTCGAAACGACGCTGGATGATCTGGTCATCGCGAAACGATTGAACGTCTACAATCAATCGCAGTTAGCTTTGCTTCAAGGCAAGGCGCCTAACCTGGGCTTGAACGAGACGTACGTATTATTCGCGGGAACAGAAGAAGAGCGGGTGTTGAAGCCGCTCATCACCTCTGCTTTTGCGCGTGCAGGAATTTCGGTTTCGCCATGGGCGATGGATGGCCGTTCAGGCCTCCTGATCAGCGCGCCGATCGAGACCGCTACGCTTATCTCGATGACGCCGGATCCGATTGCCATGGACCGAATCCATGCTGCAGGATTCCGGATCCTGCCTCGCATTTCCGATCGTATTCGTCCATATGACGAGACTGAAACGCGTGCTATGCTGGAGCAGTTCAAGAGCTACGGCGTTGACCGTATTCTATTCGATGGCGATGCGGTCAAAGGATATAACGATAATGCGGAGCTGCACAGCTTGAACTCGTTCGCTGCGCTTCTGAAAGAAACGGGCATCGGCCTTGCAACAATCGAAGGCCTGAAAGCTCCGCAGCTCGGCTTTAATACGCTGGCCTATTTGACGGACTACAATGTCGTAAGGCTGCACTCGATCGCGGACTCGCTAGCCGCGACGATTTCGCCGGAGACACTTAAGGATCGATTCCTGCTCGCTGCGAAGGATCGTAAGATCCGCATGTTCTACTTGAACGCCGGTGCGAGCCGCAGCTTGGACAAAGGCGGCGTCGTTGACCCGCTGGACAAGCTTACTTCGGCACTGCAAGGTCCGGATGGTACGATCCAGAAGCTTGCTGATTTCGGGTTCTCTCCTGGCCCGGCAGAGCCGTTTGATGTAGATACGCCAAGCTGGGCCAAATATCTGAAGGCTATCGTATGCCTTGGCGCGGTCAGCTTGATTACGTTGTTGGTCGGCGCATTCGCTAACTGGTTCACGATACCAGCCTTCCTTATCGGTTTGATCGGCAGCGGCGGACTGTATGTCCTATCCAAGCCAACGCTGGAACAAGGCCTGGCTTTAGGTGCTGCAATCAGTACGCCGACGCTTGCCCTTATCTGGGTGCTTAACGTTATCCGCAGACGTACGGAAGGAACGCGCCGCAATGTTGGCGGCGAATGGAGCACGAGCCGTCCGCAAGGGAATGTACAAGTCGGCAAATGGGCTTCGCTGCTTGGCGATGTGTTCGCGATCGGCCGCATCAAATGGATTTTCAATGGCGTGTCGGCAGGACAACGATTCGGCAATGCGATTACGTTGTTCGTCTTCGCAAGTTTGATCTCGATGCTGGGCATTCCATTCGTAATCGGTTTGTTGAACAATATTACCTACAGCCTACTGCTGCAGCAATTCCGCGGGGTCAGTCTGCTGCATCTTGCGCCGATCTTCCTTGTAGCGCTGTACCTGTTCCTGTATATGGGCCAGTCGGTGCTTGAGAATCTTCGCAAGCTGTTGTCGATTCAGATTACTGTGTTCTGGATTATTACAGTTGTGGTATTGGGTATTGTAGGTCTGTATTACTTGTCGAGAACGGGTAATGCAGGACAAGCATCTTCTCTCGAGATGCTGACGCGCAATACACTGGAAACGACATTCGGCGTTCGCCCAAGATTTAAGGAGTTCCTGCTTGCGCACCCGTTATTGCTGCTTGGCTTGTTCTTAGCGCTTCGCTACCGCGCAGCATGGGTATTGGTTATTGTAGGCTCCATCGGTCAATTGTCGATAGTAGATACGTTTGCTCATATTCATACACCACTGCAAATTTCATTGATTCGTGATCTTCTCGGCCTCTGCTTAGGTGCAGCTATCGGCTGCGTGCTTATTGCGGTGTGGCAGCTTGGGGAAGGAGTTTGGCGCAAATGGGTAAGACCAGCAATCGTCAAGTCCGCCGCATAATCGTTTCCGGCTACTATGGTTTTAACAACAGCGGCGATGAAGCGGTACTGAAGTCGATCCTCAATGCGCTGCATGCGGAAGGCGAAGCGCAGGGCATTACAATCGAGCCTGTCGTATTATCTGCCGATCCCGCATGGACAACAAGAATGTACGGCTGCGAGGCAGTTCAACGGATGAGCCCATCCGTGCTGCTCCGCGAAATCCGCCGCTGCGACGGGCTTATCAGCGGCGGCGGCAGCTTACTGCAGGATGCGACAGGGTGGAAGACGATTCCGTATTATACGGGCGTCCTTACGCTCGCGCAGATGCTTGGCAAACCGACGTTTATTTATTCGCAGGGCGTAGGCCCTGTGAATCGTGGTTGGCTGTTCGCGCCTATTCGCCGCGTCATGAACAAGAGCCGATACGTCTCCGTTCGTGACGCAGAATCAGCTGCGCTGCTAAGCCGCATAGGCGTCCCTCAGGAGCGGATCGAGGTCGTCCCTGACCCTGTCATGGGCCTGCCGCTTCCTGAAGGGACACAGACTTCGGCTGCGAGCTCTGCTTCGACCGATGCCTTGCCAGTCATCGGCGTATCCTTACGCCATTGGCGCAAGGATGGCGTCGATCTGGAGCGTGCGGCAGCGGCGCTTGCGGCATTGGCTTCGCGCCGTTCGGTTCGTTACCGCTTCCTGCCCTTCCACACGCCTGACGATACCGAAACTTCTCAAGTTGTTATCGACCGGTTGACGGCAATCGGCATCGGCAGCAGCATTGCGGAGTTGGCAGCGCCCGGGGACGATCCGCAGCAGATGCTGCTCGAAGTCAGCCGCTGCGATATGATGTTCGGCATGCGCCTGCATGCGCTCATCTACGCTGCGAATCAGCGAGTGCCGCTGATCGGCTTGTCGTACGATCCGAAGATCGACCAGTTCCTTAATCGATTGGGACTGACAGCGATCGGTACGACCGAACAGCTGGATCCCGCACAATTCGCGGCCAGCGCAGATTCGCTGCTCAGCGATCTGGATGGCTGGCGCTCCCGCCACGGCGAAGTGATTGATCGACTGAAGCGCGAGGCGCAGCGGCCGGCACAGCAGATTGTGGCGCTGCTGAGTCAAACTACGAAAAGGTGAACGACTCAATGACGACGACTGTAACGAACAATATAGCAACAGCACAATCACGCAAACAGATTCCAACCGTATCGATTTATGGTCTGCCTTTCAGCAAGATGAGCATGGACGAGACAATCGCCAAGTTGACCGAAGCGATTGCCAATCGCGAGACGATGCATGTCATTACGGCTAACCCGATCATGGTGATGTCCGCGATCGAAGATCAAGCTTATTACAACATGATGCGTACGGCAGAATTGATCGTGCCGGACGGAACAGGCGTTGTTTGGGCGGCCAACTATGTTGGCGAACCTGTGGCAGAGCGGGTGCCGGGCTTTGATATTTTGCACCGATTGATGGCGCTTGGCGAGTCCAAGGGCTGGAGCGTGTATCTGCTCGGCACCGATCAGCAGACGATCGATCAAGCGGCTGCGAATTTGAAGCAGAAGTATCCTGGCACGCGCATTGCCGGCGTTCGCAACGGTTATTTCGGACCTGATCAGGATGCGGAGGTGGTAGCGGAGATTCGAGCGGCACAGCCGGATATTTTATTCGTTGCACGTTCAGCATCGACGCAAGAGCCTTGGATTGCACGGTATAAAGGCGAGCTTGGCGTGCCTGTTATCATGGGCGTCGGAGGCAGCTTCGATATTATTGCCGGCAAGCTGAAGCGTGCGCCGAAGTTGTTCCAGAAGCTTCGCTTGGAGTGGTTTTACCGCCTTCTGCAAGAGCCTTATCGGTATAAAAGAATGCTCGTTTTGCCTAAATTTGTGATCAAAGTGATTCGAGAGAAAGAAAAGGTGACAAAAGCACGTCCTTAGTCGTCCAAAACTAGTGAAAATCGTTTAATTCGGCAAAAAACGAGGATAGCTAAAGTTTTTCGCGCGGAGTATAATCAATGCGGTAGAAAATAAGAGGAGTTGGATACACCTGTGGGTATTCTCTACGGCATCTCATTTGCAATCGCTTTGATCCTTGCGCTTATAATGACACCGCTAGTCAAGCGTTTTGCGTTTGCTGTTGGTGCAATTGACAAACCGAATTACCGCAAAGTGCATACACGAATAATGCCGCGTCTCGGCGGGCTTGCTATCTATATTGCGTTTGTCGGCGCTGTTCTGATCGCACTGCCTTTCGTACCGGAAGGCACGCTTCGTCACTATGACCTTAATATGATCCGAGCGATTCTGGTCGGCGGATCGATTATCGTCATCGTTGGTGCATTGGATGACCGCTTCGAGCTTTCGGCTAAGGTGAAGCTCGTCGGGCAAATTGCAGCAGCGTGCGTCGTTGTTTTCGGCTTCGGCGTCAAGATCGATCTGCTCAACATTCCGTTCGGCGAGTCCATGCAGCCCGTTGCATCTTGGTTGAGCATTCCGCTGACGATCTTCTGGATCGTCGGGGTTACGAATGCGATTAACCTGATCGACGGCTTGGATGGTCTGGCAGCTGGCGTGTCGGGCATCGCCATTGCAACGATTTTGACGATGGCAGCGATTATGGGCTTCGTGCCTGTTATCCTGCTCAGCACGATCTTGCTCGGCGGCGTTATCGGCTTCCTGGTCTATAACTTCCACCCGGCGAAGATCTTCATGGGGGACTCTGGCGCACTGTTCCTAGGCTTCTGCCTAGCGACATTGTCCATGCTTGGGTTCAAGCAGGTAACAATCGTATCGTTCGTAACTCCGCTTCTGATTATCGGCGTACCGCTGTCGGACACGTTCTTCGCGATCATTCGCCGCTGGCGCAGCAAGAAGCCGATTTTTGCTCCGGACAAAGGCCATCTGCATCACTGTCTGCAAGAGCTTGGCTTCGGTCATCGCAACACGGTACTTATCATTTGGGGCATTGCGGCGTTCTTCGGCGGTTGCGCAATCGTGCAGTCGACGCTAACGCAATCGCATGCTGCGAACTGGATTACTTTCGTCGTAATCTGCATCCTTACGTTCTGTCTGCAGATTGGAGCCGAACTGATCGGCATCGTCGACAAGTCGAAACGTCCGATCTTGGATCTGCTGTTCCGCAATCGTCTGAAGACGCACGCAGAATCGCGCACCAAATAAAATCATTAGCTATCATTCATGCTCCGGTCTCGTTAAGAGACCGGGGCTTTTTTGTGTGGCGGGTATCGTCTTTTGGGAATCGATATGAATGAATTGGTCGTTCAGGCTAAACTTTTCAGCACGCCTCTCCGATACATTTAAGTACATGTATCTAGCGAGACTTAAGGTAATGGAGGAGGCTTATTGTGGCTAAGAAATGTAGTATTTGGTTCGTTGTACTGTCGCTCTTGATCGGCCTGCTGCAGTTGACCGGAAGCGAACGCGCGGTCGCCGCGACTTCGGGCAACTTCGCTTTCCCTAATGAGTTTGAGCAGCCTGATAAAGCAAGAATCACGTCGAACGGCATGGTGACCATCAATGGTACGATCAACGGTGTAAACCCATCGGCTATCACCTATAATGTGTACCAGGTTGTTGACTACGATGTTGCAGACCCATCGGCTGAGAAAATCGGCTCCAAGCGTGAAGGCTTGACGAGTGGTGTCTATGTGAATGGCAATGCTCTTCAAGTTTTCAACGTTCAGTTGTTCTCGGGTCTTAATAAGATTACGTTCCAGGGAACGAAGGGCGGCGGCCTCGTAGAGAACTCGATCTACATCGATTACCATGACGGCCCTACGCTGTACGATTTGGAAGCCTCCTTGTACGGCAATAACTTCCCGATGAATGAGAATAGCACAACGGTTGTTCATTCGACTGCAACCAAAGGCAAATCCTCGACCGACATTTCGATTTCCGGTAAAGCGCCGAACGCACAGAGCGTTACGGTTGAAGTGAACGGCAGCAGCCGCACGTTCAGTGTTAACAGCACGAACGGATATTCATTCGTTGCATCGCCGGTTAACGTGCTGAAAGGCAAGAACTTGGTGAAAATCAAAGTTAGCAACGGCACCCAGACGATTGAAACGACGCGTGAAGTCGCATTCTATAATGGTGCGGTAACGTTCTACGATATGACATTGTCGGACGATGCGAACAACAGTGCATCGCTCGAATATAATCCGAACCTGATTACAAGCAAGTCCGGTTTGGAGATCACAGGTAAGGTCATCGTTCCGAACTACTATGGCAAGAAAGCATCGGAGACGGTGAATACACCTCACCCTGATCCCAAAGTGGCATTGCAGTCGCTAAAGGCTGACATCTATGAAGTTGGCGGAACGACAGCAAAGTTATCCTTTGATTCTACGAAGATTACGTCGGCAGCTGTTCAACCTTATAGTGAAACCGACGCATTCTTTGTTTATGAATTTTCGATACCGGTAGATGGAACAAGCTTGGATTACAGCAAACGATATAATTTGCGTGTTCAGGCGAACAACGAGCTTAACATTGCGAATGGTACGACACCAACGGTTGAAGGCAATAGCGCGTTGTTCTTCACACTGCTGAATTCGAATATGCCATTCATTGAGCAAGTGAATTACCTGCCAGGTTATCAGCCAAACAATTACCTGGGTCTGACCGGCGATCCGCTGGATGGCAAGAGTTTGTACGGTATGCCAATCGGTATCGAAATACTGGTCGGCAATCCATCGAATCTTGATATTTCGAAGAGTACGGGCGATTTAGCGAATACGGGGCTAGGCATTGAAAGCATTACGAATGCGGTCGGCACAGCTGCTAAGGCTGGCTCCTACAAGATTAAAGTATTGAGTCAGGCGGATGAATTATTGTCGATCAACGGCAAGACAGGCACTTATCGCCGCATCATTATGGAAGTGTCCAAGCTGCCGTTCGAAGGCAAGCAGACGATTAAATTCCAAGCGCTAAGCTCGACTAGTGTCCTGACAGATCCTTCCACTTATAATTCCTTCAATGTAACGGTCACCATGCTGTTCGGACCATATGTCAGCTACACCAAGCTGTTCGATTCGATGCTTGTATATAACGATACAACATCAGCGACGGCAGCAAATGATATTATCAACACGGAGCTTGGCAAGTTCGCGGGTACCATACAGAACGTCAATAATACAGATGAAATTCGTTATGAGCCAGAGAAAGTCGCGGGCAAGACCGTAGGGGCCCAGTCGATTTACTTCTATGTCAATAACGTTGCTTTCCCGCTCGTACCGAAAGATTCATCGGACATTCATGATACCGAATTTGTGCTGGATCCAACTGTGAAGCTAAGCGATGTGTTCGCGGTGATGTTCAATGGCGAGAATACGATTCGTTTCGTCTTCCAGGGCACACAAACCTTCTATGAACGATCGGTGAAACTGAACATCGTACCAACGAACCTGCCGATTATTCCGGTAGCAGGTTCGGCAGGGGTATTCCCATTCACGTATACTCCGACGATTAATGACGCAGATATTATTCCAACACCGAACGATCCGAATTTCCCGATGTCGGGTTCGATTTATACGACATCCAAATCCAAAATGAACGTTTATGGTACGTTCGACTTTATCGATCTTGGCAAGAGTGAAATCGATGGCAGCATTTCGGGCAACATGCCGGCAAATCCTGCAGATTACATTTTGAAGATTACGAGCTCTTCTTCGGATAAAGTATATACTTGGGATCTAACGATGCCATTCAGCATCTATAGCAGCGAAGATCCGAATGTAGGCGCGATTTATGATCCGAAACATGCAGGGATCTCAGGCTTGCTCGTGGTTCGATATGATATTGCGACGCAGTCGTTCTCCTTTATACTGAAGGATCAAGATCTGAACAGCGATGGCAGCTCCAGCGTTTACAACTTCTTCGTATATAACAGCGGCTTGTACGGACCGAAAGCAAGCTACCGGATGGAAGTCGACCCGACGGCGCTGCCATACGATATCGTTCGTCCGATTCTGCCGGCAAAGAGCATTGTGAACCAAAACTTCGTTGAAGTCATAATTGATGCGAAGGGTGCACAAACAGTCGAGATCAACAAAGTAAATGCCGTCAAATCGCAATTCGATGCAGACTACGACGGTAAGATCGACTATTACAATGCCTATCGCGCGACGATTACGGACTTGAAGGTCGGCAAGAACACGATCAAGTTCACGATCACGAGCGCGAACGATAAAACAACCGGTTCGATCGACATTACGTACGCTCCGACGAACATTCCAGGGGCGCAGTTCATGAAGACGATGGCTGCATCGCAGAAAGTATTCGATGGCGCATTGTCGCTGACTTTCCCGAAAGGTACAACGCTGATCCGCCGCGACTACAACGTGCCGGAAGAGTTCAAGAACCAAGTGTTCACGAATCATAAGCTGTTGTATTCGATCGCGAACTCCGAAGACGGCGTTGTTGACCGTCACGAATTCGACGGATGGCCAGCTGACTTTGACAAAGTCATTACGTCTAACGGAGAGCAGTTCAAGTTCTCGTTCCCATCGCGCTTCGCTAAAGCTTCGCCAGTATACTGGATCGATGCTGGTATGGCCGATGATACGACGACCAAGTCTACTTACGATCCGCTCACTAATGGTGCTGAACCTTATCAGTTCCCGAACAGCGGCATTCCATCGTACAACGATCGCGCGAGCGACCGCGAATTGATTGCCTCTAAGGCAGGCCAGTTAACGTTGTCGTTCGATGCGAATATGAAAGATGCAATCGGAACGCTCATTACCGTGTACCGCTACGACAATCAGAATAAGTACTGGGAGAATGTCGGCGGGGTCGTAGATACGAAGAAGAACACGATCACGGTGCCGTTCACGAAGTTTGGTTACTATGTAGTTGGTAAGATGGTTTACTCGTTCAGCGACATTACGGGCCATCCATACGCTCGTAACTATATGGAAGCAATCTTCTCTAAAGGTATTTCGAACCCGGTAGGCTACGACGATTTCGGTGCTGATATGTACACGACTCGCGGCGAGTTCGCTCGCATGATCGTCAAAGCGCTGGATCTTCCATTGAACTATGAGATGGGGAACCCATCGTTCGACGATGTACCGGTCATTATGAACCCGGATGCAATCTGGGATTATCGCTACATCGAGACAGCAGCCCGCTCGGGTATTATCCGCGGTACGCAGCCTCGGACGTTCGATCCAAGCGGCAACTTAACTCGCGAGGAAGCTGCAGTAATCTTGGCGAGAGCGCTTGAGCTCAAGCTGGATACGGATCCAACGAAGATCAGCAAGGCGCTGGAGAAGCAGTTCAAGGATCACGGCGATATCAACTACTATGCGAAAGCATCGGTAACTGCTATTGCTAAGAAGGGCTACATTGTAGGTTCCCCAGTTGATCAGGCGGATCCGAAGAAAGGCTACGTATTCGAGCCGCATTCCAACCTGCTGCGTTCCGACGCTGCCATTATCGTAGGCAAGATGCTAGTCGATATGAAGAAGCTGCCTAAGCTGAACTAGGTTAAGGCAGGTGAGAGCGGTGCTTGCTTAATGCGAGCACCGCTTTCTATTTGATGAGAGATGCTAGATTTCGACACGATCCGATTATATGCTTCTTGGTAAAACTTTAGCATCGACGTTATTCGGCTTTACGAGCTATACTTAAGAAGTTCCTGAGAGGGAACGAATGTCTAGAACAAAAAGATTTAGCCAATTGAAGAAAAACTTTTGTTCAAAGCGCAACTTTTCAAATCTTACTGCGTCTAACGGTAAGAACAAAGAAAAACAGAGCATTTAGAAACAATTAATAGAGGTACATATTCTTCTCGACCTCTTTACGCTACAGGTAGTCTACTGTATAATGTTATAGTGGCCTAGCTTCTCTACCAGAATTTTCTTCACGAGGTTACAAGTTTCTGCGACATGTTTTTACATAATGGGTTTAACATGATTGCAGACATCATTTATATCCAATTACTGCTCTACTCTGGAAAGGGGGTGAATCGGCGATGAGGGAAACGAGCAATTCACTATCCACTCAACACTCTCAACAACCGAAGCAATTTAGAGGAGGAGAAAAAAAGGTTATGAAGAAAAGTTTGTCTTTACTCGTAGCTATCACCATGGTGTTCTCGATGTTCGCATCGGTAGCATTCGCGGCTGATAAAGCAGCACCGTCGCAAGACGAGAAATTCGCTGCACTGAAAGAACTCGGTATTTTCACTGGATTCCCAGATGGTTCCGCAGGTCTCAACCTGAACATGACTCGCGCGCAATTCGCGAAAGTTCTCACGGTAGGCACTGGCCTCGAAGAGAACGCAGCAGCTTCCAAGTACAGTGACGTATCCGCTACGCACTGGGCTAAACCATTCATCGGCGCTGTTACAGAAGCAGGCCTGATGCAAGGTGTAGGCAACAACAAGTTCAATCCTAACGGCAACGTTACGATCCAAGAACTTGCTAAAACGCTTGTTCTGTCGCTTGGCCTTGAGCCAGTTGAAGGCGCAGAAGTTAAAGGCGCAAGCGCATGGGCAGCAGGTTATGTTCAAGCAGCTCTGGATGCTAAAATCATCCCTAGCTTCACGAACTACAACGTAGCTGCAACGCGCGGTCAACTTGTTGACGCTATCTACGAAATCGTAGCTGGTGACACGGTAACGGTTAAATCCGTAGAAGCAGTTGATGCTAAAACGGTTAAAGTAACGTTCTCCGATGACCAATCCGTAACAAAAACGCTTGAAACTGCTCTTGAAGTAGGTAAAGCAACGAAAGTTTCCGTTGAGTACAACGGCAAAACTTACGAAGTTGAAGTTACGCTTGAAGGTCTGAAAGTAAACAAAGCATCGCAAACGGGCGCTAAGAAAATTACGCTCGAGTTCAACAAAGCAGTAACGAAAGATCTCGCTGTTGAAGTTAAGTACCTGTCCCAAGCTGTGACAGTTACGAAAACTTTCGCTGACGATCTGAAATCGGTAGTTCTGACGGCTGGTTACCTGCCTGCTGGCGACATCACGGTTAAAGCTGGTGACGCTGAAGTAGTAACGGTTAAAGCTGAAGCAGAGAAAGCAACGAAAGTAAGCATCGGCGCTGACTCCCTGCAAAAAGCAAACGGCCAAAACCTGGTTGCTAAAACTTTCAACCAATTCAATGAAGAAATGCCTTATGAAAACATCAACGTTACGGCTTACAACACGACAAAAGGCACAAACATCGCAGTTAACAAAACGGTTGACGGTTACATCGTCGATCTGGCTGACAAAGTTGTTGGCGGTGTGACGACGGAAATCGCTAAACTTGATGACGTTATCGTAGTTCAAGCAAGCAACACGCTTGGCCTGTATGACTCCAAGTCTTTCAAAGTAACGTCCGCAAGCGCTGCAACGAAAATCGTAATCGACGCTGTACAACCACTGAAAGACAAAACTCGTATTTCCGTTCAAAGCGGTGAAAACACGGGTCTGGTTCTGCCAATCACGTTGACGGACCAATACGGTAAAGCAGTTAAACTTCCTAAAACGGCTAAGATCGACCTGAACGCAGGTGGTACTTGGACGAATAACTTCCAAATCGGCGGCATCCTGTTCTATGTCGGCGGTACGGGTCACATCAACAACATCGTGGTTGACGAGAACGGCAAAGTAACGTTCGATGCTGTTACAGCAGGTAACATTGTTCTGTCGGCAAGCAACCCGCAAGCTGTTGGTGCAAATGCATCGGTAGCATTCGTAATCAACGAAGCAAACGCAGTTAAAGAACTGAAAATCAACAACCCAGTTGCACAAGTAGTTAAAGGTGAAACGGTTACGATTCCTTTCACTGCAATTGACTCCTATGGCGCAGCAATGGCTAACAAAGACGTAGTTGTTGATGGTACGAAAGTACTGCTTCAATCGACGGTAGCATTCGACGGTACGCCATTCGTTAACGCTAAAGGCGAACTCGTTGTTAAGTTCAAAAACGCTGGTAATGCAGTAGTTCAAGCGGTTGTTAACGGTCTGATCACTTCGACGATCTCCTTCGAAGTTAAAGACACGCCAACAACGCAATCGATCCTTGGCTTCAAATCCGACGTTCTGACGACGTTTGAAGTAGGCGCTAAGGCGACTATCGGTAACGACAAAGTTCAATTCGTAGACTCCCTGGGTCGTACGAAAGATACAGGCGCTGGCTACACACTGACGGTAAAAGACGGTTCGTCCGATATCGTTAAAATCGCTGCAGGTTCCAAAGAAATTGAAGCAGTAAAAGAAGGTTCCAAAGTAGTTACGATCAGCTTCGACGGTAAATCGACGGATGTAACGATCACGGTTGTTAAATCCTCGGATATCAAATCGTACGAAGTTCAATCGATCGGTACGGTTTATGGTGAGAAGTCGCAAACAGCTGCTTCCAACTACGCAGTTGAGGTTAAACTCAATGGTAAAACTGAAGGCGGTACAGCAGTAGTTCTGGCTAATGCTGTTGCTGACAACGTAACGAGCAGCGATCTGTCGGTTCTGGGCGTAACGGGCTCGAAAGTATTCGGTCTGAAAGCTGGTAAATCGACGGTTACAGCTTACAAAGGCGACAACAAAGTTGCAGTTGAAGTTACGGTATCCGAAGCTACACCAATCGCAGCTACAGTGAAATTCCTGAAAGACGAGTACACAGTTACTAAAGGTCAAACGGTAGAAATTTCTATCGAGCAAAAAGACCAATATGGTAAAATTGATGCACTTGCTGGTTTCCTGTCGGTGAACAGCGAGTACGCAACGTACACGAAAAAAGACGCTACAACGTTCGTAATCACGGGCGTTAAGCAAGGCGTTGTTACGGCTACGTACACGACGGCTAACGGTGTAACAGCTACGACTTCGATCGTAGTTAACAACTAATCCGTAAGGATTGAGAAAAAGGTAGAAGCTAATGCTTCTACCTTTTTTGTTATGTGAAATTTTGAAGGGTCAAAACCAATCGATTTGACCACAAGATAAAAAAGTTATTCATGCTAAGTTCATATTCTCAATGTATAATCGAGAGAGGAGATTTTTATCTAAAATTAAGAAACAAAGTTAATCTATTCTACGTCAAATAGTAAAACGAAGTAGGAGGAATATCATTGAAGAACAAATGGATCAAGAAAGGTACGGCTAGTATTGCAGTTGCGGCATTAATGTTAGGCACTAATCCTGTATGGACGCAGAGCACAGTGGCAGACGCAGCAACAGTTGCGAAGACGCTTTCATCTCAGTCTGTGAAGCTGAGCGCGAATGCTTCGCTATCGGTAAGCAGTGCGCAATTCTTAATGCAGGATAAAGGAAAGGTTTTGGCGTTCACTGTAAACTATGTTAATAAAGAGTCCAAGTCTATTGATCTTGGGGACTATACGCTTCGTCTTAAGACGAAAGATGGCAAGTCCTTTAAAGTGAATGTCGTTAGTTCAAACAAAGATACGACATCAATTACTGCAAAGACGAGCCAGTACATAACGTACTATGCAACAGTCGATAATGGAACGCAGCTATCCGATCTGCAGTTTGAGATTGTGAAGTGGGACTTCGATGCTCCGAACTTTGAGAGAAAGCTCGGAACGATTAAAGCGGCAAACAACGAGAGCAGTCAAGTTGCTCCATTCGCGGCCAAAACAATGAACGTGAATAACGCGAGCCTCCGATCGGCTATTAAAGGTGCTTTCATTACAAAGGATCAGACTAGTGCATATTTAACGATTAACTATTTGTTTGAAAATAAAGGACTTCAAACGATTGATTTGTCTAAATATAGCTTTTACATTCAAACACCAAGTTATTCTGTATATAAAGTAAGTGCATCGGAGCTTGCGCAGCTTACATTACAGCCTAATGAAAGAAAAATTTCAACGATGACCGTCAAATTGCCGTTAGCAGTAGCAGGCAAGAAATTGTCCCTTGTAGTTGCGACGACGGATGATGCTAACAAGGTCGAGCTTCCAGCAGGCGAGTTCTTGCTTCCAACACTGGCTGCTGCGCCGGTAACCGCTGTAGGTCAAAGCAGAAGCGTGTTTTTGTCCGGCCAGTCTGTTAAAACGACATTAGGAAAAGCCTCATTAGACGACACGGGCTCTACAGAAAAGGGCATATCGATTGACTATAAGTTATTGAACCAAGGTTCGGATTCGATTAATCTGCCGGACATTGAGGTTTATCTGAAGACCAAGCAAAATGTCAACTATCCGCTTACTTTCACGAAGGACGAGAGCAAGTTGCTGCCGGGAATTGAGAAGACTTTGGCGTTAACAGGAAGTATTCCATCTACAGTGAAGGTAGAAGATGCTGAAATCGTAGTCAGAACAGTAGGCACGGATAAAGATCTGGGCTATGTTATTGGCTCATACAAAACAACTTCAACAATTCAACAAGGCAGCCTTGGCAGTACGTTCACGATGGGAGACTATCGTGTATCATTGAACGCTATTCAGAGATCTCCACTTGAAGATACAGACATGCTCGTAGCTGATATTAGCATTACCAATACAACTTCTGTATCGAAGAAAATCCCATCGCTTAGCGGATATTTCCTCGTTAATGGCGTTAAGATTGAGAACGCATCTACGGTGGTGGGGTTGGATGATTCGATTACGATTGCGCCAGGCCAATCCTACAACATGATTATATATACGCAGATCCCTTATACGTCTGTTGTCAGTAACATTGGTTTCGTTGCAACAGAGCCTGTAACAGATAAGACATCGAAAGTACTTTATCAATTTTCAAGTCAAAACCTGAGTACGATTCCGATAATCAGCAAGGATAAGACTTATGAGATTAATAGTGTAGGCAAGAAAGCTTCGATTCAACTTACGCGTAACGCGATCTTCAAAGGAACGACTAACAATCAGTTTTATGCTGAATTCGTTATTCAGAACAAAGAGAGTCGCGTAGCAGCTGTGAGCAACTTGGGAGGATATTTGCTCGATCAGAATGGACAAGTTGTACCAATCACCTTCGCGACGATGAAGAACAAAGTACTTCCAAATGGAAAAGTATTACTGTCTGCATATGCGACACTTCCGAATGGATTTGATGAAGAACACTATGATCTCTATTTAGGTCAAGCAATATCGAAAGCAACTGGGACTGGTGAGACGACTGCACAAAATGCAATTGCCAAGATTGTATCCTATCGCCTGAATGGTGAGAAACCGGCAGCAGTCAAAACCGATTTCCAACATATTAAGATTGCCGGATTTGATATTTCGTTTAACAACATCCGTGCAAGTCTCAGATCAAGCGGTGGATACAATGTTGACGGTATGAACTTAAACATGGATTATACGCTGGCAAGAGAGACTGAATATGATTATACCGCAGGCGATCACAAGCTTGTGATCGAATTTGTAAACAATGATAACCAAAAGATGACGTTCAAAAAATCATACAGCTTTACGGCAACTGAAGGATCACAGAACGAAATTCTGAAGGAAGGCAAGGACCTTGCTTTGTTAACATCCTTCGATGAGAATTCAATTCAAGCCAAAATTACGGACTATAACAACTTCACGATCAACGTATACGACGAATTCCAGGGTAACCAACTACTTATTGCAACGAACCAGTTTGCTTGGTTCCCTACTAAATCATAACATTAGGAGTAGCCTCATTCCTCGTAATCTAGTATCCTAGAGACACGAGAAGGAGGAATGAACTGGATATGAAAAAAGCAGTAAGCAAGCTGGTATTGGCGGCAGTCCTTCTCGGAGGCGGCGCGCTAATCGGGGCACAATTCACGGACAAGGCTAGCGGTGACGGAGAGGTCGTCACACCTGGTTCCGTCGACGATCCAGTCGTTACGAAGAGCTACGTTGACCAGAAGCTAGGAGGCCAGAGCGGCGGTATGACAGCCGAAGCGGTCCAACAACTGCTGGATCAGACGAAGCAGGAATTGACGAAGCAGCTGACACAGCAAATAGCGGAGCAAATCAGTGCCAATAGCAATGAGGTAGTAGTAGTAAGCGTACCGCAAGGTAAGACGCTGATAGCGAAGGATGGGGCGGAATTCGTTGTACGTGCGGGCAAAGCGGTTGCATATAGCGGCGATGCCAACGGGATCTCGGATTTGACGGACGGCAAAGACATCACGAATGGCAAATCCGTGCCGAATAACCATCTGATCTTGTTCCCTCGCGGCGGTCGAGGCGTTATGCCAGATCCATCGCTGAAGTCAGGTCTGACCGTACTTGTACGCGGCCAATATCAACTGCAATAATTGTGTATCCTATAATCTTTAATGATGTACATGAGGCGGTCTCCAGAAATGGGGGCCGTCTCTGTTGTTCAAACCATGCAGTGTCCCCTAATTCTTCCCTTGCTGACAAAAGGTTATACGCTTCAAACAAGCTCGAAGCGAGCACGATAATAGCACGTTCCTAACTATTCATTATAACTTCGGAGGTGCTCTAATTATGGCTCGTTCTAATCAAAAGGTTGTACCGCAAAGCCGTCAGGCACTCAATCAAATGAAATATGAAATTGCAGCTGAGTTCGGACTCATGCAACCAACAGGCTTCGGAGCAGATGCGGATACGGAGTTCGCAGGCGAATTTGGAACGGTAAACTCTGTAGGCGGCAGCGTGCCATGGGCGCAGCTGGCCACTCGTCAAGCGGGCGCTGTAGGCGGAGAAATCACACGCAGACTTGTACAGCAAGCAGAGGCTGTCCTGAATGGAAACGGGCAGTTCCATTGACACACCATATTCGATCGCGTATCATAATATGTTAGAAGTGTTGTACTAACAACCTTTTCCTACCGGAAAAGGTTCATTTTTTGTGTAGGCATAACGCAGTAATTGCGCATAATAAAGTTAAGGTTTTTAGGAGGTTGATGTAATGTCGTTGAAAGGTAAACATCTGTTTACTTCGGAATCCGTAACGGAAGGACATCCGGATAAAATCTGCGACCAGATCTCAGACGCAGTACTTGATGCATTTCTTGAGGCTGATCCGAACGCGCGTGTAGCATGCGAAGTTTCGGTAGCGACAGGGCTCGTGCTTGTAATCGGTGAAATCAGCAGCCGTGCGGATTACATTGATATCCCTGCCATTGTGCGTCGTACGATCAAAGAGATCGGCTATACGCGTGCCAAATTCGGCTTTGATTCCAGCACTTGTGCTGTACTTACATCGTTGAACGAGCAGTCGGCTGATATCGCGCAAGGCGTCAATGCGGCGCTTGAATCGCGCGAAGGCAAAGACGTGCAGCAAGAGAATGAAGATATCGGCGCAGGCGATCAAGGCCTCATGTTCGGTTTTGCAACGAACGAGACGCCTGAGCTTATGCCGCTCCCGATCGCGCTGTCGCACCGTATCGCGCGCCGTCTATCCGAAGTTCGTAAGAGCGGTCAACTCGACTACCTGCGCCCGGATGGCAAAACGCAAGTTACGATCGAGTACCAAGATGGCAAGCCTGTACGTGTCGATACGATTGTCGTATCCACGCAGCATGCAGAAGAAGTATCGCTCGAGCAGATCCAGAAGGATATTCGCGAGCATGTTATTGCACCTGTCGTTCCAACGGAATGGCTGGATGAGCAAACGAAATATTTCATCAACCCTACGGGCCGTTTCGTAATCGGCGGACCACAAGGCGACGCAGGTCTGACAGGCCGCAAAATCATCGTCGACACGTACGGCGGTTATGCTCGTCACGGCGGCGGCGCATTCTCCGGCAAAGATCCAACGAAGGTTGACCGTTCGGCAGCTTATGCAGCTCGTTACGTTGCGAAGAACATCGTAGCGGCTGGTCTTGCTGACAAATGCGAAATTCAATTGGCATACGCAATCGGCGTCGCACAACCGGTATCGATTAACGTTGATACGTACGGAACAGGCAAAGTAAGCGAAGAGAAACTTGTTGAGGTTATCAAAGCAAACTTCGACCTTCGCCCAGCCGGCATTATCAAAATGCTGGATCTTCGCCGTCCGATCTACGGCAAAACAGCAGCATACGGCCACTTCGGTCGTACCGATATCGACCTTCCATGGGAACGTGTCGATAAAGCCGAACTGCTCAAAGCAGGCGCACAAGCTTAATCGCTTCTCCTTTATAGATGAACCGAATCGCAATTCGCGATTCGGTTTTTTCGTGTCCAACCTAAACTTTCCCACGCCGCGAACCGACAAAATAGGTACGACTGTCTTGCTGGGGAGTGGATATTTTGAAACATTATCGGAGAAGCATTAGCTTCATGATTGCTGCATTATTAATGCTGCAACTAGCAATACCCGGCTGGACCAACTTGTCCGGTCAAGCAGAAGCTGCATCGGCAGCACCAGTAATCGTAAGTACATATCCTGCAAATGGCGCCTCTGCCGTTCCAGGCAATGCGAACTTAAAGATTACATTCGATGAACCTGTCCTGAAAGGATCTGCTTCTGCCTATATTCATGTCCGTAGAGTAGATACGAATGAAGAGATCAATACGATTGCTGCCTCTTCTTCTTACGTCTCGCTTAATTCAACCGGATATGTGGCGACAATTGGATTGCCGACTGCGTTGACTGCTGGCGTTGCGTATTATGTACGAATCGACCAAGGCGCATTCGTCAATGTATCGAATGGCGCTAACTACGATGGCTTAAGCGACGCGACCGCATGGCGCTTCGAGGTTGGAGCTGCGGATACGGCAGCGCCTGGCGTGTTAACGTATACACCCGCTCTTAACGCGTCCGATATCGCACCGACGACATCGTTGACGTTGACATTTAATGAAGCTGTCTATGCTTCCAGCGGCTATATTACCATAACAAGAACGGGTGGAGACACGCAGAGCATTGATGTAGGCTCGTCCTCGGTCATTGGCAGCGGAACGAACACAATTACGATCGTGCCGGATCTGCAGCTGCAGTCGTCCAGCGAGTATACGGTGAATGTACCTGCAGGAGCTTTCAAAGACAGCGCCGGCAACGCCTATTCAGGCATTTCGGGATGGAGATTCAATACGGCCCAGCCGCCAATGCGCGTAAACTATTCCCCGGCCAACTATGCAATGGGAACAAGCACAACTAATGATTTAGTGATGACTGTAACGAATGCGACTGCTCCACTAACCAAAGGGACCGGTAAAGTTACGATTAAGCGGATTGGCGATAACTCGCAGTTCCAACAGATTGATGTGAATTCGGGTGCTGTCTCGATTAATCAGAACGTCATTACCATTCGCCATGACGCGTTTGAATCGAACAAAAGCTATTATGTGCTGGTCGATGCAGGTGCATTCCTGTCAGGCAGCATCGTGTATCAAGGAATTAATAACGCATCGGAGTGGACCTTCTCTACAACGTCAGGAATTGATGCAACCGCACCTAAAGTAACAGCGTTAGCGCCTGTTACGAATGGCGTCGTGACCGTGGCATCCTCAAGTCTTGTGATGACATTCGATGAACCCGTGTATCCGAGCGGCGGAAGCATCGTGATCAAGAACAGCAGCACGAACGGTATTTTCCAGACGATTCTGCTTACCTCCTCGAACGTAAAGGGCGGGGGAACGAACACCATTACGATCGACCATAATCCGTTCGTTACGAACACCTCATACTATGTGCAAATTAGTTCGCAGGCGTTCCGCGATCTTGCGGGCAACTATTATAGCGGCATCACGTCCAGCACGGACTGGGCATTCCGTGTTACGACAGATACAGCAGCACCGATCATTTCAGAACTGACGCCGATTAACGGTGCAGACAATGTACCAATCGATTCGAAACTGTCCATTGCGTTTAATGAACCTATTCAAGTGCTGCAAAGCGCAAACAGTGCAGTTATTCGTCGGAGCGGCTTGACTACTGGGGCAATCAATGCAACGTTGTCGCTCGATTCAACCGATCCGAAGAAGTTGATTATCACGCCGCTATCGAATATGACGGCTTCGGCATCCTACTATGTTGAACTGGCAGACGGTGCGGTAGCCGATCTGGCAGGCAACCGATTCGCAGGTATTCAGAATGATGTGCAGTGGAAGTTCAGCACGGTTGGTTCGGACCGTATAGCGCCAACTTTCAGCAATGCGGTAATGTCAGGCTCTTCAACCATTGTGTTGACGTATAATGAAAACCTTGATACTTCGTCGGTCCCATCTACGGGCAACTATTATGTAACGGTCAATGACGAGGCGCGAGGCGTCATACAGGTACAAATTTCAGGCAAGACCGTCACATTGACATTGGCGACCGGTGTGATTTATGGACAAACAGTCAAAGTGACGTATTCCAAAGGGACACGCCCTGTACAGGACTTGTCCGGCAATGCAGCGGCAAGCCTGTCCAACGTGAATGTTACGAATACGGTCAGTACGACACTCCCGAAGCCGGTTAGTGGATCCGTTAACGGCAATGTTGTTATGCTGACTTTCAATCAAGAGTTGGCTACGCTCCAAACTTATGCATATACCCAATTCACCGTAAAATTCAATGGATATCCGGTATCCATCTCAAGCATCGAGAAGGCGGGTGCGATTCTGTTAATCCGCTTAGGATCTTCGATCTCTACTGACACGGCAGTGTCGGTCAGTTATACGCAAGGTTCCTATCCGGTGTATGACAACAACGGAAACGCGCTGCAGTCGTTTGCGGATTTCTATGTCACGAATTCACTCGATACAAACAGCCCTGTTCTCCAATCGATATCGGCTAGCGGTTCGACATTAACGCTTACGTACAACGAGGGGCTGAATTCTTCGTTCGTTCCAGGCAAGTCGTCCTACTCTGTGCTTGGCAATGGAGCCTCGAAAACAATCAGCACCGTTGAGGTTAAGAACAATCAAGTAATACTGACGATGACGAGCTCGCTGGCGAACTTAGGAACCATTCTGGTCACCTATGTACCGAGTACAACCGCGTTGCGAGATTTGAACGGGAATTTAGCTGCTGGATTCAGCGGCACCCAAGCTACTTATATAGGTGAATCAAGTGTTACATCCGCAGTCGTGAACGGTGCGACATTGACGATTCTGTTCAACCAGACACTCCATTCGTCCTATATTCCGAAAACGAATCAGTTCACTGTCAAGACGGCGGGCGTGACTACGCCAGTTGCCAATGTACAGGTATCCGGAAGTGTCGTGACGCTTACGTTGTATACGGCAGTCGTCGCGACTAATGCTGTAACCGTCAGCTACGCATCTGATTCCGGCGGCTTGCGTAATACGTCCGGTGTGCTTGTCCCATCATTCAGCAGCCTGAATGTGGCGAATCAGACATCGACGGGTTCGCCTGGGGGCGGAACAGGAAATGGAGCATTCGATGCAACGCCGGATGGCGCGATTGTGCTGCAGACAGGTCACTATACAACGAGCTCACAGATGTCGCCCGGCGGGCAACTAGCAAGTCAGTACACGGTTCTTGAAGAGAGCATGAACAATGCCTTCAAGGCAGCTCGTTCCCTCAGCGCGACGAATCCGAAGGTTCAACTGAACATAAGTGACACCGAGAAGGCGGGACTTGCTTCGATTCCGCTGCAAGCGCTCGAGAATGCGAAGAATTCAGGCGGCAAGCCAGTGTTCATCGTGAAGTATGGCGATATCACGTATGAAATTCCGTGCAGTGCATTGGATTACACGCAAATAGCGAAGGCGCTGAACGTAGGCGGAACGACGGGATATTTGCAAATTAAAATCGACAAGAACGCAACCAACCTGACGTACGCGCTTACGAGCGCCATTAACCGTGCAGGCGCAATCACTTACGTAAGTCCTGTTCACTTTGAATTGGATGTAACTGCAGGCGGGGTTGTGAAAGAGTGGTCCGATCTTACGCAGTATGTGACGAGAAGCTTCACAACAACGACAGCGCTCAATGGTCGTCAAACGGCAGTCGTATGGTTAGACCCGGCAACGGGCGTCTTGTCTTACTTGCCGACGAAGGTATCGACTGAGGGCAACAGCTACAAAGTGTCCTTCATGAGCAAAGGCAATGACAGCTACGCCGTAGTGAAGGGAAATGTGTCTTTCAGCGATACGGCATCGCATTGGGCGAACACGAACATTCTGCTCATGGCGAATAAGTATATCGTTGAAGGCCGCAGTACGTCGAAGTTTGAGCCAAGCAAGCCAATTACACGTGGAGAATTCGCCATGTTCATCGCTCGCGGACTTGGATTGTCTGGTGATAAAAATGCGGCTGCAGCGTTCTCTGATCTGAAGACGAGCACAGCACTCGCCGCCTATATCGGCGCCGCATCCAAGGCGGGTATCGTACAGGGCAACTCGGACGGTACCTTCAAACCGAATAACTTCATTACAAGGCAGGAAGCTGCTGCGATGCTGAACCGTGCGGCATCGGTCGCAGGCAGCAATGTAACGCTGCCGCAGACGGCAACGGCTTATCTGGAACGCTTCAAAGACAAGAAGAAAATCGGGCTATGGGCGCAGCAGGATGTTGCGAAAGCAGTCTACACCGGCTTTATCACGGGTACGACTTCAACGACATTCGCGCCGCAATCCAATACGACTCGCGCTGAAGCAACGATTATGATTCAACGACTGTTAACATACGTCGGATTCCTCCAAACGTAATAGACAATTAAACGACCTCCTGAGGATCGATAGACGGTCCTTAGGAGGTCGTTTTATTTTTCTCATAAAATGATAGAGGATTTTTCATATGGCAAAGGCGTTAATAGAGTTATTCTATCGACTGTAACTTTTCGCCCGAATCGTAGTCTATAATTAATAGACTTTACGGATGGGAGAGTTGCGTAAAAACATGGTAGTAAACAACAAGACCCTTCAGACGATATCATCGCGAAGCGTATCGAAGCTTGTCATTCTCGCACTAGGAGGCGTACTGCTGTTGCAGCCGCTCCAGCCAGGGGCCGTGATCTACGCGGAAACCGTGCAAGCGCAGACGACAGAAGCAGCGACGACATCGGCAGCTGTTGAAATAAAAACCGCCAATGCCAAACTGACGCAGCAGAAACAAGAAATGATCGCTTCGGGCGTAAAGCGGGTCGACTATGTATGGTCGCCGCTAACGGGGAGCGGAACGGTTAATTTTCATGTCATTGAGATTGATTTGACGAACCCGTATGTACAATTAAATGCCATCAGCGGCAAGAACAACACGGTTGCGAGCTTGAATAACGTTCTGAATATGGCGAAGGAAACGGGCGCAGTCGCAGCGATCAATGCGGATGTGTTCCAGACGAGCAGCGCTTCGGAAGGCTCGCCGATGGGGCCTCAGATTACGAGCGGCACGCTCATGTCGGGACCGATGGCGCTTCAGGGCATGTATGCGTTCAGCGTCTCGAAGGACAAGGTGCCTTCGATTGATCTGTACGGCTTTGACGGCAAAGTAACGGCGGCGGACGGCACGACATTCCCGATTGCGGGCATGAATGAATCTGCTTATACGACAGAGCCGGACAAGCAGCCTAGCCATAAGAACGCCATTTACTTATATACGAATACATGGGCAGCAGCAAGTCATCCGAAGGACAGCAGCACGACGCCGACCGAGGTGCTCGTATCCGGCGGTATCGTGCAGCAAATTTCGGATGGTACGACGCTGACCGTTACGCCGCCGGCGGACGGCTATATTTTGCGTGCGCATGGCACAGCAGCGAAGTTTGTACGTGAGCATCTGACAGTCGGATCGGCTGTAACATCGGACTATAATCTTGTCTCAAAGACGACCGGCGCAAAGGTTGATGCAGCTTCGATGCAGATGATGGTTGGTGGACATACGATCCTGGTCGACCAAGGCAAAACAGCGGCCTTCTCCCGCGATATCGCGGGCGTGAGCGGCGGCAGTAATGTATACCGCTCTGCTGTAGGCTATACAAAAGACGCGAAGAAGGTGCTGCTTCTCACAGCGGAAGGCACATCCACTCGAAACGGCATGTCGCTGAAGGAGCTTCAAGAAGCGATGGTTGGGCTTGGCGTATGGAAAGGCGTCAATCTTGATGGCGGCGGCTCGACGACAATGGTAGAGCGGCCGCTCGGCGAATTTGCGCTGAAGGTCACGCATCCGACGACAGGCGGTACATATTTGCGTCCAGTAGCGAACGGAATCGGCGTGTTCAGTTCGGCGCCGCAAGGCTCGCTCAAAGGGTTAGTGGCCAGCGGACCTAGTACGATGTTTATTGGACAGACGTCCGCCTTCGGACTGAAGGCTTATGACAACTACTACAATCCGGTTGATACGAGCGCGCTGCAGCAGCAGTGGAAAGCAAATGGGTCGATCGGCATGTTCTCAGGCAATACGTTTACAGCACTCAAGAGCGGATCGGGAACTGTCCAAGTGACGTCCGCGGGCATCACGGGTGAATATCCAGTATCGGTTATTGGTTCGGATCAGATCGCATCTATGTCTATTGACGCATCGGCGGCTGGACTCGCGGTCGGGACCAAGATAACGGCAAATGTCAAAATTATGACGAAAGACGGACTTAATTTGACAGTTCCTCCCGAATCGATTAAATGGGAGTTCAAAGGCTTCACCGCTGCAACGAGCGGAAATGTCATTACAATAACCGGCGTTAACGATAGCGCCGCGGCTGGTTATGCGGTCGCACGTTACGATGGTTATCCGGTTATGCTGACACTGACGAAAGGCTCAGCGCCTGTGATGTGGGAGTCGTTCGAGAAGGTTGGATATGGCATTACGTTCCAAGGAACTGAAGGCGCAGCGGGCAAAGTTGCATTAGTGTCCGGCCTTCAAGGCAAGGAATCATCGCTTGCTCTGCAGCTATCCTACGACTTTACGAGCGGTATCGGCAATGGCAAGACGCTGGCTGCATACGCCGTATTGAATGGCAGCGGCAAAGAGGTTAGCGGCTCGCCGACTGGCATGCAGCTCGATGTCTATGGCGATCAAAGCTTCAACTGGCTGCGGATGGAAGTGAAGGATGGAGCGGGCAAGCTGCAGTATGTCGATCTGGCGAAGTCGATTGACTGGACGGGCTGGAAGACGCTGACGGTGGACCTATCCTCTTATGGTTTAACGGCGCCGATTACGATCAAACGGATCTATGTAGCCAACATCGCGCAGGATCAAGACGAGCGTGCTGCCCAGGGATCGATTGCTTTCGACGATGTGAGAATGCTTTATCCGCCGGTTGTGTCCGAACTGACGCGTCCTTCGATTAAGCTGACAATCAACAAGAAGACGGCAACAGTTAACGAAGCAGACGTTAAGCTGGATACGGCACCGATTGTGCTAAGCGGCGTTACTTACCTGCCGCTGCGTTTCATTGCAGACGCGATGGGAGCAGTGGTTGCGTGGGATCAGACGAGCAAGAAAGTAACGGTCATTCGAGGAGACAAGCTGCTGGAGCTTCAGATCGGCAGCGCTGATCTTATCGCAGGCGGCATCAGACAACCTGCTGCTGCTGCGCCATTGATTCGAGATGGCCGTACGCTAGTGCCGCTTCGACTGATCTCTGAACAGCTAGGATTGAAAGTAAACTGGGACGGAGCAGCCAAAACGGTCACCGTGCAGTAGCGGACTACTAATCAAAATGGTTTCCTTGAAAAGCGGCAAGTTTGCTATAATAGAAAAGCTGGATCATTGAAGTGCGAGCAACCTCTTGAAGCAGCTTTTGTCGTAGAAAGGAAACCGATGCAACTATGGATAATCGGATCAATGATATCAATCAGATTATTAGCAATGCGATCAATGTCATGGAAGACAGCAAGGTTCAAATCTTTGAAATATGCGAATCGGCGCGCCAAGAGCTGCTAATGCTGGAGTCTGAGCTGAACACGGTCATTCAGGAAACATCCGACATTATCGACAAAGCGGATGAGCTTGAACGGCAGTATCGGCTGGCGCGCATTCGCTTGACTGAAGTAAGTCGAGATTTTGTGAAATATAATGAGCAGGACATCAAGGCCGCGTACGAACGGGCTACACAAATTCAGATTGAGAAAATCGTGGTGGCCGAGAAAGAACAGCAGTTGAAGGCGCGCCGTGACGAGCTGCAAAAGCGAGTGAAGAACGTCGATCTGTCGATCGAACGGGCTCAGACGATCCATTCGCAGATCAACGTCGTGCTGGAATACTTGTCAGGTGACCTCAATCATGTGACGCGAATTCTCGAGTCCGCTAAGAACCGTCAGTTGATTGGACTCAAAATTATTCTTGCGCAAGAAGAAGAACGGAAGCGGATGGCACGCGATATTCACGATGGGCCTGCGCAGTCGCTTGCCAACCTAGTTCTAAGGATGGAAATTGCAGAAAGAATGATTGTAAAGCAGGAATTTCAAATGGTGCAACACGAATTAATAGACTTGAAAGCACAAGTACGCTCCGGCTTAGAAGAGATTCGAAAAATCATTTTCAATCTGAGACCGATGGCATTGGACGATCTAGGATTAGTCCCTACTTTGCGTAAATATGTGCAGGACTTTGAGGAAAAAACGAGGATTCGAACCACATTCGAAACCGTCGGCCGAGAGATTCGTTTGCCTTCGGCAATGGAGGCCGGCATCTATCGTCTCGTCCAGGAAGCGTTCACGAATGTCATGAAGCATGCTAATGCGACGTATGTGTCCCTCGAGATGACGTATCAAGCCCAGTTGGTTAAGTTTGTTGTATCGGATAACGGTGTTGGCTTTCAAGCTGAGCATCAAGAACCGATATCTACTAATGGGGCCCATTTCGGCTTAATCGGAATGAGAGAACGCGTCGAGCTGCTGGAGGGGAGGATGGATATCGAATCAAATAAAAATCAGGGAACGAAGATTATGATCCAAATTCCCATAAACGCACAGGATAGAAAGGAGTAACATGACGATGGAACAGAAAACCCCAGGCGATAAGAAAAGAATCAAACTGCTGATCGCAGACGACCATCAGCTGTTTCGCGAAGGTCTGAAGCGTATATTGAATATGGAAGACGACATCGAAGTTATCGGAGAATGTTATAACGGTATTCAAGTGCTTGAGTTTTGCAATCATACGCAGCCCGAGATCGTACTCATGGATATCAATATGCCAATCGAGAACGGTGTCGTAGCAACCGAGCGGCTGCGCGATATGTTCCCTGAGATTAAAGTCATTATCCTATCGATTCATGACGACGAAAGCTATGTATTCGAGACGCTTCGCAAAGGAGCGACGGGCTACCTGCTGAAGGATATGGAGGCAGAAGCACTCATTAATGCGATTCGTTCCGTTATGAACGGTTACTCGTATATTCATCCGAAGGTGACGGGCAAGCTGATCAATCAACTTCGACGCATGACGTATCTCGATGAGATGGGTGCGGTGTCGGCTGCTGCAGCCAGCAAGGAGCCAGGCGTGAAGTTCATCGCAAGCGAAGACAATCCGTTGACGCGGCGCGAGGCTGAAGTGCTTCGTCTGATGGCGGAAGGCAAGAGCAATAAGACGATCGGCGAATTCCTGTTTATTAGCGAGAAGACGGTCAAGAACCATGTCAGCAGCATTTTGCAAAAGATGGAAGTCGATGACCGCACGCAGGCTGTTATTCATTCGATCAAATTCGGCTGGGTTACGCTGTAAGTAAATGAACGAAATGAAGAATTGATGAAGAGCCGTTCTCGGGTTGTCCGGGAACGGCTTTTATTGTTTGCAGCGGGTAGAGCGGGTATAAGTAAAAGCATCGTGAAGCGCGAGCGAGCGTGAAGGTGCAAGATCGATACCGAAAATAAAAATGCGCTCAAATGAACGGATTAAGCCGATTGTGGTCATTTTCGCATATTGTTGTCCTTTTCGCCCGTAACCGATGGGCGGTGCGGCGCATATATTGTCGCATAAAGCGTGTGTTCAAAAAGTACGGTTTTCAGCTTTTTGAATGACCTTATAAAGGAGGTGGCCGAGATGATATCATTAATTGCCCTAGTGCTCGGCAGCTACGTGCTTGCGGCGTTGTCGGTGCACCTACTCCAATATTATGGCAGCAGCAGCCATACAAGCAAAAGCCGACATTATGTCATATATGCACGCAATGAAGAGACGCGCATGGAATGGTTTCTCCGCTCTATTCACTGGTTCGCTCATCGTTCAGGTACGGATGTGCGAGTGACCGTTGTTGATTGCGGTTCATCGGATGAAACGTTTGCGATTGTTGGGCATTTTGCCGCCAAGGACGGATGCACGATTGAATCGGTAACGCCAGATAAGCATCGGGTGCTTCGTGCAAGCGGGATCGATCGTGGAGCGGGTGGCGCGCATTTTGCCCAGGCAGGAGAACCTGCCTCGCGTGCCAATCATGCGGTGTTTGTCGATTTGAACCGTCCAGAGGATTTGGCGAAGCTGCCTTTGTTCTGAACGAACGCTACTTGTTAAGGACGAACGCAGAATTCTCATTAGCCAAATGGTAAGCCATAATGCTGTCAGCATTGAATACGCTTGCGTGTAATTGTGGAATTGTTTTACAATGGTGCTGTAGTCATGTTCACAAAGTACGGTTTTCAGCGCCGAGAAGGTTGGATCAAGCGGGGGAATGAGGATCTGGCGTATGCGTTGTGCGACGTGAGAACCGAAAGACTCTATAACGTTGATGGATAAGTCATATATTGTTTCGGGGATGTGAAGCACACTCCTTTCGCTGAATAGGGCGGAGGAGCGTGCTTTTTTGCGTTTCAGGGGAAAGGGTCGAAGATTGATGATAAGGGGGAGCGAGGGTGAAGGTTCAGCTTTATTTGATTCGAGCAGGGGGAAGTTGGTCTGTCAGATGGTCGCTTGCGATGGATGTGGATTTGGCTTTCTGGAGAGAAGGGGGCGCCGTAAGGGACCGGCAGGGCGGCAGTGAGAGCAATGAAGAGGGAAGTGCGAGAGGATTCGGTGGATACAGGGAGCAGGGGTGGAAACAGAGGAGAAATAGTGAAGTTGGAGAGGAAGAACAAAACGAGACGATTATGCATGTATGGCGCACGCCGCTGCCGCTCGGCATCGCTGAGGAGGCAACTGCGCGCTGGATGGTGGAGAACGAAGGACGTGCTGTTGAGGAAAGGTCTGCGGTGCGGGCGTTTAGGAGGGCAGTTCAGGCTGCGGTAGGTTTCGAGATTAAAGGGAAGGGGGAGGAGAACTGGACGGAGCGGGTTGTGGTTGGGGTTGGGGGAGAGCGGGAAGGGCGAAGGCAGTGGCAAGGACCAGGGCGAGACGAAGGAGAAGGGAAAGGTCAAGGGCAAGGGCAAGGGCAAGGGCAAAATCAAAAGCTAAGAGAGATGTTTGATGAGGATTTAGTGCAGGCGATCGTTGAGCGCCTGCATGGACGAGCTGCGCTGCTTGGTGAAGCGCAGGAGCTGCTCGCCGCGGGACCGCCAGCTTGCCGGGCGGTCGTTGCCGGCGGCTGGAGCGCGCTGGCCCCCGCGCTCCAATTGTTCATCCGCGCTTCGCCGCTGCCTGCGATGCGGCAGCGGCGAAGCGCGGATGAACCGCACCGCATGCGCAGCGTGCGGTTCATCCGCTTGCGCGTACTGCGAGGCATGCCTCACCATGGGACGCAGCCGCGAGTGCGGGCTGCTGATCCTTGGTGGAGGCATGGCAGGCCTCGCAGACGCGCAAGGCGCCGCCGTGCCTGGGGCGGCGCCTGCCGTTGCCGCGGCGCGTGCGCACAGCGTGCACGCGCCGGCGGCGGTGGCTGCGCGGTGGGGGCTCAGCCCCGCGCAGCAGGCTGCAGCCGAGGCCGCGCTAATCTACGCGCGGCCGAGGCTGGCTCCTGCCTCCCAGCACTCGCACGAATATGCTCTTGCTTCCAGGCACTCACATGAATACGCTCCTGCCTCCCAGCACTCGCACAAGCCTGCTTCCCAGCAGTCTCTCGCATCCACCCCATCACAATTTCTTATCTGGGCGGTAACAGGCGCCGGGAAGACCGAGATGGTGTTCCCGCTCATAGAGGCGGCGCTTGCTGCTGGCGGACGAGCTCTTATCGCAACGCCTCGTCGGGACGTCGTGCTGGAGCTGGACCCGCGTATTCGGCGCGCTTTTCCAACTGCAAGTGTTGTCACATTATATGGCGGCAGTGAGCAACGTTGGGAGGATGGTCAGATTACGATCGCAACGACGCATCAACTGTTCCGATTTCATGAGCGGTTTAATCTGGCAATCATCGACGAGCTGGATGCATACCCGTACCACGGAGATGAACGACTTCACTATGCGGCCTCCAAATCAAGCTTACCAGGTGGAGCGGTCATCCTCTTGTCGGCTACACCGCCCCTTGCGATGCAACGTGCGGTCCGGCGGGGGAAGCTTGGCTGTGCACGAGTACCGGTGCGCTTTCACCGCCATCCATTGCCCGTTCCGCTCCTAATCCGAATGCCGCGTGTCTCGGAGTTGCTGGTCAAACGCAGGCTGCCGCGTCCATTACTCACTCGTCTTGCTTCGTCTCTAGCTCGCGGCGCGCAATGCTTCGTATTCGTCCAGCAGATCAGGCATTCGGAACCATTGGCCCAATTGCTTCGAACTGCGCTTCCGGGCATCGCGATTGGCGCAACCTCATCGAAGGATGCGGAACGGGCGCAGCGCGTGCAGGCTTTCCGCGACCGCGAGCTTCGTATCCTTGTCACGACAACCATATTAGAGCGTGGTGTTACGGTGCCGTGCAGCGATGTTTTTATCCTGGATGCCGACGGAAGGCTGTTCGACGAGTCGTCGCTTGTCCAAATGGCCGGCCGCGCTGGCCGATCAGCAGATGATCCGAACGGGCGCGTATATTTCTTCGCCTCCGGCAGTAACCAGTCTCAGCGAAGGGCTATCGCCCAGATCCGAGGCATGAACCGTGAGGCCAGACGCAGCGGCTACCTACTTCAGTCGAACCGCACCACGCCTCAGAGAGAGGGCTGAACACATACCAATGCCACTTAACTTAATCACTGGATCTATAAGGCGTATAGCCGGCAGACTAGGCGATCTTCTAAGCGAAGCACATACCCCATGTCCAATCTGCCAGCTGACAGCCCGAAAGTCTGCGCCAGATCCCTTCCTTCGCTCAGCCCTTCCGCGTGATGCGAAGCTCCTTCAGCTCTGCCGAGGTTGCGCATCCGCTATTCCATGGATTACGAACATAGCTTGTGCAGTCTGCGGCCGGCCGGATCCTTGCCCCGATTGCAGGAGAAGGAGCAGTGCCCATTTTATCCTCAACCGCAGTGCTGTTCGCTATGACGATGCAATCCGGGAATGGCTCGCTCTGTTCAAATATCGCGGCGATGAGCGGCTGGTTCGGCCGCTAGCGGATATGCTCGATATCGCCCTCATTCGTCTAGACCATGAACTCCGAAACCGACTGCCTGCCCATCGCTGGGATGCCATCATCCCCGTCCCCGTCAGTCCGGACCGGTTGATGGAACGTGGGTTTAATCAAGCGGAGAAGCTTGCTTCATTGTTATGCGCTAGAAGGGGAGTGCCGCTAGCGGAGCTGCTGATACGGACGAGACATTCGGAGAAGAAGAGTCTGCAGTCACGGTTTGCTAGGCTTCAGAGCGTCGATGGCCTTTTTACCGCGGATCCCGAGGCAGTCTCTTTATTCATCTCCGAATGGCTAAGCCGGGGAACTGCTGCATCCCCAAACCACCCACCCGTCCCGCAGCGTTCTATTCGTCTTCTCATCGTTGACGATATCTATACGACAGGCAGTACAATCGAGGCATGCGCTGCGGCGCTTCATGAGGCATTTGACAGCCAAGCACCACGTCTGCCACTGGATATTTATGCGATAACTTTGGCGCGTTCATGAACTTTCGACAAGCTAATTGTATAATCGACACAAAACCTCTATGAAAATACCATTCATCTGCGTTAAAATAGGGCTAATCAAACGAAGCGGCCGTATGGGCCGAGGGGGATGACGTAATGAACATTGACAACTGTCCTCGCTGCGGAAGACTATACACGAAGAATGTCCGTGATATGTGCCCGGCTTGCATCAAAGAACAAGATCAGAAATATGAGATGTGTGCGAACTATTTGCGCCAAAACCGCGGCGCTACCATCTATGAGCTGTCTGAAGCTACCGAAGTCAGCATCGCGCAGATTACGCGTTTTATACGTGAAGGTCGTATCTCCCTTATGGATGTACCAAACATGGGCTACCCATGCGAGACGTGTACCAATCTCATCCGCGAGGGCAATCTCTGTGAGTCCTGCCGTTCGCGGCTGATGAAAGATATTAACAAGCTCAATATCGATAAAGACAAGTCGTCTTTTGCGAGCAAGAACAGTAACGGGACCTACCAGACCTATGGACGTGAGTAGGACGACCTATCATTTATACACTTTTTGCCTTCTATAAAAAAATCCAATATACTGGCCGATAATACAAGTAGTTGATTATCGGCCAGTTTTATTTTTAGGCCTGAGTGAACGGAGCGATTAATAATGAAGATCAATGAAACCCAGCGGCTTGGAGCCGTCAATCCATACCGTAACAAGAACGACCTGCGCGCTGCCCAGACGAATAACAAGCAGAAGCGCGACAATTTGCAGATTTCCTCTGAAGCGATGGAAATGCTGCAATCGCAGAATGTCGAGAACGCAAAGTCGCCTGAGCGTCAGAAGCAGCTCGACGAGCTGAAGAACCAAGTGTCGACAGGCACTTACCATGTGGAGTCCGGCAAGCTGGCAGAGAAGCTGCTTCCTTACCTGTATCGGAATAAGAACTAGAAGCGGGTGTGACATCGAATGTCAGTACAGGTCATTTTAGATATTTTGCAGAAGCAGACCGAGGTATACGAGCAGTTGCTCGAACTTGCCATTCAGAAGACGCCCGTACTCGTGAGCAATGATGTAATGCAGCTTAATGCAATATTGCAGCAGGAGCGTAAGCTGGTGAAACGGTCAGAGGAACTAGAATTCTCGCGTATGCAGCATACGAACATATTTTTCGCCAATATGAGATCGCACTATCGTCTCGGTAAGCTCAGTGAGTTGATTAAAGCAGTCTCCAATGCGGACGATAAAGTTGCCTTATCCCGCTGTCACCGAACATTGATCGAACTGCTAGATGAGTTGAAAAAGAAGAATGATCAGAATCAACAACTGATTCAACAATCGCTATCGTTTCTCGATTTCTCTATTCAACTGCTTACCGATGATCCTAGCGATGAATACACCTATAAGCATCCACAGTCGCTTGCATACGGGAAGTCGCAGAGCTTCGGACTTGATATCAAAAGGTAAAGCGATACGTGCATGAATTCGGAGCGCCAGTTGTTGGCCGCTACAATAAGAGACAGTAAGGAGTGTAACGGATGAGATCGACATTCCATGGCATAGAAACGGCCAAGCGTGCCCTGTTTACAGAACAGGCGAATATCAGTACAACCGGCCATAATATATCGAATGCGAACACCCCAGGCTTTTCCCGCCAGCGCGTTAATCTGGTAGCTTCACGTCCGATCGAAGCGCCAGGTTACATGAGAAGCAACATCCCTGGCCAGCTTGGCACAGGTGTCGAGTTTACGTCTATTACACGAGTGCGTGAGAAATTCCTTGATGACCAGTTCCGCAACGCTAATCGCAGCCTCGGCGAATGGTCAGTTCAATCGGACTCGCTCAGTAAGCTGGAGACGGTATTCAACGAACCATCCGATTCCGGTGTGCGCACCGTTATGGATAACTTCTGGAAATCATGGACCGACCTCAGCAAAGATCCCGAGAGCATTACCGGTCGCAAAATCGTCCGCGAAAATGCGCTTGCTCTCGTTGACGCTTTCAATGAGACGAACAAGCATTTGACCGACCTAAAGACGGACTTGACAACGAATATTAATACGATGACGACGCAGATTAACTCGATCTCGAATTCCATTGCTGACCTTAACCTTGAAATCAAGCGTCTTAAAGCTTACGGTGACAATCCGAACGACTTAATGGATGAGCGCGACTATCTGGTTGATCAGCTATCCGAGATGGTCAACGTCAATGTGGTAGATACGGAAGATGGATATGACGTATCAGTAGGCGGTACTATGCTCGTCGATGGGCTAAATTCGCCAGGCACCACGGTCGCCGCGCTTGAAGCACAGTTTAACGGTGGCGGTGTCGTCGGTGGTAAGATCGAAGGGTTAATTATATCGCGCGATCAAATCATTACGGACTACCAGAGCCAACTGGACGCGATGGTGGATACGCTAGCGAACGGTGAAATTACGGTTACGCTCCCAGCAGGCTCGACCTATCAAGGAACGATGCTAGCGGCCGACCAATCTGTTACGGTCAAAGGGATTAATGGTCTACACCAGCTTGGCTTCCTGTTCAATACGCCACCGGCTGCGCCGCAGCAAGCAGGCGACATCTTTGTAACAAGTGACGGATCGCCAACGTTCACGGCTGAGAACATTCGCCTAAGCCAAGCCATCATTGACGATCCGATGAACATCGCGACCTCGATGCGTACGGAAGTGCTTAATGGCGCGAGCGAGACGATCAAAGGCAATAATACACTAGCGAATCTGATGGCGGGCTTGAAAGAAACGAAATTCCAGTTCTCGCCTGTCGCGAGCCAGAATGGCATTGCGAACGGCACGATCGACGAGTTTTATGCTTCTATGATTGGACAACTAGGTCTTCAGTCCCAGGAGGCGAATCGCCAAGCGACCAACCAACAGGACATCGTTACACAGGTTGATTCGCGCCGGCAATCGGTAAGCGGCGTTTCGCTCGACGAAGAGATGTCGGAGCTCATTAAGTTCCAGCATGCCTATTCAGCTGCGGCACGCTTCATGACTACAATTGACGAGACGTTGGACAAAGTTATTAACGGCATGGGTGTAGTGGGACGTTAATCACATTTTTAGTGGTTCAATATGGGGCGGGCATCGGTAGCCCGCTCTTGTTCTAAATGAATCAGCCAGCCTATATTCCGAGGGGGAACCGAACATGGCACTTCGCGTAACACCAGGCATGATGCAGAGCCAGCTCATGCGCAACATCAACCATAACCTGACCCGCATGCAAGGACAGCAGAACGAATTGTCGACCGGCCGGAAGCTGAACAAGCCTTCGGATGATCCCGTGGGCATTACTTACTCGCTTCGCTATCGCAGCGAATTGTCGATGAATGAGCAGTATGATAAGAATATAACACAAGCAAAGGCGCAGTTGGAGCACACGGATACAGTGCTTGGACAATTGAATGATATTGTTCAGCGGGTACAAGAACTAACCGTTCAGGCTTTGAATGATACAAATCCGCAAACCGCATTAGATGCAATTGCAACGGAAGTTAGTCAAATATATCAACAAGCTATAATGATAGGGAATGATCAGTTAGGTGGCAAATATATTTTCAACGGACAACTAACAGATAAGGTTCCGTACGATTCGGCAACAGCTTCACTCGCAACGGCGCCTGACACGGATGATCAAAATATTTATGTAAAATTTGCCGCCGGTGTTACGGTTGCTTCAAATGTGACAGGCGGAGAAGTATTTGGTAAGACGGCAGATGCTGATAACTTGTTCAAGGTGCTGAAAGATATACAGAATGCTCTGTCGCCAACGGCTGACAAAGTGGCGCTATCGAATGCTTATACGCAGCTCAATAGTCGTTATGACAAAATTATTAACATTCGCTCGGAAGTTGGTGCTCGCATAAACCGTGTCGATCTGATCGATCAGAGGTTGCAGGATTTGGATTTGAATTTGACCTCGCTTCAGAGTAAGACGGAAGATACAGATATGGCTGAAACGATATTAAAATTTAATCAGGAAGAGGCGGTGTATCAAGCATCGCTATCTACCGGTGCAAAGATTATCTCGCCTACGTTGATTGATTACTTGCGCTAAAAGGAGGGTTGTTGGTGAATGAGTTAAGGTTATCCATTCGGCAGACTTATGCTGCGATTGGCATCGACAGCGAGCCAACTAAACAGCAGATGCACATGCCTCAAGGAGATCAACAAATTCAGCAACCATCCGCTAAGATGGACTTTGAAACTACCCTGCCGCAACTGAGCATCGATTCTTCAGAAGCATGGCATGCATTAGGCCATGGACCTAACTTAGAGTGGAGCAGTGCGATATACAGCCAAATGAAATCGATCTTTCTGCAACAATTGGCAAAGCAAGTTGAGGAAGGGAAACGGTTGGCGGACATAACGAACCCCAGAAGCGCATTTGCGGATCTTGCGCAGGATGCATTGTTTCGGCCTAATCCGGTTAATTATCAGACGGTATCACCTGGATACCTTAATGTACGTGTGGGATATAATTCGGGTTCGGTTCGAACGGATATCGATGCGTCTCCCGTACAACTGGATTATACTCCACATAAAGCAGAGATCGAAGCCCAAAGAGGCAGACTTGATATTTATTTGCGCCAGAAAAATTCTATCGAGATAAGTGTAGTTCAATACGATTTGTATAAATAATGCTATAGCGATATTGCTATAGCATTATTGCTTGTAGGCAATACTACACGCAGCTAGGAAATGGAGGGTGAACGATTCATGAGAAAATGTTTGAATAACTTTCGTTTGGATTTCGGTCAAAGTATAGTTGGATTTGAACAGTATAGGTATTTTCAAATTAACGGATTTGAAGAGGAAAGCAAATTCTGCATTTTACAGAGCGAGGGGGATTCGAATATTGGGTTTGTCCTAGTATCGCCCTTTGAACAATATCCTGAATACGAAGTTCAATTAAGCGAAGAGATTATAGAAACATTGCGTATAACGAGCCCAGAAGACGTGGCAGTTTTTAATATCGTTACGATCAGGCATCCATTCGAATCTTCTACGATTAACCTGTTTGCACCACTTGTTGTCAATGTCCAAACAGGCGAAAGCAGACAAATATTGCTGAGCCATACAGCCTACTCGATTCACTCCCCTATTTTTCCGCAGCGAAGCGAGGTGGGATAGTCGGTGCTGATTCTGAGCAGAAAACGAGGTCAATCGATCGTTATTAATCAAAATATCGAGATATTTATAACTGCAATTGATGGTGATCAAGTTAAGATAGGGATCAGGGCTCCGAAAGAGTATGCAATCATTCGAAAAGAAGTGATAGATGACGTCCGATCATCAAATCATAATGCGTTGTCGAAAACAGTTGACATAGATCAATTGAAAAAATGGGTACAAAGTCGCGGTTTAGAGTGAAAAACTAATAAATAAATCGAGAATGCTATAAAGAAACATTGTGATCCCTCCGATAATAGTAGTGTAGGGCAAAAAGCCCCGTTCCACATGGAAGTGGACAATACATTTCAGGGAGGAAATTCAAATGATTATCAACCACAATCTTAATGCAATGAACTCGCACCGTAACCTGGCTTTTAACAACATCCAACAAGGCAAATCCAGCGAAAAACTTTCGTCCGGCTACCGTATTAACCGTGCTGCTGACGATGCAGCTGGTCTTTCGATTTCGGAGAAAATGCGCTCCCAAATTAAATCGATGAACCAAGGTATGCGCAATGCTCAAGATGGTATCTCGATGGTACAAGCTGCTGAGGGTGCAATGAACGAAGTTTCCGACATGCTGACTCGCATGAAAGAACTGACGGTTCAAGCGAACAACGGTACGTACAACACGACGGACCTTCTGGCTATGGATGATGAGTACCAAAAACTGGCTACTGCAATCGATGACATTGCTAATAAGTTCCAGTTTAACGGCAAAAAACTTCTCGACGCTTCCGGCGGTAACATCACGATCCAAACAGGTGGTGGAGCAGCAGATACGGTTGTTGTTAACTTCACACCAATCGATATCAAGAAAGCAACGCTTGCTATCGCGACGGGTTCGTTGGGAACTGCTGGCGTACCTGCATCGGAACTGACGGCTGTTGACGCGGCTATCGAGAAAGTAAACACGGCTCGTTCGACGCTGGGTGCTTTCCAAAACCAACTGGAACACGTGTACAATAACGTAGGCGTAAACGCAGAGAACCTGCAAGCGGCTGAATCCCGTATCCGTGATACGGACATGGCTGCAGAAATGATGCAGTACACGAAATTCAACATCCTGCAACAAGCTTCTACGGCTATGCTCGCTCAAGCAAATCAAGCTCCACAAGGCGTATTGCAACTTCTTCGTTAATCATTTGCGCAAAAGGAGGCCCTCCATTTTACTGGCGGGCCTCTTTTTCTATCCGAGGACTGGTGATATATGATGATCAGCGTTTGTTTAATAGTTAAGAATGAAGCTCACCAATTAACAAGATCTCTAAAGAGCATACCATCAGAATGCGAAATAATTGTTGTGGATACAGGCTCAACCGATGGAACTGTAGATGTAGCTAAAGAAGCAGGTGCTCGTCTTTTTCACTTTGAATGGAACGATGACTTTTCGGCAGCAAGAAACTATTCGATCTCGAAAGCGACAGGGAAGTATATATTTATTATGGATGCAGACGAGGAGCTTTCGGAAGATTGGTTGAGCAAGGTGGAGGCTCACGTCGAAGAGTATCCACATGAAGCAACGACTGTAGTTATACATAATATCGGTAACAAGGAAACGTCCCGTCATCGAATGGTTCGACTATTCCCTAATGATTTCCGTTATCGATATAAAGGCAGAGTCCATGAGCAAGTGTATTGCAATAACGAGATCGCTTCGGCTGTCCATAGTGATTTAGAGATTATGCACTATGGATATGTAGAGGATGAGTATGAGAATAAAGGAAAGTTTGACAGGTATCTCGCGTTATATATCCGATCGCTTGAAGAGGACCCCAATGACGGGTACATGCTGTACCAACTAGGCAAATTATATTACTCGGCTGGAAAGTATCGGGAAGCATACGAACCGTTGGCAAAATCTGCTGACTTGCAGCAATTCGAGATGTTGTACTATGCGCCAATGGTAGTAATGCTAGGGTATACGCTGAAGGAATTTGGATATAGCAAGGAAGCTTTTGAACTATTAGAGCCTCTTCTGTCCTTGTACCCTAAGTTTCCTGATCTGCCCTTTGCTTTAGGTATGTTGGCAATGGAAGCGGGGTTATTCGATCGAATCGAAGAGTGCTTTAAGTTAGCCCTGTCTATTGGTGATACGGACAAATATACGTCCATCTTAGGCGTAGGTACGTTTCGGTCATCCCATAACCTAGCCGTTTTTTATGAGGTGTGCGGCAAACTGGAGCTAGCGAATCAATATTATTTAAAGGCGGCGTCTAGTGGATTTGAACCTTCAATCTCAAGAATGAGTTTAAAATAAACTAAAAAAAACCATTACATCTTACGATATATATAGTAACAATATATATTTCGGAGGGATATCAATTATGGTGATGCGAATTACTGGTCTTTCGTCAGGGATGGACATTGACAAAATGGTAAGCGATTTAATGAAAGTCGAGAAGGTCCCGCAAGACAAGCTTCGGCAAAAAAAAGAGCTCTTATCGTTTCAAACCATTCTGTATCGTGAAATCAATACAAAGATGGCAGCGTTGAGAGATGCGCTGAACAATGTTCGGTATAGCAGTAATGTGACTGGTTTCAAGGCTGCAGCATCGAGCAATGAAGTGTCGGTTGTTGCCAATTCAGCCACATCGGCCTCCAGCCACACGATTCAAGTCAATGAATTAGCCACCAATTCAAAATTAACAGGATCCGCAGGGGTAACGAATTTTGGACTGGTTGGAACGGCTTATTCAAGCCAAACAATCGATACGACAAACAATAAAATCGTGTTGACTGTTGATAACTCTGCAAAAGTTATTACGTTGACTCCTAAAGCCGGAGGGTATACCGTCGATGAAATGAAGGACGAACTCCAGAAACAAATCGATAGTACGTTCGGTAAAAACATGGTAACGGTCGGGGTGAATGGAGGGGCACTAGAATTATCGCCAGTAGCGAAATCTGGGTTCACTCCTCAGGTAATCGTTAGTGGTACAAATACGTCTGTCCTTGGATTTACAAATGGCCAATCCTATCGCTTTTCAGTAGGGCAGACGATTGGCGATTTGGCTACGTCTAACAAATTAACAGGATCAGGATCATTGGCTACATCAGGTCAGTTTCAGATTACTGGTAGCGGCGGTACAGCGACGATTGATTACGTTCCCACGGATTCGATTCAAACCATTATGAATAAAGTCAATGCCTCTGCTGCCGAGGTTACGATGACGTATGACTCCGTCAACGATCAGTTTGTTATGAAGAGCAAGAAGACTGGCGTTGCTACGGGGATTTCTGTACAGGATGTTACCGGGAATCTTATGTCGACCTTCAAGATGGAAACTGCAACTGCTGCAGTAGGTAAAGATGCGTCATACATTCTTGATAACGGTTCTGTGCAAACGAGCGCAACAAATTCAATCAGTACGGGCGATGGTACGACAATCACGTTCAATAATACAACGACATCGCCAATCACGATTACAGTGGCTAGCGACCCGTCCGCGGTTATTGATAAAATCAAAAAGTTTGTTACGGCTTACAATGATATGATTGACCTTGTTAATACACGGCTTTCCGAACAAAAGGAAAAAGGGTACCAACCGCTTTCAGATGAACAAAAAGATGCGATGAACGATGAGGATATTGCAAACTGGAATAAAAAGGTCCAGCAAGGCTTGTTGAGTAACTCGCCTATACTGAAAAAGATTAAATCGTCGTTACGAGAAGTTTTTAGCGATACGGTAAGCGGGCTGGACCCGGCGTTTAGCACATTGTCTTCGGTCGGTATCACAACGGTGCCATACGTCACAGGCGTACCGCAGAACGCCGGAAAACTACAAATAGATGAAGATAAGCTAAGGGATGCAATTCTCCAAAACCCTGATGCAGTAAATAAATTGTTTACTAACAATCCAGGATACGAGAGTCAGCAGGGTGTTGCGGTAAAACTGTACAACCGGGTGGATTCTTTGCTGGGTAATCTGATCGATCAAGCCGGTAGAACAGGCGGAAAAGATGATGATATTACCACTGTTATCGGAAGTCAGATCAATAAGCTAAATCTAAAAATCACCGATTTTACGGCTCTTCTAAATAAGAAGGAAGATAACTACTATCGTAGATTTACAGCGATGGAGCAAGCAATAGAAAAAGGTAATGCTCAGATGGCGTGGCTATCTCAACAATTAGGATAAACGGAGAGGAGGGGGCTTGACTATGGAAATACAGTCCAAGTCGGTCTCACTGCCGTCGCCGGCCGCAAAGGCAACGGTTGAACCGATTAAGTCGAGTGGCATGTACTACGAACTGAAAGAAAAGAGCAAATTCTCGATTTTGAGCATAAGCGAAAAAGTGTTATATGACTCGATTGTTAAGGCGAATAAAGCGGTACAAGGAACGGAGCATGAGTTCAAATATAAGATTCACGAAGCAACGGGACAGGTCATAGTGCAAATCCTGAATAAAGAAACGCATGATATTATACACGAATTGCCATCAGAAAAGTTCATTGATCTAGTGGAGAAACTAAAAGAACTCACTGTGGGTGCTATCATCGACGAGAAGAGGTGAAGAGTGGTTATGCTTCCCGTACAAAACAATTATTTAAACGCCCAAGTGCAAACCAGCACTCCTGGAGAATTGACGCTACTATTGTATAACGGATGTATAAGGTTTATTAAACTAGCCATTGTTGCAATTGATAAGAAAGATATTATCGAAAAGCATAAAAATTTAATCAGAGCGCAGGACATTATCGATGAGCTGCTCTCTACGTTGAACATGGATTATGAGATTTCGCACAATCTTAAGAGTCTTTACACTTTTCTTCATAGCAAGTTGCTCGAAGCGAATGTGAAAGTAGACCGAGATGCAGCTGAGTGGTGTTTGAAAATGATCACAGAACTGAGAGATACCTGGTTGGAGGCTATTAGAAGCCTAAGAGTAGATGAGAAAGTGAAGACTTCCGTATGACATTATCCAATGCTTATTCCCCAGTAGAATCGCTGCTTAAAGAGTTGCTTGTTGTGACAAATACTATCGCTGAACTGGATCTGAAAGAAGTAGCAAACGATAGTTTGCTACTTTCTTTTCGGATTCGACAGGTGGAATTAAGAGATTCAATTAGTCATGCAATACAAGGAACGATGTTGACGGAGACAGATAAGATAATCGTTGCACAGTGCCTTGAGATTGAATATACCATCATGAACAAAATGCTATCTATACAAGAGGAGAACAGAAGTCATCTCAGAATGCTGAATAATGGAAAGTTAACTAGAAATGCATATCAATACGAACGCGCGTCGAATATGGGTTATTTCATTGATCAGCATCAATAAATAGGAAAATGTACTCATAAATAGATTGGAATTTTTGTTGTTTTAGAATATAATGGTTTTAAATAACTGATTAATTTAATAACTTAGCAAAACTATAGTGATATAGTGACGCAAAGCCATGGGTCTCTGGAACCGGAGATTGCCAGGTTGCATGTTTGAGGTAGAGAACAATAGCAACCGCTATTGTTTTTTATTATAAAAAAATAGGAGGGTTTAGAATGGTGAGAATAAAGCAAACTGTAATTGTGATTCTATCACTTTGCATTGCTTTGTGCGGTTTATTCGTGCCAAAGACAGATGCAGCAGTAAATGACTATGTTTCTGTAACAAAGACTTTAGATAAGACGACGATGACGACAGAAGAAGAGGCTACGGTAACATTGAATATTTCAGGGACGCCCCCCGTTAATGTTGTCATGCCGAGCGACGTTATCTTGATCATCGACAAATCTGGTAGTATGCTCCCTTCTTACAACAATGGCGAAGATAAGATGACTGCTGCAAAGGAAGCAGCAAAAGGCTTTATTGATCTTATGGACATGAACTATCACCGCGTAGGAATCGTAGACTTTTCTTCTTCTAATACAATTGGTACCTTCCCTCTCACGACGGACAAGGATGCGGCAAAAAATTATATAAACGGAATTACCGCAAATGGTAGCACGGCAACTGGCGATGCGATCCAAGTTGCGACTTCCCTATTAGCCAACCAACGTCCCGATGCTCAGCCGGTTATCGTTATCATGACAGATGGTGATGCGACGCAACCTACCAACGATCCATATGGATATGCAAAGCAACAAGCGCAAGCAGCAAAAGATGCAGGAATCGTCTTCTATACGATTGCGCTTTTAAAATCGACGGATGATCCTGATTCAAGCGGACCCAACGTTCTCCTTAAAGAGATGGCTACTACCTCTGCACATCATCATTTCGTGTTAGGCTCCACTGGTCTTAGCGATATTTATGCTGCAATCGTTAAAGAGATTGGTATGGCAAGTGCATATGATGTCAAAGTAACGGATATCGTAGATCCGAATTTTGAAATCGTACCTGGCTCGGCAGACAACAATATACCTAAACCGACCATTACGGGCAACACTTTAACGTGGGATTTTAAAGAATTGAAAAACAGCGTACTTTCTTTTACTTATAAGATACGTCCTGTAGATAAAACGAAAGCAGGTACATTCCCTGTATCGAATGTAACGTCATCAATAACATATAAGGACTACGCAGGCGCTGCTCGCGTGAAGAATATCCCTACCGCGAATATTACGGTTAAGCTTCCTGCTCCTGTCATTACATCGCTTGAACAGGCTTCAGGTCACCCAAGGGGCGGAGAAACTGTTACAATTCACGGTAAAAACTTCGTTAACGGCGCTAAGGTGACATTTGGTACGGCCAGTGCAACGAATGTATCCTTCGTGGACAGCAACACGATTACGGTTACGAGTCCAGCCGGCGTTCAAGGTACGGTAACCGTAACTGTCCAAAATCCAGATTCACAAAAGGCAACCGCACAATATCAATACAAAACAAATCCTACGGTAACCAGCATCACACCGAGCAGTGGTCCGTTTGATGGCGGGAATACTGTGGAAATTATCGGTGCTTACTTTATGCCAACCGCTACTGTGACAATTGGCGGACAAGCAGCAACTGTTACGTACAGACTCAATACAACGAACCTTCGCGTTACGGCTCCCAAGGCATTAGCAGCGGGGCCTGCTGACGTAACAATCACGAATCCGGATGGTACAAGCGTAGTTGTGACAGGCGGATATACATATGATCCGGCACCGATTACGGATCCGATTATCTCGAGTATTTCTCCGAATACAGGGCTAGTAACCGGCGGTGATATTGCCGTCATTGACGGTAAGAACTTTAAATCGGGTATGAAAGTATACATTGACGGTAAAGTTGCAACAACGACATATGTATCCGATACTCGTCTGCGTGTAACGATTCCAGCAGCGAGTCAACCGGGAGTAGTTGATGTGGCGGTAGCAGATCTAGCGGGAAATCTCTTCAAACTTCCAGCGGCATATACGTATACGGCTATTCAATACCCTACACCTACTGTTACCTCCATTAGTCCTAATAAGGGCTTGATTGCGGGCGGAGATATTGCATTCGTTGACGGCACCAATTTTGTTAGTGGAGTTTCTAAAGTTTCGATCGGCGGGAAGGCGTTGACAACAACTTTCGTTAGTTCGACGAGATTGCGCGTAACCATTCCTGCAGGTGATGCGGCTGGGAAAGTCGATGTTGTTGTTACGAACAATGATAAGGTTTCAACCTTGACTGAAGGTTATGAGTACACGCTCCCTGTTATCTTGCCAGTAAGCGTCACGTCGCTCACGCCGAACAACGGATTGATTACCGGTGGTACAGTGTTATACATTGATGGCACGAACTTTGCTTCAGGCGCGAAAGTCTACTTCGGAAGCACGCAGGTTTCAAGCACATACGTCAGCTCGACTCGTCTGCGTGTCACGTCGCCGGCTGCGGCAACACCAGGAAAAGTAGATATTACGGTAACGAACCTGGATGGAGGAACGGGAACGCTGACGCAGGGATTTGAGTATACCGTATTGACGCCTACCATTACCTTATTGACGCCGAACCATGCTAATAAGGTTGGCGGTGATATCATCTTTGTTGATGGTACGAATTTTGACAGCACGGCTAAGGTAACGATTAACGGAATTAATGCAACGACGGCATTTATTAGTGCTACTCGCTTGAGAGTCACAGTACCGGCCAGTGCGGTGGTAGGAACTGTTCCACTGGTCGTAACGTTAGGCAACGGACAGGCGGTAACTACTTCATTTACGTATGATAGCGGACCGGTATTGCCAGCGCCTACGATTACGAGCATGTCGTTATCGAGCGGTGCTGTAGGCACAATTTTCTTTGTAGATGGTACGAATTTTACAGGCAAGGCCACTGTTTATTTTGGCACTACTAAAGTAACAACTACTTATGTGAGCGCATCGCGACTTCGAATTGCTGTACCTTCCGGAGTTGGAACGGGTCCGATAAGTGTGACAGTAGTCAATGACGACGGACAGGCAAGTAACGCAGTAACGTTTACAGTCACTTAGTGAGTGTATTAAACGCCCACTCTGGGCTGTAACTACGGTTGTGGGCAGCAATGAGTTAGTTAATTAGAAATGGCGGTTCAGGGGTCATCCCTAAACCGCCATTTCTATTTTTCTACGCAATCGAAAGACACTGATGAAGCGTCAGCGGTCGCCTTTGCTGCCGCACGAGGTCAGCAATAGATCAGAACCTGGACTAACTAGTAGGGGCGAGCAACCCCTACTACCTACCTAAGCCTGGGAACCCACTCATATGAGGAAATAACCTTAAATATTCGTTGCATAACTCGTTAAAAGATTCAGAAGGTAATCCTTCTTTTAATAGTCCTATCATTTGAACCGATGGTTGTTGTCTAAAAGCTTCAATGAAAAAAGGAGAGGCTCCTTCCGAATCTCCGTTATTTAGATGCCATTGTCCTACGTTGAGCATTCCGTTAGATTCCAGGGCATTGTTTCGTAGTAGTACCTCGAATAATTCTAAAGCATCGGCTAAATTGCCACGTTCATAAAGCCAGTTTGCAATCGTATTTAGTGTACTGGCATTAGCCATACTCTCAATTAATATCAGATAATGTTCATTGAATCCAAATAAATACAGCTGTTGCAACACGGCCGATAACTCGGTTTCGTAGTAGGTGACACTTTCAGGGTCCCAAGAGCGGCCATGAAGCACATCAAGCACAAGCTTAGTTAGTTCGAGATATCTTTCATCTTGAAGGATAGCCGTGCGCAAATCCCCGGTAACAATATTTACGAATGCGGCCAGCTTATCTGGCAAAGCGATGTTTTGATCGATCGATAGGGGTTCTTTCTTTAAAAGGGCGAGCGTAACTAAATCCTGATAATCAATTGGTTGTTTTGCGGAATAAATGTGCTGCGAATAGTGCCATGCTAGCTGTTCGTTGCCTATCGATAAACTGATTTTGAAAAGCATTACGGCATTCATTGATTGTTGAATCGGATAAATCTGCTCTAAGTAGGCGATGACAGTGTCAATCGGTTGACGTGCTGTAACTTGTTCTATTAAGCGACTTAGTACTCTCAGGTTTTTATTTTGATGCTGTAAGAGCTGATGCCAGTGATGAAGGGCTGTATCGATGTCACCAAGTTTAAAAAAGATTTCACCCAATAGTTGATGTGGAACGATGAATCCGTAGGTGGGCTGGACAGCCCAGAAAGGCTCATTCTGATTTTGTTGGCGGTCAGCTACTTGAATGCATGACTCTAAAACATTAACAGATCGTTTTTGAAACCCTAATGTTTCGAGCAGAATGCCCTCCAAACATAAATAATCGGTTTTGTTAGGCATAAGTTGCTGCATATTTTTAATGAGTCCAAAAGCATCGGAGTAATTTCCGAGTGAGATTTCCAGAGAAATATAACGGTCCATAAGGTGTGGAAACCAAGTGTCTGTCGGTTTAGTATGTTGAGAAGCTAGTCGATAAGCATTACGAGCCTCTAACGGTGAACCCTTGTAATATTCATTGCCTAAAATGAAATTGTAGTAAGGGTCCTGACTATTAGAGGCAGTATGCATTTTGCTGAGAATCGCCATGTTCCTGGCCGATTTATTTTTTTTATGCAAAGTCTCGTCGGTATAACCCGTATGATGGATTATGAACGATATGGATTGCAGGGCAACGGGGCCGTGGTCAGAAATAAGTTGCTCGTGAATTGGATTTTGATATCGGATGGTTCGATGATTATTAAACAATCGTGCCCCTGATGACTCCATGATGTTCGTTTCGTCATAGCCGTTACCTATTCTATTGTATATTCTCGTAATAAGTGCAATTGGCGTGTCAGTACGAGAAGCAATCAAGTACTGGCGCAACTCATAATGTCCGTCTGATTGAATGAACTCGTCCGCATCTAGAACTAAAATCCATTCGCCTGTTGCATAACGCAGGGATTCATTACGGGCAGCCGCAAAATCATCATTCCAAATGAAATCATATACATGATTAGTGTATCGTAATGCAATTTCTTTTGTGTTGTCTGTAGAGCCGGTATCTATAATGATGATTTCATCAACCAAGGAAGTAACACTATCGAGGCATCTTTCAAGCGTATCGGCCTCATTTTTTACAATCATACATAAGGATAGTAGAGTTAGCATTATAAGTGCTCCTTAACATCATAGATGATAAGTATATTATACCAGTTAGAGGATTAATGATTATATAAGATTTTAATGCAATTAAAGATTGTGTCTTAAGTTCGAAGAAGGAATAGCCGAAGTAATGGTATAGATGCAATTGTGGAGAAGGTACGATGTTATCAATCTATTTATCCATTTAATGCTGTTCATTGACGGCACTGACGAACAACTCATAATGAACTAGACAAGAAGGTAGGGGTAAATAGTGAATCTGATACAAGAAGCAGAAATACTGCTAGCTACGGACGAACGTGCGGCACTCAAAAAATATATGCAGTCCATTGAATTCGAGCCGGATTTTGCTCCAATGGCTTGTTTTAGAATCGGAGAGATCAGTAATCGAATGGGAGAGGCGCTAAATTCATTTCAGTATCATGAGATGGCTTATAAGCTAAACCCCGGTTTTTCCGAAGTTATCGTTCAACCGGAGCATCCTTCGTATGTATACGTATATAAGGAGCCGGTTGAGCATAAAGTGACCAAATGTCCGCTCTGTGGTTCGGGAGGCGCGCCGTATGCCGCTTTCAACGTAACGACTTCTATTGATTTTCTTCATGGTTTTCATCCTGTTCGTCTTTGGATGGCTTGTGATGATTGTCATCATCTATTCGCTCACAATTACCCTGTGCAACTGAACGACATCCTGTCGAATAGTGCGTTTGAGTTTAATTTGAAGCCGAAACCGCATTTATTCCCGCTGCTCAGCTCCATCGTAATGAATATAACCAATCTGGCGCCCGGCAGGAAACTCCTTGAGGTCGGGGTAGGCGCAGGAGAGTTCTCTGCTGTCGCTAAAGAGTTTCTATTTGATGTGACTGGGTTGGATATTCGGTCGGCGTACGCCAAGGCCGTATCGGAAATGCTTGATATTCCCGTATATACCAGCGACTTTGATGCTTTTGAGTCTGTTGACGGGTATGATGTAATCGTAATGGGCGATGTTATTGAACATATGGCAGACCCGCTACGAGCATTGCGGAAGGCGCATAGCCTACTTAACGATAATGGTGTGCTATGGATCTCAACACCGAATTTTGAAAGTGCCTTCTCAATGGTTTCCAAGGATAAGGATCCTATGTGGCGCATTGTTGAGCACTTGAATTACTTCTCTTATCGTTCACTGGGGCTATGGCTGAACAGAATTGGATTCGAAGTCGTAAATTACAGTGTTTCTTCTCATTACAATGGCTCAATGGAAGTTACTGCGATTAAGCGATAATACAAGAAAAACAAACAATGTATCCGTTTTCAAAAAAATGTTTGACAATTATATGAAGTCGGGTTATATTCGTGTTGTGGGCCTAACATCAAGGCCGGACACAGCATTTGAAGATGAAGGGAATGTTATGCATGCAAGGTAAAGTAAAATGGTTTAACGCAGAAAAAGGCTATGGATTCATCGAGACGGAACAAGGTGGCGACGTATTCGTACACTTCTCCGCTATCCAAGCTGACGGCTTCAAAACGCTGGAAGAAGGCCAAGCTGTAGAATTCGACATCGTCGAAGGCGCACGCGGTCCACAAGCTGCAAACGTAGTTAAACTGTAATTATCGGCTTACTTATAAGCCAACTTCATAGATGGTGTCCACACCAGACATGAGCGACAAAACCCCGGGATCTCCCGGGGTTTTTATTTTACCCTAACATACCGTCCTTGAAAATACTCGATTCGATATATTCCATCAATTAACTAATAAGAGGAATGTAGAATTTAAGCGACTAGACTCGGAATAGAGCAGCTTTTTCGTAATCATTTTTCAGAAAATTCACAAATAACAGAAAATACTTATGTTCGTAGCTCTCATCATATGTTATAATAAGATCAAGTAAAGGAGGAGTGCCCCATGAAATACAACATTCGAGGTCAAAACCTACCAGTGACGGAAGCGCTGCGCGAGTACGTCGAGAAGAAGATCAGCCGCCTGGAAAAGTATTTTGAAGCACCAATCACCTCCGAAACAAATGTTACCCTTTCGGTAACCAAAGGATATCACGCAGTCGAAGTTACGATACCGCTTACAGGTGTCATGCTGCGGGCAGAAGTGAAGAGCGAGGACATGTATGCTTCGATTGACGAAGTGGTGGACAAACTGGAACGTCAAATTCGGAAGCATAAGACGAAGGTTAATCGCAAGATCCGTAGCGAGAGCGGTCTCCGTACGTTCTTCAAGGACTCGGGATCTGCCGCACGCGTATTGGAAGAAGAGGAAGACTTCGAGGTTGTCCGTACGAAGCAAGTTACACTGAAGCCGATGGATGTGGAGGAAGCGATTCTTCAGATGAACATGGTTGGACACAATTTCTTCGTCTTCGCGAATGCGGATACCAAAGAAGTGAATGTCGTTTACAGACGCCATGACGGCAGATACGGGCTTATTGAACAGAGCTAGTATATTAATGAAACGAAAATATATGCAACTCCTATTCGGGTAAACAAAAGCCCCTTTTCCTTACAGGAAGAGGGGTTTTCAACTATAATGAAACAATTGAGACCTAAGGCAATATTGGAAACGCTATTCGGCTCATTGCGACAAGGTTCACAAACTGTTACAATTTATGCATTAAGAGATAGCGTAATGGTCGTCATCTGTTTACTCGGCGGCCGCTGGGACAGAAGATAGACATAAGTTTGACGTTTATAGAAAAGGAAGGGCGGTTGCTGATGCTCGGATTGGTGAAGAAAATATTCGGCGATGCGAATGAGCGCGAAATTAAACGGTTGATGCGCACCGTCGAGGAGATTAACGGAATAGAGTCGCAGTTCACAGGGCTGTCTGACGAACAACTGCGCGGCAAGACGGTGGAGTTCAGAGCGCGCCTGGAGAAGGGCGAGGATCTGAACGACCTGCTGCCTGAAGCATTCGCGACCGTTCGAGAAGCAGCCAAGCGTACGCTCGGCATGCGTCACTTTAACGTGCAGCTGGTCGGCGGTATGGTGCTGCACGAAGGTAAAATCGCGGAGATGAAAACGGGTGAAGGTAAAACGCTCGTCGGTACGCTTCCTGTCTACTTGAACGCACTGCTCGGCAAGGGTGTGCACGTGGTTACGGTCAATGACTACTTGGCACAGCGCGATAGCGCACTCATGGGTCAAGTCTATGAGTTTCTCGGCTTGACGGTAGGCTGTAACCTTCACGGCCTGACGCATGCACAGAAGCAAGAAGCGTATGCTTGCGATATTACGTATGGTACGAACAACGAATTCGGCTTCGACTACTTGCGCGATAATATGGTTCTTTATAAAGAACAAATGGTTCAACGTCCTCTCTACTTTGCAATCATTGACGAAGTGGACTCCATCCTCGTCGATGAAGCAAGAACGCCGCTTATCATCTCTGGTCAGGCAGCGAAGTCGACGGAAATGTATTTTGCAGCCGATCGTTTCGTGTCGCGCCTGAAGCAAGAAGAGGACTTCACGATCGATATCAAGCTTCGTAACGTTACGCTGACGGAAGCGGGCGTCGAGAAGGCAGAGAAAGCATTCGCGATCGAGAATCTGTTCGACCATGCGAACGTACTGCTCAACCACCACATCCAACAAGCGCTCAAAGCGCATAATATTATGAGACGTGACGTTGATTACGTCGTTCAAGACGAAGAAGTTGTCATCGTCGACGAATTCACCGGTCGTCTGATGGCTGGCCGTCGTTATAGCGATGGTCTGCACCAAGCGATCGAAGCGAAGGAACAGATCAAGGTACAGAACGAGAGCATGACGCTCGCGACGATCACGTTCCAGAACTACTTCCGTATGTACCGCAAGCTAGCCGGCATGACCGGTACGGCGAAAACTGAGGAAGAAGAGTTTAAGAAAATTTACGGCCTTGAGGTCGTACAAATCCCAACCAACCGAACGAACATCCGTAAGGATACGCCAGACGTCGTATATAAATCGGAGAATGGCAAGTTCAAAGCGGTTGTCGAAGAAATCGTCAAACGCCATGCGAACAATCAGCCAGTCCTCGTCGGTACCGTATCGATCGAGAACTCCGAGCGCGTATCCGAGATGCTGAAGAAACGCGGCGTTCAGCATAAGGTGCTCAACGCGAAGTACCATGCGGAAGAGGCGGAGATTATCTCGCACGCTGGCCAATGGGGAGCGGTTACGATCGCAACGAACATGGCTGGCCGCGGTACGGATATTTTGCTCGGCGAGGGCGTAAGCGAACTCGGCGGTCTCCACATTATCGGTACGGAGCGCCATGAGAGCCGTCGGATCGATAACCAGCTTCGCGGTCGTGCAGGCCGCCAAGGCGACCCGGGCTCCTCGCAGTTCTATCTGTCGCTCGAAGATGAGCTGATGCGCCGTTTCGGTGCTGAGAACATTATGGGCATGATGGAGCGCCTCGGCTTTGACGAGGATCAGCCAATCGAGAGCCGCATGATCTCGCGTGCGGTTGAATCGGCTCAGAAACGCGTCGAGGGCAACAACTTCGATATGCGTAAAGTGGTCTTGCAATACGACGACGTGATGAACCAACAGCGCGAAATCATTTACAAGCAGCGCCGTGAAGTGCTGGAGTCGGAGAATATCCGTCTGATCATCATTGATATGATCAAGCCGGTTATCGAACGAATCGTATCTGCGCACTGCGAAGGCGACATTCCAGAGGAATGGGATCTGCAGGCAATCGTCGACTATGCTCATGGCAACTTGCTGCAAGAGGGTACACTGACGAAGGATATGCTGTGGGGCAAGGAGCAGGAAGAAATTATCGAGCTGCTCTATGGCAAAGTCGAGAAGCTGTATGACGAGCGCGAAGAGCAAATCGGCACCGAGACGATGCGCGAGTTCGAGAAGGTTGTCGCGCTTCGTGCAGTAGACTCGAAGTGGATGGACCATATCGACGCGATGGATCAACTTCGCCAAGGTATCCACCTTCGTGCATACGGCGGTACCGATCCGCTGCGCGAGTATCAATTCGAAGGCTTCGAGATGTTCCAAGAGATGATCGAGAACATTCAAGAAGAGATTACCAAATATATCATGAAGGCTCATGTCGAGAACAACCTTGAGCGTCAAGAGGTTGCGAAGGGTCAGACGGAATCGGGCGGCAGCGGCGAACCAGCGGCGAAGCGTCCGGCCAAAGCGACTGACGCCGATCGCATCGGTCGGAACGATCCATGTCCATGCGGCAGCGGCAAGAAATATAAGCTGTGCCACGGCAAAGCTTAAGAGCAGCAAAAGTTAACGATCATAACGTTTAATGCTCAATAAAGTTAATGAGCTCAATGCTTAATGCCGACAAAGCTTTAAGCGATGAATCATTAACATGATAGCTGTAAGGAACAGATGGCGGACGCGCATAGCTTCAATCGCGCGCTCCGCCTCTGTTCACATCCGTACGCTGCAGGGCATAGCGTGTAGCATGCATGCACGGCATGGAAACATACGATTTTGAGGTGAAGCGAACCATGATAGACATTAAGGTCAAGCAGGACCTGCGTGAGATGGCGAAGCGACTCCAAGAGCTCAGGGGGTCTCTTTGACTTCGATCTGAAGCAGGAGATGATCGCCAACTTCGAGGAGAAGATGACGGCGCCGGATTTTTGGGACGATAATGATAAAGCGCAATCCATTATCGCAGAATTGAATGCTGTGAAATCGACCGTCGAACGGTTCGAGAAGCTCTCTGCCGACCATGAGGACCTAGCGACGATGCTGGAAATGGTGGAAGAGGAAGCAGACGAATCGCTTGAAGCGGAGCTTACACAAGGCGTGCAATCGCTTGTAGAGCGTATTAGTGAATTCGAGCTTACGCTGCTGCTCAACCAGCCGTATGATAAGTTGAACGCAATTTTGGAGCTTCATCCAGGTGCAGGCGGCACCGAGTCGCAGGATTGGGCGCAAATGTTGTACCGTATGTATACGCGTTGGGCAGAGAAGAGCGGCTTCAAGCTTGAGCTGCTTGATTACTTGGATGGCGATGAAGCAGGAATCAAGAGCGTTACGATTTCGATCAAGGGCTACAATGCATATGGCTACTTGAAAGCTGAGAAAGGCGTTCACCGGCTCGTACGTATTTCGCCGTTCGATGCTTCGGGACGCCGCCACACGTCATTCGTTTCGTGTGACGTTATGCCGGAGATCGACGATGATATCGAAATCGAGATTCGTACCGAGGACCTGAAGGTCGATACGTATCGTGCAAGCGGAGCGGGCGGACAGCATATCAATAAGACGGAATCGGCCATTCGAATTACTCACATTCCGACGGGTATCGTTGTATCCTGCCAGACGCAGCGGTCACAGATCCAGAACCGCGAGCAGGCGATGAAGATGCTGCGCTCCAAGCTGTATGAGCAGAAGATTGAAGAACAGCAGAAGCAACTAGCTGAAATCCGGGGCGAGCAGTCTGACATTGCATGGGGCAGCCAGATTCGTTCTTATGTCTTCCACCCATACAGCATGGTCAAAGACCATCGTACAGGTGTAGAGACTGGTAATGTCGGAGCGGTGATGGATGGCGATATTAATGCATTCATCGATGGATACCTGCGCAGTCAAATTCGGCAAGAGACTTCAGGGGAGTAAGGAATAAGCTGTTCGTGAAATTGCTATCGGTCAGACAATTTATCTTGTGTGTCTAGTTGTAAGATTAGAATAACCAATAAGGATAGCGCGCCAACGCTCTCCATGCACAGAACTTCTTAAGTGGCTCGACCCCCAAGATGATAATTAGAGGTGGAAGTAACCCGTCAGGCGGTCAACCTGTGGCGGGTTACTTTCTTTTCTCGATGTATGTCAGTAGCGCAAGTAGAAAACTGCCGAACGCTAGAAACGACATAATCGTTTGGAAAGTATCCATTGGCATCCCTCCTTTCCGGAGGTCAACCTGCCACGAAGCTGCATCTGTGCATATACATATAATACCGAACTCCGAGTCTGCCGGATAGGGCAGGCTTTTTGTATGCTTTCCGAATGAAGAATCGTTTAATATATCATCTTTTTCTGAAGGATACTATCCATAGTGTGATTTCTTATCTATAAAACGTTACCCGCCTTAGGAGGCACGACACCATGACTCACTCATCGAATTCCACAGCCTCACGGCAACGCCGTCGCCGCGCCGCTGGCCCAGCTAATCCGCGTACGCAAGCGATATGGGCGATTGCCCAGCTGCTCGTTGGCGCTTTTATTATCGCAGCAAGCTTTAACTTGTTTCTTGTACCGAACGGCATCGCTTCCGGCGGAGTCTCGGGCTTATCGATCATCGTCAAGCAGGTGTTAGGCATCCAGCCTGCATATACGCAATGGATCATTAATATCCCGCTGTTCTTTGCTGGACTATGGCTGCTGGGCAAACGATTCGCGCTCAAGTCGCTGCTAGGGTCTTTCACGCTGCCGTTGTTCGTGCTGCTGACCGCGCACTGGCCGCCGCCTACCGATAATCCGCTGCTTGCTGCCGTTTATGGAGGTGTAGGTGTTGGCATCGGATTGGGTCTGGTTTTCCGAGGACGCGGCTCTACGGGCGGTACTGACCTGGCGGCTCAAATCCTTCATAAGTATACGGGTCTGTCACTCGGCATAACTGTCGTCTGCTTCGATGGTCTCGTCATTGCGCTAGCGGGGATTCTTATTTCTCCGGAAAATGCTCTCTACGCGCTCATCGCCCTGTTCGTCACGAGCAAAACGATCGATCTGCTTCAGACCGGACTTGCGCTCTCCAAAGTCGCCTTCATTATAAGCGATCGAACGGAGGAGCTTGCCGACGCTGTGCTCACGCAGCTTGACCGAGGATTGACCGAGCTTGATGCGCATGGCGGTTACACCGGGCAGCGCAGGGTAGTGCTGATGGTGGTCGTCAGCCAGAACGAAGTTCCGAAGCTCAAAGCGATCATTCGCTCTGTTGATCCGGGTGCATTTGTTATCATCAGTCAGACCGCGGAGGTCATTGGCCAAGGGTTCAAAATCGAGTGAATGCATCGTGCATAACGCCTTGCTCGACAAACTATGACAAAGCGCATAGCGGCGCGGAAAAAGCCGCTTTTTTGTCGTTGTATTTATATTAGTCTGGTTGTATAATAATACGAAGTTAGTCACGGAAACGTTCATTTTACTTTAGCTCGGAATCATGTACAATGGGTTATTAGGGAAATAAGTCCAAGCAAGGTGAACCCGCTGTCGCCTTCCTAAAAACGGCGCAGTGCGGTTCATTCCGGCGAAGTATAAGACGATTTATAGAATGCAAAATTATAAATTCTTATATTTCATAAATTTGGCTTCAATAACGATGGGAGAGACGTTGTTATGAGCAATCATACATTGAATGCAGCCATCATTGGCTCCACTGGCTACGGCGGCGTAGAATTGATCCGTTTGCTGGCTAGTCACCCGTACGTCAACGTGACGTCGGTTGTATCATCCTCGAGCGAAGGCACGCCTATCGCTGATGGGTTTCCGCACTTAGTCGAAATCCGCACCGACCTGCTTGATGGCGTTGATGCGAAGGCGATTCGCGCGAAAGCGGATGTCGTATTTTTAGCAACGCCAGCAGGTATTGCAACGAAGCTGACGCCTGAATTGCTGGAAGCGGGTTTGAAGGTTATTGATATTTCCGGCGACCATCGTTTGAAATCGCCTGCTCTGTATGAGCAGTGGTATAAGAAGACCCCGGCAGAGGAAGCTTATCTCGCGCAAGCGGTATATGGACTTGCAGAGGTGTACGGCGACCGCGTTCAAGGCGTAGACCTGATCTCGAACCCAGGCTGCTTCCCGACGGCAACGCTGCTCGGCCTTGTTCCGGCAGTGGCTGCAGGTTGGATTGATCCGGCAACCATCATTATTGATGCCAAATCCGGCGTATCCGGCGCAGGCCGCGGCGCTAGCCTTGGCACGCATTATTCCGAACTGAACGAGAACTTCAGCGCGTACAAAATAAACAAGCACCAGCACATCCCAGAGATCGAGCAAGTGCTGACCGATATCGCAGGCAAACCTGTTGTAACGACGTTCACGACACATCTCGTGCCGATGACACGCGGTATCATGTCCACCATGTATGCGTCCGTCATTGGCGATCGCAGTGACGACGACTTCGTTCAGCTGTACCGCCAATACTACGAGGGCCGCAAATTCGTCCGCGTACGCGACACGGGCAAATGGCCGAAGACGAAGGAAGTATGGGGCTCCAACTACTGCGACATCGGCTTCAGCGTCGATTCCCGCACAGGCCGAGTAACCGTCGTTTCGGTCATCGACAACCTCGTCAAAGGCGCAGCAGGTCAAGCGATCCAAAACCTCAACCTATCCATGGGCTGGGACGAAACGCTGGGCCTCAACTTTGTACCGGTTTATCCTTAAGTAACACAATCTGTTCGCTGCCAGTTGTATGGGTTAAACCACAATTTGCTGCAAACGGCTAACTAACTAATCTTTTAAAAGCTTGCGAAGCCCGCTCGTAGAGCCAGGCGGAGCACCTTACCTATAAAACTTAGGATGTTAGAAGTGCCGCGTACCAGCACGGAGCGAAGCGGGCGAATATGTTCTGTAGAAGCGTCAGCGTTCGCCTTTGTTACTCGGATTGTTACCTTTTCTGAATTCATAAGATCAGAACAATCCGAGAACAACAGCGATCGAAAGAATGTATCGCACGCGGAGCGGTGTCTGCATATAGCACTGTTCTTAGCGCTGATTGCTTTTGAACTTGCACCAAGCACACTTTTTCATCAAAATGTACCACCAACCCAGGCACTTATCACATCCACTAAGGAGACATGATTGAACGATGGCAAGCAACAACCTATTCGACATCGTGGCTGACGGCAGCATCACGACGCCCCGCGGCTTCCAAGCTGGCGGCTTGCACTGCGGATTGAAGAAAACAACGCGCCACGACCTGGGCGCGATTATTTGTGAAGTGCCGGCATCGGCAGCTGGCGTGTATACGACAAACGTATTCCAAGCTGCGCCGATTCTTGTAACGAAACAAAGCATCGGCGAAGAGGGCCTTCTGCGCGGCGTAATCGTCAACAGCGGCAACGCGAATGCTTGCACGGGCAAGCAAGGCGAAGCTGATGCATTCGAGATGCGCGCTAAGTTCGCGGAAGCGATTGGCGTACCGGCTGCCCACATCGCGGTTGCATCAACTGGCGTAATCGGCGAGAACCTGAAGATGGACCGCGTTCGTGACGGTATTGCGAAACTCCCGGCCAAGTTGGCATCGGATGCGCAAGGTTCGGCGGATTTCAACCAAGCCATTCTGACGACGGACCTCGTGGAGAAAACAGCTTGCGTACGCCTTGAGCTGGATGGTCAGGTTGTACATATTGCAGGCGCAGCGAAGGGCTCCGGCATGATCCACCCGAACATGGCGACCATGCTCGGCTTCGTTACGACAGACGCGGCAATCGGCAGCGCGGAGCTGACGCAGCTGCTTCGTCAAGCGACGGACCTGTCGTTCAACATGATCACGGTTGACGGCGATACGAGTACGAACGATATGCTCGTTGCCATGGCAAGCGGCTTGGCAGGCAACACGACGTTGACGCCGGCGCATCCAGGTTGGGATGCATTCGCTGAAGGCCTCCGCCATGTATGCGAAGTGCTTGCGAAAGCAATTGCCCGCGACGGCGAAGGCGCGACGAAGCTCGTTGAAGTGCAAGTGCGCGGCGCAGTAAGCGACGAATCGGCACAAGCAATCGCGAAGACGGTAATCGGCTCCTCGCTCGTGAAGTCCGCCGTATTCGGCGCAGATGCGAACTGGGGACGTATTATTGCTGCTGTAGGACGCGCAGGACAGCCTGTCAACCCTGAGACGGTCGACATTCGCCTCGGCGATATCGTAACGCTGGAGCAGTCCCGTCCAATCGGTTTCGATGAGGATGCGGCGCTCGAGTACTTGAAAGGTGACACGGTAGTCATTCATGTCGACCTTCACAACGGCGAAGGCTCGGCAAAAGCATGGGGCTGCGATCTGACGTATGACTACGTCCGCATCAACGCGGCGTACCGGACGTAAGCGAAGGCGATGGAGGAACGGACAGCGATGGAACAACGTTTTGTTATGAAATGCGGCGGCAGCACGCTCGCTGCGCTGCCGAATGCATTTTTCGCAGAGCTCAAGGAGCTTCAACAATCGGGCGTTCGTCCGGTTATCGTGCACGGCGGCGGCCCTGCGATTAGTGATACACTCGGCAAGCTCGGCATCGAGACCGAGTTTGTGAACGGCTTGCGCAAGACGAATGATGACGTGCTTGATGTCGTCGAGATGGTGCTTGCAGGCAAGATCAATAAGGAGATCGTTCGCAAAATCCAGCAGAACGGCGCGAAGGCGCTTGGGCTGTCCGGTGTGGACGGCAAGCTGATCCAAGCGAAGCCGGTTGCGAATTCGGACGAGATCGGATTCGTCGGCGACGTCACGGACGTGAACGCCGCTGTCATTGAAGGCGTTATGGGCATGGGTTACATTCCGGTCATCGCGCCAATCGGCATCGACGATGCCGCGCAGCGATACAACATTAACGCCGATACGGCGGCTGGCGCAGTTGCATCCCACCTCGGTGTTGAGCGGATGATTGTTGTAACGGATGTTCCGGGCATTTTGAAGACGGTGAATGGGGAGAAGCAGGTGCTTCCGACTGTCACGGTTGAAGAGATCGAAGCAATGATCGCTTCGGGCGAAATTTATGGCGGAATGATTCCGAAAGTGCGCGCAGCGATTCAATGCATCCAAGGACGTGTCAGCGAGGTTGTCATCGTCAAAGGCGACGAGCCGGGCGTTCTCACGCGCGCAGTGCTTGAAGGCGGCGTTGGCACAAGAATCGTGCGATAGATAGAGGTCGTCAAAATAGGAAAGGGGTAATTGAAATGAGCGAAGCAGTGAAACCAACTGCAGCAGGGGCAGCGACGAACGGACAGCCTGGCGCAGGCGAAGCGCTGTTCCCGACGTATGCCAGATATCCAATTTCGCTTGTGAAAGGCGAAGGCAGCTGGCTGTGGGATGATAAAGGAACCAAATATCTCGACTTCGTCAGCGGCATTGCCGTGACGAATTTGGGCCACGCGCCGAAGCGTGTGAAGGAAGCAGTCAAGAAGCAGCTCGACGAGCTGTGGCATGTTTCCAACCTGTATCACATTCCGAACCAGGAAGCTGCGGCGGCACTCCTTACAGCGAACAGCGCAGCTGATGCTGTATTCTTCTGCAACTCCGGTGCAGAAGCGAACGAAGCCGCGATCAAGCTGGCTCGCCGTTATCAGCAGAAGGTGCTGGGCAACGGAAAATATGAAATCGTAACATTCGAGCAGTCGTTCCACGGACGGACGCTTGCGACGCTGACGGCTACAGGCCAAGAGAAGGTCAAAGAAGGTTTTGCGCCTTTGCCGGAAGGCTTCAACTACATTCCGCTGCATGATCTCGCAGCTCTGGAAGCGGCAGTTACGGATAAGACGGCTGCCGTCATGCTCGAGCTCGTCCAAGCAGAGGGCGGCGTATTCCCGGTTGACCCAGCTTACCTGCATCGTCTGGTGAAGCTGTGCCGCGAGCGCGGCGCACTGCTCATCATCGATGAGGTGCAGACGGGTATGGGCCGTACGGGCAAACTGTTTGCTCATGAGCACTACGGTATTGAACCGGACATTTTCACAATGGCCAAAGGTCTCGGAAGCGGCTTCCCGGTTGGCGCAATGGGCGCAAAGGAAGAGCTTCGTGCAGCATTCGGCCCTGGCAGCCACGGCTCGACATTCGGCGGTACGCCGATTGCGACGGCAGCGGTTAAAGCAACGCTCGAGACCATTCTCGAGGAGCACCTCCCAGAGCGCGCGGCTAAGCAAGGCGAGTACCTGATGAGCCAGCTTCGTGCGAAGACGGCGCACAGCTCGTTCGTTAAGGATGTACGCGGTCTCGGTCTGCTCATCGGTATTGAATGCGCGGAGCCGGTTGCTCCGGTTATTACGGAAGCGCAAGCGAAAGGTCTGCTCGTACTGTCGGCAGGACCTAACGTGCTTCGTTTGCTGCCGAATCTGCTCGTCTCGAAGGAAGAGATCGACCAAGCGGTTACGATTTTGGCGCAGCTGCTGAACGCTAAGGGCTAAGTTAATTAACCGAGGTATAGATGAAGTTATTCTACGTTTTTAGGAGGTACATGAATGCAACAGTTGAAGGAAGAACTGGCGGCGTCACTCAAAGGACGCGATTTTCTGGCGCTGGCGGATTACTCGTCGGAAGAGCTCCGTTATTTGATCGACCTTGCCATTGATATTAAGCAAAAGCAAAAGGCCGGCGAGTTGTATCAGCCGCTCAAAGGCAAAACGCTCGGCATGGTGTTCGAGAAATCATCGACGCGTACGCGCGTATCGTTTGAAGTCGGCATCTACCAGCTCGGCGGTCAAGGCTTGTTCCTTAGCCGCAACGACCTGCAGATCGGCCGCGGCGAGCCGATCTGGGATACGGGCCAAGTACTGTCCCGTTACCTCGACGGCATCATGATCCGTACGTTCGCGCACAAGATCGTTATCGACTTGGCGCGCAGCTCCACGGTGCCAGTTATTAACGGCCTGACGGACGCAGCACATCCTTGCCAAGCGCTTTGCGACTACCAGACGGTGCTGGAGCACAAAGGCCGCCTGGAAGGTCTGAAGATCGCTTACATCGGCGACGGCAACAACATGACGCACTCGCTGCTCATGGGCGCGGCGAAGCTTGGCATGAACATGTCCGTGGCTTCACCGGAAGGTTACGAGGCTGATCCGGACATCGTCGCTCAGACGAAGGCTGTTGCAGCTTCCACCGGTTCGGTAATCACGATGTGCCGCGATCCGCGTGAAGCGATCGAGAATGCTGACGTTGTCTACACGGACGTATGGGCAAGCATGGGCTTCGAGGCGGAACAGAAAGAGCGCGAGATCGCATTCGCGAACTACCAAGTGAACGAAGATCTGGCGAAGTACGCCAAGAAGGACTATCTGTTCATGCACTGCCTGCCGGCGCATCGCGGCGAGGAAGTCAGCGAAGGCGTTATCGACGGCAAAAATTCGATTATTTATGACCAAGCCGAGAATCGTCTGCATGCGCAGAAAGCGATTATGGCTGCCGTTATGGCATAGAGTTTCAACCTTCAATCATTCGCTGCAGGCGCCAACCGCGCCTCGCGGCATGACATTATCAATAAGATCGAATATAGAGGAGCGTAAGCAATCATGGCAAAGCAAAAAATCGTACTCGCCTACTCGGGCGGTCTGGACACTTCGGTTATCCTGAAATGGTTGAAAGAAACGTATGATGCAGAAATCATCGCGTTCACGGCTGATATCGGTCAAAAGGACGAGCTCGACGGTCTCGAGGCAAAAGCACTCGCAACAGGCGCATCCAAAGTTTACATCGACGACCTGCGCGACGAGTTCGCGCAAGACTTCATCTACCCAATGTTCCAAGCTGGCGCATTGTATGAAGGTCAATATCTGCTCGGCACGTCGATCGCGCGTCCGCTCATCGCGAAGCGCATGGTTGACATCGCACGCGCAGAAGGCGCTACGGCAATCGCGCACGGCGCTACGGGCAAAGGCAACGACCAAGTCCGTTTCGAGCTGACGGCTGCTGCCCTCGCTCCTGAGATCAGCGTAATCGCACCTTGGCGCAACGAAGAATTCCGCGCGGAATTCCCAGGCCGCGCCGAGATGATCGCATATGCAGAGAAACACGGCATTCCAGTAACGGCATCCGCTGCGAAGCCTTACTCGACAGACCGCAACCTGCTGCACATCAGCTTCGAGAGCGGCATGCTCGAGGATCCTTGGTTCGATCCAAGCGCTGACTCCGTTAAAGATATGTACGTTCTGAGCGTATCGCCTGAAGATGCGCCGGACCAATCCGAATATGTTGAACTGACGTTCGAGCAAGGCAACTGCGTAGCGATCAACGGCGAACAATTGAGTCCGCTTGGCGTTATGGAGAAGCTGAACGAGCTCGGCGGCAAGCACGGCATCGGCCGTGTCGACATGGTTGAGAACCGCTTCGTCGGCATGAAGAGCCGCGGCGTGTACGAGACGCCAGGCGGTACGATCCTGTTCACGGCTCACCGCAAAATGGAATCGCTCACGATGGACCGCGACGTTATGCACCTTCGTGACGGTCTGATCGCGAAGTATGCTACGCTCGTATACAACGGCTTCTGGTTCGCGCCTGAGCGCCTTGCTCTGCAAGCGCTCGTAGCGGAAAGCCAGAAGAACGTAACAGGCGTTGTTCGCCTGAAGCTGTACAAAGGCAACGTAATCGGCGCTGGCGTTCAAAGCCCAGTGAGCCTGTACAACCCGGATATCGCGACGATGGAAGCGGACCCTACGCAAGCCTATGACCAAGGCGACGCTACAGGCTTCATCCGTCTGAACGCGCTTCGTCTGAAAGTATCGTCCGGCGTAGAACAGAACCGTAAATAACTTTTACTTCAAAAATCAGGAATAAGGGTCTCATCAGCAGACTCTTATTTCTGTGTATTAGGACATAGAGGAGTGTTTGACTAGTGAGTAAATTATGGGGCGGCCGATTTACGAAGAAAACCGACCAACTGGTTGAGGAATATACAGCTTCGATTACGTTCGACAAAGAGCTGGCAGAAGAAGACGTACAAGGCAGTCTGGCGCATGTAACGATGCTCGGCAAGCAAGGCATTCTGCCTGCTGACGACGTGGATACGATCAAGGACGGTCTGCATCGCGTGCTGCAGCGCATCAAGCGCGGCGATTGGGAATATGCGATCGCTGACGAAGACATCCATATGAACATCGAGAAAGCGCTCATCGACGATATCGGGCCAGTCGGCGGCAAGCTGCATACGGGCCGCAGCCGTAACGACCAAGTCGCAACGGATATGCACCTGTACCTGCGCAAGCGCGTAGTCGAGTTCGTTGACCTTCTGCAAAAGCTGCAATCGGCGCTCTTGGAGCAAGCGAAAGCGAACCTCGATACCATCGTGCCGGGTTACACGCATCTTCAGCGTGCGCAGCCAATTCTGTTCGCTCATCATCTGATGGCGTACGTATCGATGTTCGGCCGCGACGCGGAGCGTCTGCAGGACAGCTACAAGCGCATCAACACGCTGCCGCTCGGCGCGGGTGCACTCGCAGGAACGACGTTCCCGATCGACCGCCACTTCGTGGCGAAGCAGCTTGGCTTCGATCGCGTATACGAGAACAGCCTTGATGCCGTAAGCGACCGCGACTTCATTCTGGAGTTCCTGTCGCATGCATCGATCATCATGATGCATCTGTCGCGCCTCTCCGAGGAGCTCATCCTCTGGTCGAGCACGGAATTCCGCTTTGTCGAGCTGGACGATGCCTTCTGCACAGGCAGCAGCATCATGCCGCAGAAGAAGAACCCGGACGTACCGGAGCTCGTTCGCGGTAAGACGGGCCGCGTGTACGGCAACCTGATCGGTCTGCTGACGGTTCTGAAGTCGCTGCCGCTAGCGTACAACAAGGACATGCAGGAAGACAAAGAAGGCATGTTCGATACGGTTCGTACGCTGCAAGGCGCACTTCAGCTGTTCGCTCCGATGATTACGACGATGAAGGTGAACAAGGACGTTATGCGTCAAGCGGTCAACCAAGACTTCTCGAACGCAACGGACATCGCCGACTTCCTCGTTAACAAAGGTCTGCCGTTCCGTCAAGCGCACGAAGTCATCGGCAAGACGGTATTGTACTGCATCCAGCAGAACAAATACCTGCTCGATCTGAGCCTCGAAGAATTCAAGCAATTCTCGCCGCTGTTCGACGATCGCATCTACGAAGTGCTGCAGCCAGTGAACGTTGTGAACGCCCGCAACGTATACGGCGGTACGGCTACGCCGCAAGTAACGGATGCGATTACCCGCGCAGAGCGTGAGCTCGATGCAACGGCAGCATGGGTAACCGAGTATGCGGAGAAGAGCCGCTAATTTTAAACGATAGCATCATCCCCGAGCGCCTTGCCCATTCGGCAGGGTGCTTTTTTTGTAAGAATAGTACGAACGTATGTTCTCACAATAGGCGAATGTTGGTATAATGGCAGAACAGACAGCAGAACAGTCCAGAAGGCCCATTGTAGGCAGAGGCCTCCTAGAAGAGGACGTTCAAAAAGTCCGCAAAACCGTTCTTTTTGAACTCGAGCTAGAAGGGGGTGTGAGGATGGAAGTGTATCAGGCGTTGACGCTTATGATCTCGTTCGCGATGCTCGTGGTGACGGTGCTTGCCTTTCATAAGAAGAAGTAGGCCGCTGCCCGTGCTCGCGCATCGGTCTGCCTTTAAGCTGTTGTACAAGCCTGACGAGCGGCTTCGCCCGCCGCTCTTTATACTCGGCTCACCTAATTTTTGGATTTCGTCTCTTGCCGTATTGCCATCAAGACGAGGAAGTGTTAAGATGGAACCACTTTAAGCGAGTGCTTAGAGCTGAGAAGCTAATTATGATTGGTCTATACCAGGGCCTTATTCTTAGGAGGTATCCAACTCGATATCATGTGGAACTAATTCATTGTCGTTTATGAAATTCGAATAAACTACGACAACGAGCTTTGCTTATGGCGGAGCGGATTAGGGATACGTGTGTCTGTTGGAGATTACTCCTTGCCGATATTGCATCAATAATACGGTCTATTTCGTGCTAGGTTAACGCCTCTGTACGAACGACAATCCAAGATTGTATAAGTCTCATCTTATGCTTGGACTTGGATTTCTCAAGAATGAAACGAATGGCGCCGTTCCAAGAACGACGATGGGCGTTTCACCTTGGGGGACAGTATGTTTTTGCGCAGCTTCTGCTGCCTATATTTAGGCAAGAGGCCGGCATCCAACCAAACACCTATATCCGTCTATCCGAGCCGTGAGCGATATGCTTGCGGCTTTTTGATATTCATCAAAGCTCATATCCATCTAAGCATAAGGTTTCACCTTGGTTAGTTGTCAGCATTCGAATGTCATTGCCCTTGTCAGTATTAGAATGGGTGTTCAAAAAGTTCGGTTGTCAGCACCGAGAAGGTTCAAGATTCGACGCCGAGTATGCTTCTTGTCATGCTTCGTGATCACAAGTGGACTTTTTGAACTGCCTCTAAAAATAGAGAACAAAGCGGGGATGCATATGACAACTATTATTAGCGTTCGTAATTTAAAGAAAAGCTTCGGCGACCATACGGTGTTAAGCGGCATTAACTTTGACATAGCTGAAGGAGAACGGATCGGTCTCGTTGGCATGAACGGTGCAGGCAAGACGACGCTTGCGAATCTGCTGTTCGGCGGACTTCAGCCCGACAGCGGGATGATTCGGGCACATCGCTCGAACCTGAATATCGGTTACCTCTTGCAATCGACCTCTTATACGGTCCACACGTTTGCTGGCATGGGCGCGATGAGCGGCGATCAAGATGGGCATAGCGATACAGAACGATTCCTCGAACTGACGAGCCAGCTTGGCTTATCGAAGGTTCGCCATTGGGATGAGAATCGTTTCGACGGTCTAAGCGGCGGCGAGAAGACGAAGTTGGCAATCGCCGATATCTGGGCATCGAAGCCTGATGTGCTGCTGCTCGACGAACCAACGAATCATCTTGATCTGCAAGGCGTGGAATGGCTCATTGACGAGCTCGCGAAATTCGAAGGTACCGTTATCGTAATCTCTCATGATCGGCATTTCCTCGACCGTGCGACGAAGCGCACGATTGAAATCGACGAAGGGGCCTTGACGAACTACCCGGGCAACTACACGTATTACCGCGAGGAGAAGGCTCGTCGTTATGCCAGCCAACTGCATCATTATATCGAGCAGACCAAATATGAGCGGAAGATTCACGAGGAGATCAATCGATTGAAGCAGTGGTCCGACAAGGCGCACCGCGAGGCTGGCAAGGTTGGCAAAATGGCCGAGATGCGAGGCGTCAAAGAGTTCTACCGGACGAAGGCGAAGAAGATGGATCAGCAGATCAAATCGCGGATTCATCGGCTCGAGAAGATCGACCTGGAAGGCGTGAAGAAGCCGAAGGAAGAAGCGGAGGTTCGCTTCGAGTGGGATCAGCCGGCGAAGCGGGGACGGCGCATCATTGAGGCGCTTCAGCTTCGGAAGTCGTTCGGCGAGCGGACGTTGTTCGACGACAGCTCCTTCTTCGTACAGCGCGGAGAGCGTATCGGACTGCTTGGCCCGAACGGCTGCGGCAAGACGACGCTGCTGCGAATGATGACTGGCCAAGAGACGGCGGATGCAGGCCGCATGTGGGTCAGTCCGGCTGCGAGCATTGCTTACTTGACGCAGGATGTATCCGATCTGAAGCCGAATCAGACGGTTGTGGCGATGATTGAGGATGCGTTCCCGAATCGTGAACAGCAGAGCGAGGTGCGTACCATGCTTGCCAACATGGGCCTGGACGAATCCGTACTCCGCCGTTCGATCGGAGACTTGAGCCTCGGCGAGCGGACGCGCGTGAAGCTGGCGCGGCTTATTATGCAGGAGCACGATGTGCTTATTCTCGACGAGCCGACCAACCATCTTGATCTGCCGAGCCGGGAACAGCTGGAGCAAGCGCTCGTTGACTACGACGGTACGCTGCTGGTCGTCTCTCATGACCGCTACTTCGTCGAACGAATCTGCGACAAGCTGCTCGTATTTAACAACGGGACCATCAGCAAGCAGGAGAGCGGGCTCAAGGAGTACACGGAGAAGCTTGCGCAGAACGAGCCGGATGACACGAAGGCTGCACCTTCATCTTCCGCTTCTGCCTCCGCTTCTGCCTCCGCTTCAACAGGATCAACTTCCGCCATGAGCAAGGAAGAGCGCAAGGAGCAGCTCATGCTGCTCGATAACCAAATCGCCTATGTGCTCGGCGAGCTGGCGAAGCATGTCCAAGGCGATAGCCGCTATGCGGAGCTCGACGCAGAGTTTCGCGAGCTGGCGGCGCGCAAGCGTGAATTGCAGCAGAAGTAATTCACCCTGATGGTTAAATAAGTGTGGATCACTCCCGCTTAATCGTAAGCATACACTTAAGCAGGAGATTTAAGCGTACCGAAATCACACTTAGCGTTCCTGCCAAGCTAATTATCAACAGTCAATACCGATTAGGTGGGGATGAGCCTCACTTATCGGATTAGATGCGGGCGGTATAGTTCGATAGGTGTGGTTCAGCCACGCTTAGAAACAGGCACTCACGCAGCTCGGATGAGCGGGTCGCAAACGTGATTCACCATGACCTTAATTCCTTTCGCTATTCACCACAAAGCAGCCGCCCGCACGTAAGTGCCTGGGCGGCTGCTGTTTTGTATATTAAACAAACTTGAATCCTTAAGCGCTAGGAGCCTGAACTCCTAAGCCATCCTCGATAATCGGCGTTTGCTCAGCGTCGTTCGGCGCGCCAGGGCCTAGTTTTTTGCTTGGCTCCGTACCTTTGCCGATGTTGACGAGCGTCGGCTGAGCATTGTATTTATCCTTCGACAGCCTCTCCCGCGATACAACCTCTCCATCACGTACGAGCGTGCGATACGTCTCTACTACATATCCTTGCTTGCCTTGCTGCGTAATAAGGCGTCCGCCCGGCGGCAGCGCGTCACTGACTGTTTCCTTGATCGTCGGTTCAATCGTACTGGTCGTAATCGACTCGATATCATAGCGGACGTTATCCGGCATCGTGCCGAAAAGCTTCACCGTCAGCTTGCGGTCTTCGACGACGGTGCGGATAATAAGATACTTGCCCGTCGTATTCTTGAAGCGGAAGTCGATCGCGCCGCTTGCGAACGTCGCATCCTGACCGATCGGCAGGTACGATACCGGAAGCGAGTGGTTGCGCCGCTCGACGATATCTAGACCAGCGCGGATGACGGCGTTATACAGTGTACTGGACACTTGGCAGATGCCGCCGCCGATCCCTGGAACGAGCTTGCCGTTCTGGATGACAGGCGCTTCGCGGTAGCCATACTCCTTTTCCGTGGCGGCAACGATCTTGCCATAGCTGAACACCTCGTCAGGCGCAAGCTCGACATCGTTCAGTACTTTCGCAGTCGACGTGACATTAAAGGCGCGTCCTTCCGCGCTCGTCGCGAAGTCGGTCGTGAATGACATAATCATTCGGTCAATGCCTTGGGCCTTGAGCTTCTCCAAAGTGAATTCGGGTTCGACGGTCTTGATCGGAAGCGGGAGATGCAGCTCGCGCGTCGGCAATGCATCCAGATCGGCTGCCAGTACGGCCGTGGACGTCTTGGCTTCTTCGATCCACGGATCGACTTGTTCGTGCAGAACATCATAGTCGATGCGATAAGCGTTGCTGGAAGGCGTGTAGACGACCCGGTCGTTGGCTGTAATGACGCGAGTAGCATTGGTCGGCGCGCTGGCGTCGATCCAGCCCCATTCCTTGTGAATGGCATCGTCGAACACCTGCTGATCAGAGGAGTAGTTAACGGTCAGCGTCTTCTCGAAGGAATGGCGATAGCGCGCGCGATCGATGAGGCTGCCCTCCTGAAGCTTCTTCAACGCAGCAATCGCCGCTTCTGCATCTGCATGGTTGCCGAGCTCCTCAAGCGTCCAAGTCTTCGAGTCGGTTGATTCCAATGCTTCATTGGCAAGAACGACGACTTTCTGCTGTTCCCATAGATCCACATATTGCGATAACAGGCTGGCCGCTTCGTCGACCTCCATCCCGCCGAGCGGAATGCCGCCTGCCGTAACATCCTCCGGAACTTTCGAATCGCTCGCATACAGCCATACCGCTCCCCAGCCGGCAGAAGCAACCAGCAGTAAGCCCAGCACAACGATGAACACCACATGGATACGTTTCATTCCTTGTTTGCTCCTCCCACAGTTCCTGAACAAGTGCATCAGCACAGCCAGGTTCTCATTCTTCTTCCACACTCATTTGCACTGCTGACAGACCGGAACGCCTACCTTGCACCCTTCGATTCATGCCGCATTAACCGCTTCGAACGAAGCGATTCGCTCATCCTAACAGCCCCCTAAACATTGGATAAATGTAAGACGCATGGACAAGTTCGGAAGTTACGGTAATTAAGGGCTTCTTCGCCTAAAAATATGGTAAAGTCTTCAAGCTTGTCCCCTTGTTCATGAAATCAATTCAACCCTTACGGAGCCGCGGGATCGACGTTTTCCGCGCTGTACAGATGTCGAACGGGTTTCACATTAGAATTGTTAAAAACTCGGAATGTGACGGGATTTAAGAGGATTTCGCATATTCCTGTCGAAATACTAGCGTCGACAACTTACAGGATGTGATAACGTGATTGAAATGCAGGATATCTGGAAGACGTATGCGGATGGCACTCACGCGCTCCGCGGCGTCTCTGTACGAATAGATCGCAACGATTTCGTTTACCTTGTCGGTCCGTCCGGTGCGGGCAAATCGACGTTTATGAAGCTGATCTATCGTGAGGAAGTGCCTACTAAGGGTCAAATCTCGGTCAATGGCTTCAACATTGGCAAGCTCAAGCCGCGCAAAATTCCATATGTACGCCGGAATATCGGGGTCATTTTCCAAGACTTCCGACTGCTGCAGAAGATGACCGTTTTCGAAAATATCGCTTTCGCCATGGAAGTTATCGAAGCGCCGAAGAAGCTTATTCGCAAGCGCACGATGGAGGTCATCGAGCTTGTCGGCCTCAAGGGCAAGCACAACAGCCTGCCGACGCAGCTGTCGGGCGGCGAGCAGCAGCGCGTCGCAATCGCGCGCGCCATCATTAACAATCCGTCCGTTATCGTAGCGGACGAACCGACAGGCAATCTTGATCCCGAGACGTCATGGGGCATTATGAATTTGCTTGAAGAGATTAATTTCCGCGGTGCAACGATCATTATGGCGACGCATAACCGTGAAATCGTCAACTCGCTCCGTAAACGCGTAATTGCTATCGAGAATGGCGAAATCGTACGCGATGAGGCAAGAGGGGAGTACGGTTATGAAATTTAGAACCATCGTTCGCCATTTGCGGGAAGGGGTCAAGAATGTCGTACGCAACGGCTGGATGTCGTTCGCATCGGCCTCCTCGATCTTTATCTCGCTGTTTATATTAGGCGTATTCCTGCTTCTCTCGCTGAACGTGAACCATTTTGCTCAGCAGATCGAGAGTCAGGTTCAAATTCGCGTCTTCCTGCAGTTGAATGCGGATCAGAAGACGATCGACAAATTGAATAACGATATCGGCAACATGGTCGATGTGAAGAGCGTGGAGTACGTCTCGAAGGACCAAGGACTTGAGGTGCTTCGCAATAGTCTAGGCGAAGACGCTGATTATTTGCTGGAAGGCTTCGATAAGACGAACAATCCGCTGCCGGATTCTTTCACCGTTGAAGTGTTCGAGCCGAAGACGATCGCAGACGTTGCGAATAAGATCAAGGCGATCAACAACGCGGACGAGACGAAGCCGATCATGAACGTGAAATACGGACAAGGCACGGTCGAGAAGCTGTTCAAGGCGACGGATGCGGTGCGTAACGTCGGGCTCATCATTGTAATTGGTTTGGCGGTTACGGCCATGTTCCTCATCTCGAACACGATTAAAGTGACGATTCTGAATCGCCGCCGCGAGATTGGCATCATGAAGCTTGTCGGCGCAACGAATGCGTTCATCCGCTGGCCGTTCTTCATCGAAGGCGCTCTTATCGGGTTTACTGCATCGCTCATTACGGCAGGCGCGCTGCTATATGGCTATGTGAAGTTGATTGCGATGACGAAATTCGATCTAGGTCTCGCGATGATTACGCTAGTTGAATATCGCGACGTTGCATTCCTGCTTACGGTTTCGCTTGTAGGCATCGGTACGTTGATTGGCATTTGGGGCAGTACCATTTCGGTACGCAAGTATTTGAAGGTGTAGGTGATCAAGCGTGAAAAGGTCAGGAACGTGGAAAAAGGCGACGGCTGTCACGACGGCGCTTCTAATAGCGTTAACCGTGTGGCAAACGGGGACAGCGGCTCCCGAGATTGAAGCGGCCTCCAAAATCAGCGAGATCAACAAACAGTTGGAAGCTCTCAAGAAACAGTCGCAAGAGGCGGCTTCAACCCGCAAAACGGCGGAGAAGGAAAGCAAAGACGTGCTTGCGCTCAAGAATCAGGCCGCAAGCTCGGTGAATGAGATTTTGAAACAGCTTGATGAGGTCGGTCAGCAGATCAACGGCGTGCAGAAGCAGATCAACCAGACAGAGGATGACCTGTTGCAGGCGGGTCAAGCGCTGGAAGAGGCACAGGATCGCGTAGTGAAACGGGACAAAATGCTTCAATCCAGACTGCGGCTTATGTACCAGAATGGCGTCGTCTCTTATCTTGATGTATTAATGAGCTCGACGAGCTTCACGGATTTCGTTGATCGCTTCGACGCTCTTCAGGCTATCGTCAACCAAGATAAAGATGTGCTGGAGCAGCACAAGAAGGATAAAGCGCTCGTCGCGCAGAAGAAAGCGGAAATCGAGAATAAGCTGAGCGACGTGAAGGACATGTACGCGAAGCTGAATGATTATCAAGGCGTGCTGGCTCAGAAGGAGAAAGCGAAAGAAAAGCTGATAGCTCAGTACAATCAGAAGATGGAAGAACTCGAGGATATTAGCGAAGAGCAAGAACAGCTTATGGTCGATAACGCGAAGAAGATCGCTGACCTCGAGCGTAAGAAGCGCGAAGAACAGAAGAAGCAGACCGTATTCTACACCGGCGGCAAACTGGCTGTTCCGCTGAAATCTTCTTACCGTGTCAGCTCGGGATTTGGTTATCGCATTCATCCGATTTATCATACGAAGAAGCTTCATGCGGGTATTGACTTGGCCGCGCCTGAAGGCACGAGCATCTATGCGGCAGAGGGCGGCGTTGTCATCACGGCAGGATGGACAAGCGGCTACGGCAACACGGTTATTCTTGACCATGGCAATGGCCTCTGGACGTTGTATGGCCATATTCGCAACGGCGGCATTAAGGTCAAAGTGGGCGAAAGCGTGAAGCGCGGCGAGAAAATTGCAGAAGTCGGCTCTACGGGCAACTCGACCGGTAACCACCTTCACTTCGAAGTACGCGTGAACGGTACGCCGAAGGATCCGAATGGTTATTTGAAATAAAAGCGAAACAGGAGACGGAGCCACGCTGAGTGGCTCCGTTTCCACATGTTTGCCAACATCTAAATAAAACAGAAAAGCTTGTCATATACTACTAGTTGTGCTGAGTGCGGCTGCTGGCATTGCGCGGCGGCCCAGAAGCTGGAGATGGACAGACGAGGTGGTGGAGACATGCATATCAGACTGCGTACGGTAGCCGTATTCGTCGTGCTTACGATGATGATTTCGGTGCTTGGGACGCTTATGGCGACCGATAAGTGGGTTATGAAAAAACTTAGCGGCGTCCCCGCTGCGAGCGAAGCAACCTCGGATGGCGAGGGCTTAAGCGAGAAGGAAGAAGCGAAGCTCGGAGCGGTCATGGATCTGATCGAGGACAAATATTACAAGGACGTCGAACGCGAGAACGTCATTAACGGCGCAATCGCGGGGATGATGGAGTCGCTCGGTGATCCATACTCGGTCTATATGGAGAAGGACACGGCGAAGCATTTTTCCGAGTCGGTGTATGGATCGTTCACGGGTATCGGCGCAGAGGTTACGATTGAGAACGGCAAGGTCGTCGTCATCTCGGCAATCAAGGATTCCCCTGCTGCGCGCGCGGGTGTTATGCCTAAGGATGTGCTCCTCTCCGTGAACGGAGAGAAGCTTGATGGCTTGCAGTTGAATGAAGCGGTGACCAAGATTCGCGGACCGAGAGGGACGAAGGCAAAGCTGGAGATTCAGCGCGTTGGCGTCAACAAGCCGATCCGGCTGGAGCTCGTTCGCGACGATATCGATGTCGAGACGGTGTATGCTTCGATGAAGTCGGATAACGTCGGACTTATCGAGATTCGCCAGTTCTCCAAGAATACGGCGGAGCGCTTCGCGGAAGAACTCAAGAAGCTCGAAGATCAAGGAATGAAAGGGCTCGTTATTGACGTACGCAACGATCCAGGCGGCGTGCTGCCAGTCGTCTTATCGATAGCTGAACCGTTCATCTCCAAGGGTAAGACGATTGTACAGGTAGAGGATCGCGAAGGCTCGAAGGAGTCGACAGATTCGAAAGGTCCTGGACGCAATTACCCGCTTGCCGTCCTGATTAACGAAGGAAGCGCGAGCGCATCCGAAATATTGGCGGGTGCGCTGCAGCAATCGGCAGGCGCCGTGCTCGTCGGTTCGAAGACGTTCGGCAAAGGAACCGTACAGGTGAACTATGATAAGTCGCTTGGTGACGGCAGTCTGGTGAAGATTACGATCGCGAAGTGGCTGACGCCAAACGGCACATGGGTGCATGAGAAAGGGATCGAGCCCGATGTTGCCGTTGCGGCGCCAGAGGTGTACAAGTCGGCGAAGCTGTCGCGTACAGAGCCGCTCAAGCAGGATCAAATCGGCGACGATGTCCGCAGCCTGCAGCAGATGCTTAACGCGCTTGGCTACAAGACGGATCGCTCGGACGGATATTTCAGTAACTCGACGGACCAAGCGGTAAGACAGTTCCAACAGGCAGCAGGGCTTCCGGCGACTGGCGTCGTCGATAACGCGACGGCGGATGCATTGGAGAAAGGCGTAGTGACGTGGATTCGCAACGAGGCGAATGATGCGCAGTTGAACAAGGCGCTCAGTACGGTACGCGAGAAATTAAAGAAGGCTAGCTAATCGATTTCAACAGAAGGACCTCAATCACCGCTTAACAGTGGGATTGGGGTCTTTTTGTGCATAGCTGGGACTGTTTCCGTACTTGAGATTCCGTGAGTATTGTCTCGCCTCAGCTTGGTTAACGATGTTGTCACCCATGAGCGGCAATATACCGTTCGTTTACATGCAGGAAGGAATATCGTTACAGATGTCGAAAATAATTGAGGTCAGCCTTCTGGCTTGGGCGGCATAACGTTAACATTCGAGACTAGGGGGATGATCATGTGGATGCAGCGTTGCAATGGCTGCGATTAATTGGAGACGGAGTGCTGCATGCGCTGGCACAGCCTTATTATTATATAGCCGTTTTTGTCATTGGTTTTCTATATATGCGTGGTACTTGGGTAGAGCGGCGGTTGTTCAGTGTCCGGCTGCATGTGTGGCCGATACTGCTCGCTCGCACAGTAGGGGCAGGACTCGTTGTAGGTATTGTATTGTCGGGCATTTCGGTGCTTATCGGTGCGTCGCTGACAGCGGAAGCAGCAATCTGGCTGTGGGGAACGGCCGGCGTGCTCGCGCTGCTGCGGCTTCGCTATCTATGCTTCGCTTATGCGGCAGGGGTGCTTAGTCTTCTGCAGTGGGTGAACGGTTTCGTTCATCTGGAGAACGGAACGGGCTGGATCGGCGATCGTGCGGCATCGCTTGCAGCCATTGATATGCCGGCAGTGCTGCTGTTGGTCGCACTGCTGCACGGAGCAGAGGCGCTGCTCGTTAAGCGGCAGGGCTCGAAGTTCGCGACTCCGATGTTTATGGAAGGCAAACGCGGCAAGCTGATCGGCGCTTATCAACTGCAGGGCTACTGGGCGGTGCCGCTGCTGCTGCTCGTGCCGACTGGCGCGGACGGAGGCGCGCTTAATTGGACGCCGCTGCTGCCGCTGCTTAGTGGCGAGCATGCATCGTCCGTCGGCTGGTCGTTCACCGCGCTGCCGATGGTCATCGGCTTCACGGAGTGGACCCGTTCGCAGCTGCCGGAGAATAAGGCGCGTCTGGCGTCGAAGTCGCTGCTCTGGTACAGTCTGGCGGTAGCCGTTGCCGCATTGCTGGCGGCTTGGCTGCCATCGCTGCTGCCGCTGGCTGCGCTTGTGGCGCTCGTGCTGCATGAACTGCTCATTTGGTCGAGCGCGAAGCGGGAGTCGGAAGGGACGCCGCTGTTCGTCCATGATCAGCGAGGCCTCATGGTGCTTGGTATTGTACCAGGAACGCCAGCCGCGCAGATGGGATTGCAAAGCGGCGAGATTTTGCACAAGGTGAATGGGGTTCGCGTTCGGACCAAAGAAGAGCTATATGAAGCGCTGCATCGGAATTCGGCGTTCTGTAAACTGGAGGTGCTGAACCGCGAGGGCGAGCAGCGCTTCGTTCAGCGGTCGCGTTATGCTGGCGAGCATCACCAGCTGGGCGTAATTCTTGCGCCGGATGACCGGGCAGACTACTATGTAGAGCCGGCGCCGGGTTCTTTCATTGGCATGCTGTGGCGGAGCCGAGCAACGAAGCACAGAGAAGCCGCCTATGGCGGCGGCAGCCTCGCCGCTCGCGAGCAGGCGGCAGGACTAGCGCTGCCCGCAGCGTCGGAAGCGCCAGCAGAGAGCTTGCCGGAAAGCAGTATGGGTGAAGGTTCCACAACAGATGAGGTGTTGTCCGTATCTGTTGAAGTAGATCCGCCAACACCGCTCCGCCGCTCGAAGCGATAACCCATCGATCACCTTATGAAGATCGACTGCGCTACATTTGTCCATATAAATCCGAGAATTGTCCATACTAAATAAAAGACGAGAATGCCATAATGAACACATTATAGGCATTCTTTTTTTGTATGCAGTTAACTCGAACAAAAGCTGTGCCCATAAGGGCACGCGACTCCGAGCACGCAGCGACAGATCACAGTTAACTCGAACAAAAGTTGTGCCACGTAGTGGCACACGACTCGGAGCACGCAGTAACGTATCCACGCCTCTGTACGTCCCACGTTACCCATACCGGGGTCCCGGGGTTGGAAACCCCGGGGGGTCCTCCCTAGCAGGGCGGATTTAGGTGGGTAGAAAATTTGGTTTTAATGGTGTAATGAACAGTAATCTTGATGATTAATTTGATGATTTAGTTGAGTTAATAATTAACGGGGTCAAAGGGGCAGTCGCCCCTATCCCCTCCGGAGGAGTTATCATATGGCGATTCAATTTGATGCATCCAAGCAGCTGTTCCATCTGCAGACGAATAAGACAAGCTACGCCTTCGAGCTGGTCGAAGGACGTTATCCTTCCCATGTTTATTGGGGCCGCCGCATTCGCGGCAATCAGCTTCACACGTTGGTTGAGCGTCAAGAACGCGCTTCGTTCAGTCCGAACCCGGTGCCAGGACGCAATGAAATCTCGTTCGATACGATGCCGCATGAATATCCAAGCTACGGCAGCTCCGACTTCCGTACGCCGGCTTTCGAAGCGCAGTATGCGAACGGCACAACCGTATCGGATCTGCGATATGAATCGCATGAAATCGTACAAGGCAAGCCAGCGCTTCCAGGTCTGCCTGCTACTTATACGGAATCCGACGACGAGGCTGTGACGCTGCTCGTGAAGCTGCGCGACAGCCTGACGGGTCTGGTTGTAACGTTATCCTACTCCGTCTATGAAGCATTGGATGCGATTACGCGATCTGTTTCCTTCTCTAACGAGAGCGAAGAAACGGTGCAGCTGCGCCGCGCGCTGTCGATGAGCGTGGACTTCCAGCATGACCGCTACGATATGCTGCAGCTGTCCGGATCTTGGTCGCGTGAACGCGACGTGTTCCGCCGTCCGCTTCGTCCAGGCATGCAATCGATCGAAAGCCGCCGCGGCTCCAGCAGCCACATGCAGAATCCGTTCGTTGCCCTGCTCGAGCACGGAGCGACCGAGGATCATGGCGATGTGTACGGCGTAAGCTTCGTCTACAGCGGCAATTTCCTTGCTGGGGTAGAGGTAGATCAATTCCGTACGGCCCGCCTGTTCATGGGCATCAATCCGTTCGACTTCGGCTGGCGGCTTGAAGCGGGCGAGACGTTCCAGACGCCAGAGGTTGTATTGGCTTATTCGCCGGAAGGTCTGGGCGGCATGTCCAGCATCTATCATGAGCTGTATCGTACACGCCTGTGCCGCGGCAACTATCGCGACGAGGTTCGTCCCGTACTCGTAAACAACTGGGAAGGTACGTACTTCAATTTCAATGCGGACAAGCTTGAAGCGATTGCGAAGGTCGGCAGCGAGCTTGGCATGGAGCTGTTCGTTCTCGATGACGGCTGGTTCGGCAAGCGTGACAGTGACAACTCGTCGCTGGGCGACTGGTTCGTAGACAAGCGCAAGCTGCCGGGCGGCTTGGAAGATATCGCTGAACGCATCAATAAGCTTGGCATGCAGTTCGGTTTGTGGTTCGAGCCTGAGATGATCTCGCCGGACAGCGATCTGTATCGTGCGCATCCAGACTGGTGCCTGCACATGCCTGGCCGTCATCGGACGACGGGACGTACACAGCTCATTCTCGATATGAGCCGTCCGGATGTGCAGCAATATTTGATCGATACGATTTCTGGCGTACTCAGCAGCGCGCCGATCGAATATGTGAAGTGGGACATGAACCGCAACATGTCGGAGATCGGTTCTGCTCTGCTGCCGGCGGAGCGTCAACGCGAGACAGCTCACCGTTACATGCTCGGTTTGTACAACGTGCTGGAGCAGATTACATCGAAGTTCCCGCATGTGCTGTTCGAGAGCTGCTCCGGCGGCGGCGGCCGCTTCGATCCAGGCATGCTCTATTACATGCCGCAAACTTGGACGAGCGATAACACCGATGCCATCTCCCGTCTGCGTATCCAATACGGAACGAGCATCGTTTATCCGATCAGCGCGATGGGTGCGCACATCTCCGAGGTGCCGAACCATCAGGTTGGACGTATTACGTCGCTCGAGACGCGCGGCAATGTCGCGATGTCCGGCAACTTCGGCTACGAGCTGGATTTGACGAAGTTCACGGAGGAAGAGAAGACCGTCGTTACCGATCAGATCGCTGTGTACAAAGAACTGCGGTCGCTCGTGCAGCAGGGTGATTTCCACCGCTTGCTCAGTCCGTTCGAGGGCAACGTAACGTCGTGGATGTTCGTTTCCAAGGATAAGCGAGAAGTGATGGCGGTCTACGTACAGGTGCTGAACGAACCGCATCCGCCGCTCGGCCGCTTCAAGCTGAGAGGGCTTGATCCTGCGCTCAATTACAGACTGCTGGGCACAGACCGCGTCTATGGCGGCGATGAGTTGATGTACGCCGGCCTTGCAGCGCCGCGTTTCCACCACGACTTCGGCAGCGCATTGCTCCGCTTCGTGGCAGAATAATATATGACCGAACTAGTCAACAATCGGAACCGCTCTTGTATCGCGTAAGCGATGCAGGGGCGGTTTTTGCTTCTTAATGATGTTCGTCGATTTGTCGCCTTGTATATTATTGACAGCCGCTGGGTTGTTGCGATATAGTTCAATAGTGAAACTATTCGATAATGCAACCATTCGACAGTCGAACAAACTGTCGGGTCGTTCTAACATAACGAAAGGAGAGTGAAAAGATGGACACAGAACAACTATCTAAGCTGATCGATCGCTACCTTGAAGCTTCCTTCACGGTGAACCGCAGACTAAGCGCGCTTACTCGTGACCTGCTGCCGGATGAGCTCACGTTGGATCAGAGCGCCGCGCTGCGCTATTTGCGCGAGAATGGATGCACGACCTCATCGGAGCTGGCAGAAGTTTTTTGTGTGGGCAAAAGTTCGATCACAGCCATCATCACCCGATTGTCCGATAAGAAACTGATCGAACGTGTCCCTGACGAGAAGGATCGACGTGTAACGTACTTGAAGTCGACGCCGGAAGGCGAGCGTCTGACACGGCAGTTCGACAGCAAGCTCGAGGAGCTGCTGTGCCTGTATTTGTCCCATTTTACCGACCAGGAAGCGTTTGGTTTCATTGAGCTATACGAGAAGCTTGCAGCCGCGTTAGTGCAAGCCCGGACGGAGTCGGAACCGGTGGAAACAGATAGATAAAGAGAAAGCGAGGATAGGGGAATGAGAACAGTATTAAGGTTCAAATGGGTGGTGCTCGTACTGTGGGTTGTCGTTGCGGCAGGACTGATGCTGACCGCGCCGAACATGGAGGAGCTTGTCAGGGATAAAGGCCAGATCGATGTACCTGACGGCTACTCCTCTTCAGAGGCCGCCAAGCTGCTTAGCGGCATGGAAGGACAGGAAGGCGAAGGCAAGACGCTATCGACTGTCGTCGTATTCCATCGAGAAGGCGGTCTGACCGCTGACGATCTGTCGCAGGCTCGGCAGGCGCTTCAGAAGCTGATCGATAACGGCGAGCAGTATGGGGTGACAGGGGTTACGACCCATTTTCAGACGAAGGAATTAGAGAGCCAGCTCGTCTCCGAAGATCAGTCGACGGTCATTGCGCTCGTGAAGGTGCTGGAGGAAGGCCGTCTTCCGAAGGAAATGACCGATTCGCTTAACTCGGCGCTCGCAGACGTGAAGGTCGATCACTACTTGACCGGCGGTTGGGTCATCGGGGAGGACGTCGTTCAGAGCTCGCAGGAAGGGCTGAAGAAGACCGAGCTCATTACCGTTGGCTTCATTCTTATTATTCTATTCCTCGTGTTCCGTTCGGCGATTGCGCCGCTCGTACCGCTGCTTGCTGTCGGATTCAGTTATCTGACCTCGCAGTCGGTCGTCGCATACTTAGTGGAATATATGGATTTCCCATTGTCGAACTTCACGCAGATCTTCATGGTCGCGGTATTGTTCGGTATTGGTACGGACTACTGCATTCTCTTGATCAGCCGGTATAAAGAAGAATTGATTCGACTCGGAGATCGAGACGAAGCGATTGTCCAGACGTACCGCACGGCGGGACGGACGGTCCTGTTCTCCGGTCTGGCCGTGTTCGTCGGTTTCGCCTCGATCGGCTTCTCGACGTTCGTGCTGTACCGCTCGGCAGTTGCGGTGGCGGTTGGCGTAGCGGTTATGCTCATTGCATTGTTCACGCTTGTACCGTTCTTCCTTTCCGTATTCGGCAAAGCGTTGTTCTGGCCGGCCCGAGGGTCGCTGGAGCACAAGGAGAGCAAGCTGTGGGGCGCAGTCGGCGCGTTCTCGCTGAAACGTCCATTGTGGGCGCTCGTTATTTTGCTTGTGTTGATCGTGCCCGCGCTTACAGCGTACAAAGGTTCAATTTCGTTCAACTCGCTCGACGAGATTGGCGAGAAGTACGATTCGGTTAAAGCGTTCAATCTGGTTGCAGACGGCTTCGGTCCCGGTGAGACCCTGCCGACAACCGTTGTCATGCAGTCAGATACGCCAATGGGCGACACGAATGGCTTAGCTGTAGTAGAGCAGGTCAGTCGTGAGCTCGGGCAAGTGCCGGGCGTGAAGACCGTTCGAAGCGCGACGCGGCCGACGGGCGAGGCGCCGGATGGATTCCTCGTCTCGGATCAAGTCGGAACGCTGCAGGATGGACTTGGGCAGAGCGGAGACGGTCTGTCGACGATTGGCAATGGATTGTCGGACGCCAGCAAGGCGCTCAGCGATAACGCGCCGAAGCTGAAGGAAGCAGCGGATGGTGCCAGCAAATTGACGGATGGTACGCTGGCGCTTAAGTCAGGCGTTAGCGAACTGTCTGCAGGGCTCGCGCGCATCCAGCAAGGAATGAAGGATGGCTCGGCCGGTGCGAAAGAGCTGAAGGCAGGCCTTGAGCAGGTGCGTCAGAACGCCGAGAAGCTTGCCGATGCAGCGAAGCAGCTGGAAAGCAGTTACAGCAAGCTTGGCGATGGTGTAACGCAGCTTTATGCAGGGTACACGGGAATTGCGACGGAACAAGCGAAGTTGGCCGACGAGTTGGCCGCTGTCGGATCCGACCTAAGTGGTCTGACCGAGCAATACCCTGATCTGGCGGAAGATGCAGCTTACCAGAAAGCGCTCGGCGCTGTCCGCAAGCTGCAGACAGACGCGGATCAACTTAACAGCCGTACGAAAGGGCTTAATGCTCAGTTGGATGGTGTGTCGAAAGGCATGGATGCAGCCAATGCCGGCCTAAAGCAGGCAGCGGACGGTCAGAAGGCGTTGGCACAAGGGCTGCAGTCGCTCATAGCCGGCATTGCGAAGCTGCAGACCGGACTGGACCAGGCTGCACAAGGACAGGGCGTCGTTATTTCTAAATTGCCGGAGATGCAGTCAGGGCTCGATCAATTGGCAGACGGTCAGAAGCAGCTGCAGAGCGGCTTCACAGATCTGAACGGTCAATTAACGGAGCTGACGGACGGACTTGATCAGAGCGTTGACGGTCTGAAGCAGGTAACCGACGGACTTGGTTCGGCTGAAAGTTATTTGAGCGAGCTGTCGTCTTCTCCGAATAAAGGGCTCACAGGTTGGTTCATTCCAGAACAGGCAGCGCAGGATGCGCAGTTTGAACAAGCGATCGACGTCTACATGTCGCCGGATCGCAAAACGGTGAAGTTCGATGTTATATTCGACGGCAATCCGTATGAGCTGGAGACAATGAATCAGATCGAAGAGCTCAAGTCGGCTGTCGCGCGCGGCTTGCAAGGAACGTCGTTCCAGTCGGCTCACTACGAAGTGGGCGGCATTACGAGCAACAACCATGATTTGAACGGCATTTCGGATGCGGACTATTCGAAGACGATGATGTTCATGTTAATCGGCATCGGGATTGTATTGATTCTGCTGTTCCGTTCGATTGTCATGCCGCTCTATATGATCGCTTCTCTCATGGTAACGTTCTACACCGCGATGGCGGTGACGGAAATCATCTACGTACGCTGGCTCGGACATACGGGCGTTAGCTGGGCGGTGCCGTTCTTCGGTTTCGTTATGCTCGTGGCGCTTGGCATCGACTACAGCATCTTCTTAATGGATAGGTTCAAAGAATACCGCCACCTGCCGCCGACCGAGGCGATTCTCGAGGCGATGAAACGAATGGGTACGGTCATCATGTCGGCGGCGGTCATTCTAGGCGGCACGTTCGCGGCGATGCTTCCTTCGGGCGTAATGTCGCTGCTGCAGATCGCGACGATCGTATTGTGCGGACTGTTCATGTACGCGCTCATCATGCTCCCGCTGTTCATTCCGATTATGGTTCGGATGTTCGGCGAAGCGAACTACTGGCCGTTCATGCGCCGATCAGGTGCGGACGCAGGGACGCCGAACCGTCCTGGAACTTCTGCTGATGGCCGTCATGGCGCGCGTCAGGGCGGGCACGGCACAGGTCGAACGCAGGATTCGACGGTGTAACAGCGAAAGTAGATTTATATAGGTTCATGGAGCGCGCGCCGTCGTAAGGCGCGCGCTTTTTCTTGTGCTTAGGAATCGCTTCCATGCGCATATTCAAATTGCAACCGCATATGGAAAACGATATAATAGATGGGAACACACATTCGAGTCCGCGCGCACATCGTGCGATTTCACCATATTTGAATTTATAAGTTTCCGAACGTACAGGAAAGAACAAAATTATAATAGACGATAAATGAAATGAAGAACGTTATGAAATAGCAGGAGGTGACCGTTTACGCATGGAGTTTGCAGAACGATCGAATAAGCCCTTCAAACTGATGTCGGGTTATACGCCGCAGGGCGATCAGCCCGAGGCGATCCGACAGCTGGTAGATGGCGTGACGGACGGCGAGCGGTATCAGACCTTGCTCGGTGCGACCGGTACAGGCAAGACGTTTACGATTGCTAATACGATTGCTAAGTTGAATCGGCCGACGCTCGTCATCGCGCATAACAAGACGCTGGCTGCACAGCTGTGCAGCGAGTTTCAAGAGTTTTTCCCGGAGAATGCGGTATCGTATTTCGTCAGTTACTACGACTACTTCCAACCGGAAGCTTATATTCCGTCGACGGATACGTATATCGAGAAGGATTCGAGCATCAATGACGAGATCGATAAGCTGCGTCACTCAGCCACGAGCTCACTGTTCGAGCGGCGCGATGTTATTATCGTAGCCAGCGTGTCCTGCATCTACGGCCTCGGTTCGCCTTCGGAATACGGCAGTCTGGTGCTGTCGCTGCGCGTTGGCATGGAGAAGTCCCGCGATGCGATCCTTCATAAGCTGGTCGATATCCAGTACCAACGCAACGATATCAACTTCATTCGCGGCACGTTCCGCGTTCGCGGCGATGTCATTGAGATATTCCCGGTCGCCAATAATGAGCGCGCCATTCGGGTCGAGCTGTTCGGCGACGAGATCGAACGGATTACGGAGATCGACGTGCTGACGGGCGAGATCATCGGAACGCGCGACCACATCGCAATCTTCCCGGCTTCTCACTTCGTTACGCAAGAGGAGACGATGAAGCGGGCGCTCGTCAACATCGAGCGGGAGCTGGAAGAGAGGCTGGAGGAGCTGCGATCGCAGAACAAGCTGCTCGAAGCGCAGCGATTGGAGCAGCGAACGCGCTACGATATCGAGATGATGCAGGAGATGGGCTTCTGCTCCGGCATCGAGAACTATTCGGGACCGCTCACCTTCCGCGAACGCGGCGCAACGCCGTATACGCTGATGGATTATTTTCCCGATGATATGTTAATCGTTATTGATGAGTCTCATGTGACGCTGCCGCAGATTCGCGCGATGTATAACGGCGACCGGGCGCGTAAGGAAGTGCTAGTAGAGCACGGCTTCCGTCTGCCATCGGCAATGGATAACCGGCCGCTGAGGTTCGAGGAGTTCGAGGAGAAGGCTGGACAGATGATTTACGTATCCGCAACGCCGGGCCCTTATGAGCTTGAGCATTGTCCGGAGATGGTGCAGCAGATCATTCGGCCGACGGGTCTCATCGATCCCATTATTGAAGTGCGTCCAACGAAGGGACAGATCGACGATCTGCTGGGCGAGATTCGCGATCGCATCGCCAAGGATGAACGCGTGCTCGTAACGACGCTGACGAAGAAGATGGCGGAAGATCTGACCGATTACTTCAAGGAAGTCGGCATTAAAGTGCGCTATATGCACTCGGATATCAAGACGCTGGAACGGATGCAGATTTTGCGCGATTTGCGCCTTGGCGCGTTCCATGTGCTCGTCGGGATCAACCTGCTGCGGGAAGGATTGGACCTGCCGGAAGTTACGCTCGTTGCGATTCTCGATGCAGACAAGGAAGGTTTCCTGCGATCGGAGCGGTCGCTCATTCAGACGATCGGCCGGGCTGCGCGCAACGCGGACGGACGCGTTATTATGTACGGCGATAAGATGACGGACTCCATGGATAAGGCAATCAAGGAGACCGAACGCCGTCGTACCATACAGCTGGCCTACAACGAGAAGCACGGCATAACGCCGCAGACGATACGCAAGAAAATTCACGACGTGATCGAAGCGACGAAGGTCGCCGAGCAGAAGTCGGATTACCTCACTGGCACAGGAGCCGGCGGCAAGTTGTCGAAGAAGGAGCGCCAGTCGGTTATTCAGCGCCTGGAAGCCGAGATGAAGGATGCGGCGAAGAACCTCCAGTTCGAACGTGCGGCAGAGCTGCGCGATGCGTTGTTGGAGCTGCGCGCGGAAGGCGATTGATGATGAACGGTTATCAAGAGTGGAATAGAAGGGTGGAGCAGCAGTGGCAAGCGATCGTATAGTAATCAAGGGGGCGAGAGCCCACAATTTGAAAAATATCGACGTGACGATTCCGCGCGACAAATTCGTCGTGCTTACAGGCCTTAGCGGTTCGGGCAAATCATCGCTCGCGTTCGATACGATCTACGCGGAAGGACAGCGGCGGTACGTCGAGTCGCTGTCTGCTTACGCACGACAGTTTCTCGGACAAATGGAGAAGCCGGACGTCGACTCCATCGAAGGATTGTCGCCTGCGATCTCCATTGACCAGAAGACAACGAGCCGCAATCCGCGTTCGACAGTTGGTACGGTAACGGAGATTTATGACTATTTGCGGCTTTTGTTCGCACGGGTCGGCAAGCCGCATTGCCCGGAGCATGGCATTGAGATAACTTCGCAGACGGTCGAGCAGATGGTGGACCGCATTATGGAGTACCCAGAGCGCACACGTCTGCAGATTCTTGCGCCGATCGTGTCGGGCCGCAAAGGCGAGCATACGAAGCTGCTGCAGGATGTGCAGAAACAAGGCTTCGTCCGCGTGCGGATCGACGGCGAGATTCGCGAGCTTGGCGGCGAAGAGATCGTGCTGGAGAAGAATAAGAAGCACTCGATCGAGGTCGTTGTCGACCGGATCGTAGTGAAGTCCGACGTGCATACGCGATTGGCGGACTCGCTCGAGACGGCGCTCAAGCTGGCTGAAGGCAAAGTCATTGTGGATGTGATGGAGAAGGAAGAACTGATGTTCAGCTCGAATCTGGCTTGCCCGGAATGCGGCTTCAGCATCGATGAGCTCGCACCGCGCATGTTCTCGTTCAACAGTCCATTCGGCGCTTGCCCGGAGTGCGATGGTCTTGGCGCGAAGATGATTGTAGATCCGGACCTGCTCGTGACGGACCCATCGAAGTCGATCGAAGATGGTGCGTTCGAGGCGTGGGCTGGCAGCACATCGAACTATTATCCGCAGTTTCTGGCGGCGGTGTGCCAGCACTACGGCATTTCGCGTACGACGCCAGTAAGCGAATTGACGCCAGAGCAGATGAAGAAGCTGTTGTACGGAACGGGCGGCGAGCTCGTGAAGTTCAAATATGAGAATGATTTCGGCCATCGGAAGGAAGCGCTCGTCGCGTTCGAAGGGATCGTCCATAACCTCGAGCGCCGCTATCGGGATACGGCTTCTGAAGCGATGCGCGAAATCATTGAAGGCTACATGGCTGCGAAGCCGTGCAGCTCCTGCAAGGGCGACCGCCTTCGCAAGGAAAGTCTGGCCGTCACGGTTGATCGTAAGAACATCGCCTATGTGACATCGCTCTCGATCGGTGAAGCGCAGCGCTTCTTCGAAGGGCTGAACTTAAGCGAGAAGGATCTTACGATCGCAAACCTGATTTTGAAGGAAATCAACGGTCGACTTGGATTCCTCGTGAATGTAGGTCTGCAATATCTATCGCTCAGCCGCGCAGCGGGTACGTTGTCCGGCGGCGAAGCGCAGCGCATCCGGCTGGCAACGCAGATTGGATCGAGCCTGATGGGCGTCCTGTATATTTTGGACGAACCGAGCATCGGTCTGCATCAGCGGGACAACGATCGGCTCATTCAGACGCTGGAGCATATGCGGGATCTTGGCAATACGCTGATCGTCGTCGAGCATGACGAAGACACGATGATGGCAGCGGACCACATTATCGATATTGGTCCAGGCGCAGGGATACACGGCGGACAGGTTATGTCGCAAGGTACACCGGCTGAAGTCATGGCTGATGAGAACTCGCTTACTGGCGCCTACTTGAGCGGTCGCAAGTTTATCGAAGTGCCGCTGGAGCGCCGTCCGACGACGGACAAGTGGCTGGAGATTCGGGGAGCGAAGGAGAACAACCTGCGCAATCTGAATGTGAAGGTTCCGCTTGGCGTATTCACGGCAGTAACGGGTGTATCGGGCTCCGGCAAGTCGACGCTCGTGAACGAGATTTTGTACAAGACGCTTGCCCGTGACTTGAACCGCGCGAAAGTGCGGCCAGGCGAGTACAAAGAGATCCGCGGTCTTGAGAATGTCGAGAAGGTTATCGATATCGACCAGTCGCCAATCGGGCGAACGCCGCGTTCGAATCCTGCGACTTACACTGGCGTATTCGATGATATCCGCGATGTATTCGCCAATACGAATGAAGCGAAGGTGCGCGGCTACAAGAAGGGCCGGTTCAGCTTCAATGTGAAGGGCGGCCGCTGCGAAGCTTGTCGCGGCGACGGCATCATCAAGATCGAGATGCACTTCCTGCCGGACGTTTATGTGCCTTGCGAAGTGTGCAAGGGCAAACGATATAACCGCGAGACGCTCGAGGTGAAGTACAAGGGATTGAACATCGCCGAGGTACTGGAGCTCACGATCGAGGATGCGGTCGAGTTCTTCCGCAACATTCCGCGGATTCATCGGAAGATGCAGACGTTGTTCGATGTAGGTCTTGGATATATGCGCCTCGGTCAAGCGGCGACGACGCTGTCGGGCGGCGAAGCGCAGCGCGTGAAGCTGGCTGCTGAACTGTATCGTCGCAGCACGGGCAAGACGATCTACATTCTCGACGAGCCGACAACGGGTCTGCATGTAGATGACATTGACCGTCTGCTGCAAGTGCTGCATCGCTTGGTGGACAGCGGAGAGTCTGTACTCGTTATCGAGCACAATCTCGACGTCATCAAGACGGCTGACTATTTGATCGACCTTGGACCGGAGGGCGGCAATGGCGGCGGTACGATTGTTGGTACCGGCGCGCCAGAAGCTCTCGTTAAGGTGGAGGGCTCTTACACCGGCAAGTATCTGGGGCCGATTCTGGAGCGTGACCGTCAGCGGACGATCAAACGCCGCGAGGCGGAGCAGTCGGTCGCTGCGGGTGCAGCGGACTAAATTCGATTAACAGAATGATAGAGAGCGGACCATCCGGCAGCGGTTTAAGCAACTGCCGAATGGTCCGCTCTCTTTTTACATCACGATCGATGAGGTTCAATGGTTGGAGAGCCTCGAGAACGAACATTATGTACCCAATAAGCCCTACGGCAACCGTAAGCATGCACTACCGTTTAAAGTTAGGGTTGAGGATAGAAGTGATTTATATACTCCTGCTGCATCCGCATGTACCCCCTGTACATCCGTCATCCTCGGATTGTCCATACCGATTATCTGCGATGTTCATATGCTGGCATAGGAGCAATCGGTAGAACAGGAGAGGTGGAGGATGAGAGAAGCGAAGCGAAAGGGAAGCAGCCGCACAGGGCGCTGCCGCAGTAACGTTCGAATGATGGGATATCAACGATGGCTTCGTTCCGTACGGGGCAATTTGGCGACTTTCTATATGACCTATCCGAACAATTCTGAGTGGAATGCCCGCTCGTTCACAGGTGTTATCGTGTCAGCCGGCAAGGATCACGTTGTCATCCAGGACGAAGCAACCGGAAGGACGGAGCTGCTGCTATATCGCAATCTCGATTATGTGACGATCGATTTAATTTTCTAACCACATGACGTCAGGGATCATTCTTCCATGAAACGGTCCCGACATACATAGAACGACCCATATAGGTTAATCCTCTAAATGTACCCCTCATTGGTGATGGTTAACTTCTATTCATTTGAGGTAAAATGTTGACAAAGTTGTTACGAATTCCAGTCGGGGGTTGCATCGCTCGTCCGCAGCCGCTAACATAGGAATATGATAGGTGACGTGTGACGAAAAGGAGGTCATCCCATGTATCTTGCAGAAGAAGCGGCAAAAGCTGCAGCGTCGACAAGCAATATCAATACGTTCGACTGGTTCATGCTTGCATTCACGATTCTGATTGCGATCGGGTTTGTAAGGTTGTTGATGGCAAGACCGAAGAAGAACATCTTTGCACTCGGATTTACATTCGTTTCGCTGGCTATTTTTCTGTTCTCTGACTACGTCATGATTACGGAGAGCTGGATGCAATAAGATCGGCTCGGTCTACATAAGCAACACAACCAAAAGACCTCAATTCACTAATCCGTGAATTGAGGTCTTTTTGGTTGTTTCTATAACACACTATTACGCACAGGGCACACGACTCCACGCACGCAGCCTCTTGCCAGTGTCTAAGGCCTGCCTTCATCTCCTACTCGGCTTCGTGGGCTTCAATCGCAGTAGCATCAATGGGCGGTGACAGGTGAACGTGTGAGAAATAAGTGTGCGGTCGACTGTTCGTACCTAGGTTCAGTAACAAGAAGCTTTGCCGCGGATGCGGCAAGAGCGTGCACACGTTCGAGCGTAAACAAAGCCGCGTCCTTGTGAGGAGTCCAGAGGTCACAAGACCTTTGGGGCCCTTCCTTGCAGGGAGGGTTTGGGTGGGTAGAAATAAATAAAAAAGGATCATAGGGGCCAAGCCCCTACAATCCTTTCTAAAAGGAATTTATATGGAGTCATAGGGGCCTGGCCCCTATACCCACCACATTTCGCCCAGCGGTTCGCGGATGAGTACCTGCTGCAGGTTCTGAACCGCTTTGGAGAAACCTTCATCGATCGACATGAGTCCGTCTTCGTGCTCGATGCTGACAACATAGTCATAGCCGACAAGACGCAGCTCGCTAATGATGTCCGCCCATGTTTTCAGGTCATGGCCGAAACCGACCGTCCGGAACTGCCATGCGCGGTCCAGCATTTGCGTATAAGGCTGCATGTCCGTAATGCCGTGCGCGTTAACGTTGATCGGATCGATCGACGTATCCTTCGCATGGAAGTGATGGATTGCGCCAGCGCGTCCAAGAATGCGAACGGCTTGTACAGGATCGATACCCTGCCACCACATATGGCTTGGGTCCAAGTTAGCGCCGATCGATTTGCCGGCCGCTTCACGCAGACGCAGCATCGTCGAAGGGCTGTGTACGGAGAAACCGCCGTGCAGCTCAAGACCGATTTTGACATTCGCAGCCTCTGCAATGCCGCCGATCTCTGTCCAGTACGGAATCACTTTCTCTTCCCACTGCCACTTCAGAATATCTTGATAATCGTTCGGCCAAGGCGCAACTGGCCAGTTCGGGTATTTGGCACCCTCATGATCACCTGGGCATCCGGAGAACGTATTCACAACCGGCACTTCCAGTCGGTTAGCAAGTTCGATCGTTTTGCGAATAACCGCATCGTCTGGCTCTGCGAGCGCTTTCTGAGGATGAAGCGGGTTCGCATGACAGCTCAATGCACTGATCATCAGACCGCGGGATTCAATGGCTTGCTTGAACGCGCGAAGTTTACCGGCATCCGCAAGCAAAGCATCAGGATCGCAATGCGCGTTGCCAGGATAGCCGCCTGTTCCAAGCTCTACGGCATCAAGGCCTTTAGAAGCGATATAGTCAAGAGCCTCTTCCAGCGGTTTGCCTCCGAATAATACAGTGAATACACCAAGTTTCATGTGAGCATAGCCTCCCGATTATTTGATTTATGTAGATCCAATATGTCATAAGCTGAACAGCTTGTACCCATTATATCATGCCCAAATGGATGGAATAACCCTAGGAAATGCTGCATTTATGTCCGTTTTAGCCATCAACACAACGAGATGGAGTAGATTTGGTTTGCTTGAGTTTGACAGTTATTCCTAAAATGTATTTCTACTTGAATACAGGAGAGATAACCTTAGAATTTAGAATATATTTAATTGTGCGATAACCCAAATTATAGTAGAGTTAGTAGGTAAAATTTAGTTATACATACGTCGTTTGAGAGGGGCCAATAGAAATGAAGAAAGCGGTGCTGCGAATTGCAATCGCAAGCTTCGCAGCGTTGCTCTGCTTAGTCGGCAGCGCCTGGGCTGCAAGCAGCAATTCCTCGAGAAATGCGATTTCGCTGGATGCGAAGGTAATCAACGGCGAGGTATACGTCAAAGCAAGCGCCATGACGAATGCGCTTGGCGGAACTGGAACATATGACGCGAAGAGCGGTCAATATGCCTATACGCCAGCAAACCAAGTTACGGATGTAGTAAAGAAGGTATCGCCATCTGTCGTAGGCATTATCGGCAAGGTCAAGGGCTATGACAATCGCTATGCGCTCGCTCATGGTACAGGCTTTGTATGGAAAGCCGACGGACAGATTGTGACGAATGCGCACGTAGTGAAGGACTTGACGAATATCGTCGTCGTAACCGCTGACGGTAAGCAGTTTAACGGCAAGACGCTCTATATTGACGAGACAAGCGATATTGCGGTGGTCAAAATCAATGCGACGGGACTCCAGCCTGTTACGTTTGCGACGCTGCCGCTCAGTATTCAAGCAGGGGAACAGGTAGTGGCGATCGGTACGCCGGTATCGTTCTCGCTCCGCAATACAGCGACCAGCGGAATTCTTAGCGGCATGAACCGCTCGGTCTCCTCCTATTACAGATTGCTGCAGACTGATGCAGCGATTAATCCGGGCAACAGCGGAGGACCACTCGTCAATATGAAAGGTCAAGTGATCGGCATCAACTCGATGAAATTCGTCAGCGACGATGTGGACAACCTCGGATTCTCCATACCGGCGGATACGGTGCAGTATGTGCTCAGCCATTTTGTCAAATACGGCAAAGTGAACCGCGCATCGCTAGGCGTTGAGCTCGAGGAAAGCTGGTCTGCTATCGTAGGTCTGCCAACAGATGAGCCGCTTACGATCACGAAGGTTACGAGCGATACGGCGAAGAGTGCAGGGCTGCAGACCGGAGATCAGCTGTATGCGATAGCAGATACGCAAGTCTCCTCGATTGTTGAAGTGAACGAACTGCTGAAATCCTACCTGCCAGATCAGTCGGTAGAGGTAACGCTTCTGGCTGATGGCGACATCGTGACGAAGAAAATCAAGCTTAGCAAATGGACTCAGAACTAATTTATAACGATAGAGGAGATCGAATATATGACGAAACGTTTGCTAGTCATTATGACTGCGCTATGTATGCTTCTTGCATGCTTCCCTCTGGCAGCTAGCGCTGCTGCAGGGGATACGGTTGAAATCAAGCTGTCGATCGGCAGTCCGACAGTCACAATTAATGGCACAGCCTCGAAGATTCAGCCGCCAGTGAAAGAAAACGGGACCACTCTCGTTCCGCTTAGTGTAATTAACAAGGCGTTTGGAGCCAAATTGAACCTGGAGAAGAACAAAATCATTACGCTTACCTATAACAGTACGGTTGTTGTCCTTACGATCGGAAGCAAGGACGTGAAGGTCAACGGCGTAGTTTCCAAACTAACGACAGCGCCGAAGATCGTTAACGGCGTTACATTGGTGCCGGTGCGTGTGATCGCACAAGCATTCGGAGCAACGGTTGTGCCAAGCGGTAATCAGATTACGATTACGGGTAAAGTTGCAGGTCAAACTGCAACAACAGATACAGGCAGTGTAACGGGCATCGATACGGATGCAGGCAAGACGAAGGTAGGCGACAGCTACTATGGCTGGAGCATGAATTATCCAACGGACCTTTCGCTGTCGTTCCAGAGCGATAGCGGTGACTGGACGGTATGGTCGGACGGTTCGGGTGATCCAAGCGTTATCGTTGCTGTGGATGATATCGAAGACACGCTGACCAAGGAAGAGCTTCGCGATCATATCCAAACTTATTTTGATGATAACGAGCTCGTCATGGAGAAGAAAAGTATTTCGGTAAGCGGTGTTTCTTACGAGAAAATGGTTACAAAAAGCCGTGACGGCTGGTTCTTCGAATATCGCGGTACGCAGAAGGATAATCGGATCTTCATTGTAATGTCAGGAGCCAAGGCAGCTACAAGAGATGCGCTTAACAAATATCAGGATTTGCTCGATAGCTTTACGCTGTCATTTAATAAGTCGGATCGTACACTGAAAGACGTAACGAAAGTTGTAAACGGACTTATTACTATTCATGACGAAGATTATGGACTTGAAGTGAAGCTCCCTGTTCAATGGAACCGGGATACCGAATCGCCTACGCCAGTGTTCTACAAAGAGGACGAGGGTCTTATCGATTTCGCTATCGAATCGGTGCAGAATAATGAAACCGCTGAGCAATGGCGAACGGCTGAGCGTAAGAAGCTCGAGAATGAATTCGCAAGCGAATATATCCGCAACTTCGAAGAGTCGAACATTAAACTGAAGAACGGTCAAGGCGCTGTGCTCAAGTACGAGTACTCGTTTAACAAAACAAAATGGTACACGGAATACGATTTGTTCCTTGTAGCTGGCGATCACAAATACAGCATCAACTTCTATTCGATTCAGGAAGTTGCATCGAAGGGGAAAGCGCTGTTCGAATCCATCGTAAGCTCATTGCTGATTGATACGAAGTACGTTGACAGCAACTTCAGCGAGATGGATGACGAGGATCTGGACAACCAAGTCGTTAAGAAAACAAGCAAGAAATATAAATATTCCATCGAGCTTCCTGCTTCGTGGACCGCTCAAGAGAAAGACTTTGAACAAGATAGTGTTTACTATGAATCGGAATATGGCTTCTTCACATTGACGGTTACGGATGAATATACGGCTAGTGAGTTTTCGTCTGCTTTCCAGAACTTCATCAACACGGATAAAGATCAACAGGAAATGGGTGCCAAAGTAACGCAAACAACAACGACGACGATTAACGGAATTTCGGTTACGCGTCTGGATATGACGACACCGAACCTTGATCGCCCATTGACTGCTTCGGTATATATCGTTCCTGTGAACGGTAAACTCTATATTCTTCAATTTACGGTTCAGCAGTCGAATGACACGCAGGCTTATCGTGCACATGTCGATAATGTTCTGAAGTCACTGACATTTACGCTTTAAGCTTATTGCAGCGCCGCCCGGATCATGATCTGGTGCGGCGCTTATTATTTGCCGGTGGAATCAGTATGTCTGCTCTGGTACACTTAGAGGATAGAATGTAAGACAAAGGATGGCGGATCTAGTAATGACGAAACAAATTACGCGAGGAGACATTGAGCTTCTGGCGCCTGCAGGCGATTGGGATTGCATGCGGGCAGCTGTGGCCAATGGTGCCGACGCGATATTTTTTGGTGTAGAGAAGTTTAATGCGCGTGCGCGCGCGAACAATTTTCAGACGGATGAGCTGCCAGAGATTATGGCGTTCTTGCATAGCTACGGCGTGAAGGGCTTCCTCACGTTCAATATTCTTGTGTTCGAGGATGAATTGAACGATGCGAAGAAGCTGATTGAAGCTTGCATTGATGCAGGTGTAGATGCGGTAATCGTACAAGACCTTGGCCTTGTGAAGCTGATTCGCGAGATGTCTCCGGACTTCCCGATTCACGGCTCGACGCAGATGACGATTACATCGCCGGAAGCGGTTGAATTCACGAAGCCGTTCGATATGGAGCGGGTCGTGCTTGGACGCGAGAACAACTTGAAGCAAATTCAGAAGATTGGCGAGCAAGCGAAGCTGCCGATGGAAGTATTCGTGCATGGTGCATTATGCGTATCGTACTCCGGCCAATGTTTGACGAGCGAGATGTGGGGCGGACGTTCGGCCAACCGCGGCGAATGCGCGCAGGCATGCCGACTGCCGTATGACCTGATGGTCGATGGCGAGCAGAAGCCGATGGGCGATGTCGCTTATTTGCTCTCGCCGAAGGATTTGGCTGCTATTGATATTATTCCGGAGCTGATTGAAGCCGGCGTCACTTCCTTCAAGATCGAAGGCCGACTGAAGAGTCCTGAATATGTAGCGAACGTCGTCAGCAAATATCGCAAAGTAATCGACAACTACTTCGACGGCCTGCCTACAGAACCATCGAAGGAAGAGGTTCGCGAGCTGCAGCAAAGCTTCTCGCGCGGCTTCACGCACGGCTTCCTCAAAGGAACGAACAACAAGCAGCTTGTTGACGGAACGTTCCCGAAGAGCCGCGGCGTTTATCTGGGACGCGTCGAGCGCGTGCTTCGCGATGCGGTAGTTTGCCGCATTGATGCGCCGCTTAAGCGCGGAGACGGTATCGTCTTCGACGCAGGCGATCCGACGAAGAAGGAAGAAGGCGGCCGCGTCTACGATCTTCGCCGTCAAGGCGTTAAGATTGAAGGCGAAGCACAGGAAGGCGTTGTGCTCGAGATTGTGCCAGGCCGCAATGACGTTGATCTTCGCCGTGTGAAGGTTGGCGACAAAGTGTGGAAGACGAGTGATCCTGCGCTTGATAAACGTCTTCGTGCTACGTTCGAGACCGACAAGCCTTATCGTGTATTCCCAATGCGTATCACCGTGTCGGGTACGGCAGGTGAGCCGATGGTGACATCGTGGACCGATGTGCAGAAAGGAACAACGGTAGAGGTCATCTCCGAGATCCCGCTGGAGAAAGCGCTGAAGCGTCCGATGGACAAGGCGCTGCTCGAAGATCAGCTTGGACGTCTAGGCGGCACGCTGTATCAGCTGGAGTCGCTGGAAGTGAATCTCGAGGGTGAACTCATTATCCCTGTTCGCGAGCTAAATCGGATTCGCCGCGCAGCGGTTGAGCAGTTGACGGTAGAACGTCCGAAACCACTGGTTTATACGAAATACGAAGTAGATGCATTCGCTGACGCTTCGCCGAAGAAGCCGACTGCCGACAATGATGTGGAACCGCACCTGACTGTGCTGTGCCGTACATTGGAGCAAGTTGAGGCTGCGGTGAAGACGAATGCGACGATGATTTATGCCGATTTCGAATTTATTAAGCAGTTTCCTGCAGCTATTGAAGTGGCGCGCAGCGCCGGCAAGCCGATCGCACTCGCTACACCGCGTATTCATATGCCAGGGGAGAACGGCTATCATGCGAACATCTTGAAGCTGAAGCCGGACGCTGTGCTTGTTCGTAACACAGGTGCGCTTTATTATTACCTGCGTGCACGTGCCAGCTCTGCGCCGGGTGAACCGTTCCCGCAGCTGATTGGCGATTTCTCGCTGAATATCGCGAACCACAAAGCAGCGAATTTGTTCACTGAAGTAGGCTGCGACTTAGTGACGCCATCCTACGACTTGAACATTCAGCAGATGGTTGACCTGCTTCGCAATGCGGACACCTCGCAGCTGGAAGTCGTGCTGCATCAGCACTTGCCGATGTTCCATACGGAGCACTGCGTCTACTGCACATTCATGAGCGAAGGAACCGACTTTACGAACTGCGGCCGCCCTTGCGAAGAGTCGCGGGCATCGCTGCAGGACCGTATCGGCATGTCCCATCCGGTACGCGTTGATGAAGGCTGCCGCAACACGGTCTATAATGCGATCGAGCAATCGGGCGCGGAATACTTGAACCACTTCATCGAGCTGGGCGTTCGCTCGTTCCGTATCGAGTTCCTCGAGGAGTCGGCTGAGAAGGTACAAGAAGTTATGGGATTATATGAGGATGCGCTGAATGGCCGCATTAGCGGTTCGTCTGTATGGCGCAGCTTGAAAGCAATCAACCAGCTTGGCGTAACGCGCGGCCAGTTGGTCAAATAGTATTACAGAAAGACAGGCAGATGTCCATTGGACATCTGCCTGTCTTTTTCTATGCATCATTTTCCATCTGTTTGGGGAAGGTAAGTAACACAAGTCATCCATAATATGGCGTCAAGACGGGGAGGGGACCAGACGAGCCATGATAACGCCTAGACAATTGGCTTCGACCGTCATATTGTTCCTTATCGGCAGTTCTTCCTTATTCCTATTGGGAGGCAATGCTGATCGCGACGCATGGATGTCTGTCGTCATAGGCGTACTGGCGGGGCTGCTGCTGTTAAGCGGCGTTACGCTGCAGATTCAGAGGCTGGAGCCGAATCGCAATTTAATCGAGATCTTCCAGATGTATTTTGGCCGCATCATCGGGTTCATGTTCGGATTTATCTACATCATCTACTACAGCTACAAATGCATTCGCAACGTGCGTGAATTCGCGGACCTATCGATTATGTTCCTGCTGCCGGATACGCCGCTCTCGATGGTCATTCTGATGATTTGCTTCATTGGCGGTTATGCGGTCATCGGAGGACCTGGCGTTTTCTTTCGAATGGTGGAAGTACTGCTTCCGATCCTCGTGATGATCTATGTGGTTCTGTTCATTCTGCTGCTCAGCGCTGGATTGATTGATTTGAATCGTCTGCTGCCGATGCTCGAGAAGGGGTTCAAGCCGGTATGGGATGCAGCCATACCTGAAATCATCTCATTTCCGTTCGGAGAGATGGTGCTCTTCCTTATGTTCTGGCGTTATACGGGGGTAGACGACAAAGGGACTATTATGCGAATGACGATTAAAGGCTACATATTCGCTGGCACTTTCATAACGCTGATGAACATCATCACCATTGCCTCGCTGGGGCAGTTTGCAAGCTGGAGCGTAGTTCCGCTTCTGCAGGCGACGACGTTCGTGGAGCTGGGCAACATTCTTGAGCGTATTGATCCGCTTGTGTCGCTGCTGCTGTTCTCGGCGGTTTACGTCAAGCTCACGGCTTATTACTTAGGTGCGTCCATCGCATTCTCGTATTTGTTCCGTGTGAAGCTGCGAATTGCGGCTATACCGGTCGGCATCGGCATCTATGTCGGATCCTTCTGGTTTAAGAGCTATATGCATCAGGTGAATGTCGGCTTCGAAAGAAACCTAAAGGTACACTTTCCGATTTTTCAAATCGTCATTCCAATCGTGCTTCTGCTTGTCATGTTAATGAGGAAGAAAGTTCGGTCGAAGGACAATCAGGATGACAGTGATTTGACTAAGCGAGGAGAGGAGTCTGATGATGTCCACATCCAACAACAAGCAATCAACAGAGGATGACAAGCGATCGGGCGCTGAGCGCGAACAGCATGCCGAGCAGCTGCTCGTCCCTGAACTGGAAGTAAATATGGAGCGGCTCCAACGGTTTCTCGGTGGAGGCCCGGATATCGTGTGCCGCACGTTGACCCATCGTTCTTTTCCGAATCAGCGTTATTCACTGTTCTATATCGACGGCATTGTGGATGGAGCCGCGATCGGAACGATGCTGCTGGGTTTACTGGAAGATGCCAATAAAACAATAGAGGATACGGATGGCTTATACACGCATCTTATCGATCGGTCCATTGCAGTCGGCAAAATCCGTTCGGCAGCATCGATCGAAGAAGTGGGCTACGCGATGTTCGAAGGAAGCTCCATCATCCTCGTAGAGGGAAGCCTCAAAGCCATCATTATCGACACGACCGGCGGAGATCGCAGGTCGGTGGAAGAACCAACCTCCCAGACTGTGGTACGTGGTCCGAAGGAAGGGTTCACGGAAAATCTGCGTACGAATACGGCGCTCGTTCGACGCATTATTAAATCGCCCAATTTACGGTTCGACTACAAGATCGTCGGGCGAGAGACGCGTACGAACATCGCAGTCATTTACTTGCAAGGGATTGCGCAGGACGATGTTGTCAAAGAGGTTCATCGCCGTATCGATCAGATTAAGATCGATGCAATTCTAGAGAGCGGATATATCGAGGAGTTCATTCAAGATAAAGCGTTCACGCCATTCCCGCTTATTCAGAATACGGAACGCCCGGATACGGCTTGCGCATGCATTCTTGAAGGGCAAGTCGTCATTATGGTGTCGGGCACTCCGTTCGTTCTGATCGCGCCGGTTACGTTCGTTAAGTTTTTTCAATCCAGCGAGGATTATTACCAGCGTTACGACATCTCTACGTTTCTGCGCCTAATTAGAGTTACATCATTCTTTATCTCCATGCTGCTTCCGTCGCTTTATATCGCCATTACAACCTTCCATCAGGAAATGCTCCCAACCCCGCTGCTGATTAGCCTTGCTGCTCAGCGCGAAGGAGTTCCGTTCCCTGCGCTGGTGGAAGCATTTCTAATGGAGATCACATTCGAGATATTGCGTGAAGCTGGGGTTCGAATGCCGCGCATTATCGGACCCGCTATTTCGATCGTAGGCGCACTCGTACTTGGACAAGCGGCCGTACAAGCAGGGCTTGTATCTGCGGCGATGGTCATAGTCGTTTCGTTCACCGCAATCGCAAGCTTTGTCATACCTGCGGTTAATATGGGGATTGCGGCAAGGCTTATACGGTTTGTTCTCATGATTCTTGCAGGATCATTTGGTTTGTTCGGCATTATGTCAGGACTTATGGTGCTGCTCGCGCATATGAGCGGACTTCGTTCATTCGGCAAGCCGTACTTGCTGCCGCTTTCGCCTTTGATCGTGTCCAACCTCAAGGACGTGTTCATTCGTGTTCCTTGGTGGGCGATGCGTAAGCGTCCGATCGGCATGTCTTCTAATCAGGTTCCGAATCAGCATAGAATTGGCGGCGGCAAGAGGCCTGATCCTGATCAGGAAGGGGTTTGAAAAATGAAGCCAGAGATATCTACCTTGCAAACCGTTGCGATTGTGATCAATACGATTACACCGACTGCCGTCTTATCGGTTCCCAGCGTCACCATTGGATTTGCAGCGAATGATGGATGGATATCGGTCGCTATTGCTGCCGCTGCGGGCATCGTCTTAGCCGTTACAGTAGCGATGATCTGCAGAAAGAATACTGGATTGTTGTTTATTGAATGGATCGAGAGTCAATTCGGCAGAACGGTAGGCATATTGCTGGGCTTGCTTTTCGGCATCTATTATTTCAATGCCTTCTGCATGATCGTTAGACAGTTCGCTAACTTCATTTCGGATATGGTGCTGGACGAGACGCCGATCGTTATGCTTATCGCTGTAATGGTTGCGGTAGCGGCATTCTCGATTGCACATGGTATAGAAGCGATCGCGCGTTCCGCGGCTCTTGTTTTACTGTTGGTCATTATTGTGATTCCAATTTCAGTGGGGCTGAACTTTGACGACATTAATTTGAAGAGACTGCTGCCTTTCTTCGATAATGGCGCAGCCCGGATTGAATTAGCAGCAATTACACCGTTCTTATGGCTGTCAGAAGTTTCGGTGCTGCTAATCATTCAGCCTTTCATGAAACACCAGAAGTCGGTAATGAAGGCCAGCGTAATCGGTTCGGTCGGCAGTTCGGTACAACTGCTTATTGTAACGGTCATGTCGGTAAGCATTTTCGGATCGGAAGTCGTCCGAATGATGTCGTATCCGTTATTTAATACGGTCGGCATTGTAGAGGTTGGCAAATTTCTTGAACGAATCGAAATATACACCGTATCGGTGTGGGGGATGACCGTGTATGTGAAAATGGCCGTATTCTTATTCGCATCCGTGCATTGTTTTACACATGCGCTTAGACTGAAGAGCAATTGGCCTGTCATATTCGGACTAAGCATACTGGCGATCGTCACAACGATCGTTACCTGGCCGCGTAACACGGAGCTTGGTCGTTTTGTAATCGTTGACAGCATACCGTTCTTAACGCTGTTTAACATTATTATTCCTGCCTGCATCGGACTTGGTGTGCTTATGAGAAGAGGGAGCGGAGTCAAGGAGGCGCAAACGCCATGATAACGGTACGCAGAGCTGTGATGGCGGCAATGCTGTTGTTTCTGTGCGTCATGACAACAGGCTGCTGGAACCGCATCGAGCTGAATGAGCTGGCTATTACGTCGGCGACCGGGATAGACTGGGATGGCCGTAATTGGATCGTTTCCTATCAAGTTCTTATCCCTGCCGCAATCTCTGCAGGCGTAGGCACGACGGGAGGCGGAACACCTCAGTCTCCTGTTATCGTGTATTCCACCAAAGGGAAATCGATTCGAGAGGCGATGATGCACAGTTACTCCGAGAGCCCGCGTAAGTTGTTCTACGCTCACAATAGGGTCGTCATTCTCAGTGAAGAGGTAGCGCGCCGCGGATTTAATGAGCTACTGGACGTTTATTTTCGCAATTCAGGGCCTCGCGAGACAGTCAGCATGCTCGTAACGCCTGGCAAGGCTCGGCGGATCTTGGAGCAATTCATGCAGCTGCAGATCATCCCTGGAGAAGGGATGAAGGATATTATTATGTCCGAAGCAAGGAATTCATCCATTCTGCCCAACATTCCGGTTTATCAGATGGCGATTAATCTGACCAGTGACGCGAAGAGTGGCGTGCTTCCCGAAATCTTCATCTCGGGAAAGGAAGATACGTCTACGTTGGACTCCTTCACGCATACGACGATTCCATCCAAGCTTAAGCTTGGCAGATTGGCTATTTTACAAAATGACCGCATGATTGGTTGGATGAACCGAAAGCAGTCGCTGGGCGTATCTTTTCTTCGCGGCGAAGTCAAGCAGACAACCATAGTTGTTCCGTGCACGGATGAGGAAGGTCATAGCGGATTCGATACGCTTCTGATTCAACGTGCTTCTACGAAGCTGAAAGCAAAGTTAACGGAGGGGAAGCTTGGCTATACAGCCCAGGTTCATGTGGCGGGTGCGTTATCGGAGTCTGACTGTGCTCAGAATCTGTACAAGCCGGACGTCATTCAGAAGCTGGAGAGTAAGGGAGCGCAGCAAATTCAAACGCTTCTTGAGGGTGCTTGGAAGCAGGGGCAGCAAATGAAGGCTGATGTGTTCGGTGCTGCGGAGAAGGCGCATCGCAAATATCCGAAGGCATGGAAACAGTGGAGCAAGGATTGGAACAGCGTGTTCGCCGAGGCGCCGCTCGAGAAGGACGTACAGTTTAGAATTACGAGAATGGGACTTAGCAACAAGTCGTTTCAATACTTGACGGATAAAGACAAGAAAGGTTGACCGCCATGATGGATACAACCATTCTTATCGTCGTTGCCTTCCTTGTTACGCTGTATGTCTGCGGCAAGAATCTGCTTCGCAAGCGATATTATCGGGACTTTATATGGTTTGCGTGTATGTTGGCATGGACATTTGTTATCATGTTGGCCTACACGCAGAAGTGGCCGATTGCAGAGCGCTTGACGAGCGTGGCGTTTTTCGACCAATGCATGAAGCCTGTTACGCAACAGCTGCGTCCGATTATGAATATAGAATTGGAATGACACTCGTTCAATAACAGAAGCGCTTCATGTATTCGGTTCGGACTGTTTGACATAAAGCCAGCCCTTGTCCTAGACTGATGTCATTATGTTATAGAAGCGGAGAGTGACGTAAGATGAACGGGGCATGGTATACGAGCTGGCGGCATGTATTCAAGCTGGACCCGGATCGCGAAATATCGGATGAGGCGCTTGAAGCCGTTTGTATGTCCGGCACGGATGCCATTATGGTCGGAGGGTCAAGCGGCGTCACCTATGATAATACGGTAGACCTCATGTCCCGAGTTCGCAGATATGCGCTGGATTGCGTGCTGGAGGTAACCAGTCTGGATGCAGCGGTTCCGGGCTTTGACAACTATCTCGTACCGCTCGTACTCAACGCGGAGCGGGCGGAATGGCTGATCGGGAGGCAGACGGCTGCGCTTCAGGAATTCGGTCATTTGATTCCATGGGAGATTACAGCGGGTGAAGGCTATTTGATTATGAACGGGGAAGCAACAGCTGCAACGGTTAGCGGCGCGAATGCAGATTTGAGTGTGGACGAAGCGCTTGCTTATGTTCAAGCTGCCGACCGGCTGCTGCGGCTTCCCATCATTTACATTGAATACAGTGGCAAATTCGGCGATATGTCGCTTGTACGCCGGGCTTCGGAGACGGTATCTCAGGCTCATATCATATACGGCGGCGGCATTGATGGTCCGGACAAAGCGGCTGAGGCGGCACGCGCTGCCCATACAGTCGTTGTAGGCAATATCGTATACGATAACTTGGACGCAGCGCTTGCGACCGTTCAAGCTGTGAAAGCCGTTCAGGTCGGCGTATCTTAATACGATTAACCATTAGTGCGGGTAAATAACGATCAGTTTAGACCCAGGCGGTTTTTTCGGAAGGAAATCAACGGGAAGCGTAAGCTTCTTCCATTCCGGAGAAGCCGTCTTTTTGTTGTCCCGGAACGATAATCCGCACGTCATTCCACTTCTTGCAGAACAATGGAAAATCTGAAATTGACACTTCAGCCGCCGTTGTCTAGACTAGACTTACACAGGCGAACAACGATGCGAACAAGAAGTTCTAGACGATCTTTTTTCCACCGCTACATTGATCGTTCTGGAACGCTAGCTATAGGTGAAGGAGCAACGATTATATGTTTAATTCCGTTAATATCGATGCAGCGGTTCAGAAGCTCAATCCGCAGCAGCGGGAAGCCGTACAGGCGACAGATGGACCACTGCTTATTATGGCAGGAGCGGGCAGCGGTAAGACGCGCGTCCTGACGCATCGTATTGCATATTTAATTGAGAAGAAGCGGGTCGCGCCATGGAGCATTCTCGCGATTACCTTTACGAATAAAGCAGCACGCGAGATGCAGGATCGTGTCGGGAAGCTGGTCGGGCCGTCCGGCAGCGATATTTGGGTCTCGACCTTCCACTCCATGTGTGTGCGGATTCTGCGTCGCGACATAAGCCGGATCGGCTTCACGACCAGCTTCTCGATTCTTGACTCGGCGGATCAGCTGTCCGTCATTCGCAACATTATGAAGGAGAAGAATATCGACACGAAGAAAATCGAGCCGAAGGCCGTTCAAGCGGCGGTCTCCGGCGCGAAGAACGAGCTTCTCACCCCGGAGCGCTTCTCTGCCAAAGTCGGCGACTACTTCGAGACGATTGCCGCGGATGTATATGAGCAGTACCAGAAGCGGCTTCGCGCGAATAACTCGCTCGACTTCGATGACCTGATCATGACGACGATCAAGCTGTTCCAAGAAGAGCCGGACGTGCTTGCGTTCTATCAGAACAAATTCCGCTATCTTCACGTAGACGAGTATCAAGATACGAACCGCGCGCAGTATATGCTGTGCCGGATGCTGGCCGACAAGCATCATAACATTTGCGTAGTCGGCGACAGCGACCAGTCGATCTATCGTTGGCGCGGCGCGGACATTACGAACATTCTTAATTTCGAAGAGGATTATCCGGAGTCGAAGACCATATTGCTCGAACAGAACTATCGCTCGACTTCGAATATTTTGAACGCGGCGAACGCAGTTATCGGCAACAATGCGGGTCGCAAGCCGAAGCGGCTGTGGACGGATCAAGGACCTGGTGAACCGATTACGCTGTACCAAGCGGATTCCGAGCATGACGAAGGTTATTTCGTAACCGGCGAGATCAGCAAGCATGTGAAGGAAGGGCGCAAGTACGCCGATCATGCGATTTTGTATCGTACGAATGCGCAGTCGCGGGTAATCGAGGAAATTTTGATCAAATCCGATATTCCGTATCAGATCGTCGGCGGTATCAAGTTCTACGATCGCAAAGAGATCAAGGACCTGCTTGCGTACCTGCGGCTAATATCCAACCCTGATGACGACATCAGCCTGACTCGGATCGTGAACGTTCCGAAGCGGGGGATCGGCGACACTACCGTTGGCCGCATTGCCGATGAGGCTGCGCGACGCGGGATCTCCATGTACGCCGCGCTTGGCACGCTCGAAGAATTCGGCGGCATCGAAGTAACAGGCAAAGCGCGTACAGCGCTTATCCAGTTCCGGGATATGATTGCGAATTTGACCCGAATGGTCGACTACTTGTCCGTAACTGAATTAACGGAGAAAATTCTCGAGCTGTCCGAATACCGTCTGGAGCTGCAGCGCGAGAATACGCTCGAGTCGAAGGCGCGCGTCGAGAACATCGAGGAGTTCTTGTCTGTTACGCTGGAGTTCGAGAAGAACAATGAAGATAAGTCGCTTGTTGCATTCTTGACAGACCTCGCACTTATTGCAGATATCGATACCGTGAACAAGGACGAAGAGGATAATACGCCGCAGGATTCCGTAATTCTCATGACGATGCACAGCGCGAAGGGCTTGGAGTTCCCAGTTGTCTTCATCATCGGGATGGAGGAGAGCGTCTTCCCGCACAGCCGTGCGTTTACGGATAATGAGGAGCTTGAAGAGGAGAGACGTCTTGCTTACGTAGGCATTACCCGTGCGGAGAAAAGGCTCTACCTGCTCTGCGCTCGCATGCGGACGCTGTTCGGACGCACGAACTCGAACCTGCCTTCACGTTTCCTCCAGGAAATTCCGGAGGACGTGAAGACATTGGCCTCGCCCGGCCGCACCATTGGCGGCGGCGGGCTTGGCTACAGCGGCGGCACGGCGGGCGGATGGTCTGCCGTGCGCCGCGGGGGCGCCGCAGCGCCTAACGCCGGCAGCCCGCAGGGAGGCGGCTTAGGCTACCGAAGCGGCGGCGCCCCTGGCACTGGGCGCGTCATCTCAGGTGACGCGCCAGCGCCAATCAGCAGCGGCGTGCGCGTATCTTCGCCGCTGAGTTCCGCCGCCTCTGCGGCGGGTGGGGCAGGCGCCGCTGCAGACGGCGCGGCGCGGCAGTTCGCGGCGGGGGACAAGGTCGCCCACGCCAAGTTCGGCGAAGGCGTAGTCGTTGCCGTTAAAGGCACCGAGAAGGACACCGAGGTACACATTGCGTTCCCGGCACCGGTCGGCTTGAAGAAGCTGCTGGCTGCGTTTGCGCCTATCACGAAGATTTAAGCGAACGGATCGAACGGAATCATCCATTTCCGCATTGTGCACGCATGGTGTCTGCGCAGTGCGGATCATTATCGGATAGGAAGAGGGATAATCCATGGAGCAACATGCAGGAGCCGCGTCACCTGAGCAGCTGGAACGCATGAAGCAGCTGGCGGACGAAATCGCACGCCACAGCTACAACTATTACACGCTCGACAACCCGACCGTCAGTGACGCTGAGTTTGATAAGCTGTATGATGAGCTGGCTGCCCTTGAACAGGCGACCGGCGTTGTATTGGATCATTCTCCGACCCAGCGGGTTGGCGGCGAGCTGCTCAAAGGGTTTGATCCGCATCGCCATCTGTCCCGTCTATGGAGTCTCGACAAAGCGCAGAACGTTGAGGATCTGCGCGCTTGGAATCAGCGTGTAACGAAGGCGGTCAGCGACTGGAATACGAAGAATCCAGCTCAAACGCCGCTCCCAACGCCTTCTTATGTCATTGAGCTGAAGTATGATGGACTGACGCTAAACCTGACATACGACGAGGGAAGACTGGTTCAGGCATCGACACGGGGGAACGGCGTTGTAGGTGAAGGCATTCTGGCACAGGTGAAGACGATTCGCTCTGTACCGCTCACGATTCCTTTTACAGAGGGACTTATCGAAGTGCAGGGCGAAGGGATTATGAATCTATCCGTGCTTGAAGCCTACAATCGTACGGCTGAGGAACCGCTTAAGAATGCACGCAACGCAGCAGCGGGCGCGCTCCGCAATCAGAATCCTCGCATTACGGCAGAGCGCAAACTGGATGCTTTCTTCTATAATGTCGGTCACGCACAGGGCGTGTCTTTCGAGACGCATCGTCAGCTGCAGCAGTTTCTGATCGACAATCGGTTCAAGGTGAACCCGTACGTTACGTACTGCAATACAATAGAAGAAGTCGAACAAGAGATGTCCCGCATTACGGAGATGCGTCCGACGCTCGACTATCTTATTGACGGCGCTGTTGTGAAGCTGGTGGATATGCGCACGCGGGAGGCGCTGGGCTATACGGATAAATTTCCGCGTTGGGCCGTTGCGTTCAAGTTCGAGGCTGAAGAAACGACGACCGTTCTTGAGTCTGTATCTTGGGAAGTCGGTCGCACGGGCAAAATAACGCCAGTCGCTCGTGTCGAAGCCGTCGAACTCGCAGGTGTTACAGTACAGAACTGTACGCTCAACAATATCGGTGATATCGAGCGGAAGAACCTGAAGCACGCTCTAGGAACTCGCGTCTTTATTCGTCGATCCAATGACGTCATCCCTGAGATTCTCGGCAAGGCGGATGACGAAGAGGGACAAGAGATACCGTTCCCGACCGAATGTCCTTCTTGCGGCACGGAGCTTGAGCAGCGGGGCGCTCATCTATTCTGCAACAATAAGCTGGGCTGCAAGCCGCAGCTGATAGGCCGAATTACGCACTTCGCTTCCCGCGATGC